>JAGRPB010000052.1 GCA_020439945.1 Verrucomicrobiia bacterium
CCTGTCAGGTCCGCGACCTGACAGGGTTTGTTGTTTTCCAAAACGGCGAAATCACCGGCTTTGCAAGCGCCGCCGCCGGTGCTAGCGTTTTGGGTAATGACAACCCCCTCCCCCACCCTGTCGGTCGCGGCTTTGGTTGCCGCCGCCGCTTTCTCCGTCTCATCCATGTTGGGCCAGGAGAGTTCCCAGAAGGCGGCCGAATTTCACGCCACCAAGGAACTTTCCCTGAATTACCTGCTCCAACTCCCGGAAGGCTACGACGCGCCGGAAAACGCCTCCAAAAAGTGGCCGCTCCTGGTCTTCCTCCACGGTGCCGGCGAACGGGGGAACGATCTGGAACTGCTCAAGAAACACGGCCCGCCGAAACTGATCGAGGCCGGCAAGAAGTTTCCGGCGATCGTGATTTCACCACAATGCCCGACCGACGGCTGGTGGCCGGAAGAGCCCGTGATGGAACTGATCGATCACGCCGAAAAGGAATTCCGCGTCGATTCGGACCGCATCTACCTGACGGGTCTCAGCATGGGTGGGTATGGAACCTGGGCTTTTGGAAGTCGGCATCCGGATCGATTCGCTGCCCTGGTTCCGGTTTGCGGAGGCGGCGTGCCCTACCTGATGAGAAATCTCCCCACCATGCCGATCTGGGTATTTCACGGAGGAAAAGACACCGCCGTCCCGATCTTCGAATCGGAGCGACTGGTGGAGACACTCAAGAAGCACGGCAACGGAGGTGTGAAGTTCACGGTTTACCCTGAAGCTGGGCACGACTCCTGGACGCAGGCCTATGACACTCCCGAGTTGTGGGACTGGCTCTTCGCCCAAAGCCGGAGCAAGCCATCTGAATCGGTAAAAAAACCCTGACCTGACAGGATCACGAAATTCGAGTCGAGTTGGCTCGCGACTGGCCCAAACCAAAACGTCGATCCGCTTTCCCCATGTCAGGGCTGCTTCACGGCATTCATCTCAGCGACACGCATCTCGGTCCCTCGACCGATTTCGAGGTGCGGGGTTCGCGTCCCAGCGAGAGGCTGGACCGCATTCTGCGCGCCATCGATCGACTGGATTTCACGCCCGATTTTGTGATCCACACCGGCGATCTGGTGAACGACCCCGACCCGGCCGCCTACCAGGTCGCCGCGGAAGCCCTGGCGCCGCTGGCTTCGCGAGTTCCGCTCTACGTGGCTTCGGGGAATCACGATGACAGCGCGATGATGGCGGCTTCCGCCGTCGCCATGGGACCGAGAACATCGATGGTAAAAGACGCCGACCGCTTGGCCTATCGATTTGAGCTACCCGGAATGCTCGGCTTTGTGCTCGACGCGAATGTCCCGAACCCGGCAGAACCCCACGGAGACCTTCCGGAAAATCAGCTCGAGGCTTTGGCCGCGCAACTGGAGGCCGGTCACGAGCCGTTCGCCGTTTTCGTCCACTACCAGCCGTTCCCGATTCATTCGGCCTGGATTGATGAGTTCCTGCCTTTGCGGAACGGGGAGGCGCTTCATGCCTTGCTCGGGAAGTTCGCGCCCGATCGCTGTCGCGGTGTCTTTTTCGGTCATCTGCATCGCTCGGTGCAGCTGTATCGCGACGGCATTCTCTACTCGGGAATCGCCAGCCCCGTCTGCGAGTTCACCGCAGGCGTCCATGATGAAAAGGTCGAGTGGTCGTCCGACTGTCCGGCGGTGTTTCACCACCTCAGCTTTTCGCCCCAAGGCACGGTCATCAAGGCCTTTTACGCTCCCTGACCGGCATGCTGGACTGGATCAGATTACACCCCGCCCTGACGGGCTGGCTGGCGGCGGCGTCCGTCGTGACGTTGATCGGCTCAGCGATACTGGTGCCGCTCATGATCGCCCGGATGCGAGCGGACTACTTCATGCCGGATCGCGAGTCCGAGAAGCTTTTCGCCAACCGGCATCCCGCGATTCGCTGGACAGGACTGATCCTGAAAAACCTGTTCGGCGTGATCCTCTTTGTCGCCGGTGTCGTGATGCTGGCCACGCCCGGACAGGGAGTCCTCACCATTTTTGTCGGCTTGATCCTGATGGACTTTCCCGCAAAGCGGCGGCTCGAACTGCGGCTCATCCGTATCGGTGCGATCCACCGTGCGATCGACTGGATTCGGAAACGCTCCGGTCGCGAACCGCTGCAACTGCCTGAAGCCTGATGGGGCTTGTCAACGAAGCCGCCAGGTGCAGACGCCCGGCGGACGCGGAAGGATCCCGGAGGTAATCAGGAAATCGCGTTCCGCCAACTGACGGCAGGGAAACAGCGAATAGGCGAGCCCGGGATGAAACCGGCTCCAATGCGACGGCCAGGGGTAGCTGGCGAGCGAGGCGCCGCATCCGGTCGGTGAATAGCCGCATCCGCCGTGGGAGAACGTCGAACCGACCGGGAAAATGGTGCGGGTCCGAAAAGTCAGACGCAACGGAGGCAAGGTCTGACTGACGTCGATTGGATCGGCCCACGCCGGGGCATTGGTTTCAATCTCGGTATGCGGCCGGTCCTTTTCAAACGCCTTGGCCTTTTCCTCGCCGTAACCGTAGGATTTTCCGATCTCCGGATCGAGATGAGTGAACGATATCTTCGCGCTGCCGTGGCGGTGCTGAAAGAAGAGCCCCGTGGGGTCAGCTTTCTGAACGCGCACATCGAAAAATTCCCGCCCGTCCAGCGTGCGAAGCGAACGCATCGCGGAAGGCGGACCCGCATTGGCCGTCACCGAACCCAGAAGCCCGATGCCAAAGAGGACGGCTGAAAGGATCAGCCGGAAAATCGCAAATTTCGCCTGCATGATTCTCAATCATGCAGCTTTTATCGCTTTTGAAAAGTGCGAAAAATTTTAGTGAATCTTAATCTCTCGCAACTCTCAAGCGAAGCGCCAATCACACGCTGGCGGCGATTGACGCCTGCTTCTTGGATTCCCGCTTCCGTTCGTTGGCATCGAGAATGCGTTTCCGCATGCGGATCGACTTCGGCGTGGCTTCGACGAACTCATCCTGGGCGATGTATTCGATGGCTCGTTCGAGCGAAAAACGAATCGGCGGCGACAACTGAATGCCTTTCCCGTCCCCGCTCGAGCGGTGGTTGGTGAGCTGCTTGGCCTTGGTGGGATTCACCGGAAGATCGTCGGCGCGCGGGTTTTCCCCCACGATCATGCCTTCATAAATGTCCTCACTGGGCCCGATGAACAAGCGACCCCGAGACTCGAGCGCATCCAGCGCGTAGGCCATGGCCACGCCCTGCTCCATGGAGACGAGGGTGCCCGTGTTTCGGGTGCGGATTTCGCCGGCATGCGGCGCGTATTCCTTGAACAGGTGAGAGAGAATCCCCTGCCCGCTGGTGAGGTTGAGCAATTCGAACTCGAAGCCGATCAGGGCGCGGGTGGAAATCGTGGCCTCGATCGTGGTCCGGCCGTTATGCGGCGTCACGGCCTCGATCGTGGCACGGCGGGCCGCCAGGGCGCTCATCACCGGGTTGGCGACATCCTCGGGCACTTCCACGTAAAGAGTTTCGAACGGTTCGCATCGGCGGCCGTTCACTTCCTTTTCGATCACGATGGGACGCGAGACGAGCACTTCATAGCCTTCGCGGCGCATTTCCTCTACGAGCACGGCGACCTGCATGGCGCCGCGCGCGGCGACGGTGAAAACGCCCGCCTGATCGGTGTCGCTGATCTGGAGCGAAATGTTGGTGCGAGCCTCGCGGATCAGCCGGTCGCGAATCTCGCGCGAGGTCACTTTCTTGCCCTCGCGTCCGGCAAACGGCCCGTCGTTGACGCAGAACTGCATCTGCACCGTCGGCGGATCGATTTCCACGAAAGGCAGCGCTTCCGTGTCTTCGGTCGCGCCGAGGGTGTCCCCGATATCGACTTCCTCGAATCCGGAAATGCCGACGATGTTTCCAGCCACCCCGGCTTCGGAATCGCGGGTAGCCAGGGCGCTGTATTCGAACACCTTGGTCACCTTGCCACGCTCGCGCGTCCCGTCTTTGCCGATTCGCCAGACGGAATCGCCGATCTTGACGCCGCCGGCGTTCACTTTGCCGATGGCGATACGGCCGACGTAGTCGCTCCAGTCGATGTTCGACACGAGCATCTGGAACGGCTTCTCCGGCTCGGCCTTCGGCGCGGGGATCACCTCCATGATCAGGTTGAAGAGCGGATGCATGTCGGTCGGCTTTTCCTCCAGATTGCGAACCGCGTAGCCGTCGCGAGCGCTCCCGTAGATGAACGGGGCGTTGAATTGATCTTCGTTCGCGTCGAGTTCCAGGAACAGTTCGAGCACGAGATCGTGAACCCGCTGCGGGTCGGCGTTGGGGCGGTCGATCTTGTTGACGAAGACCACCGGGGTCAGACCTTCCGCCAGCGCCTTCCGAAGCACGAATCGGGTCTGAGCTTGCGGACCCTCGTAGGCATCGACCACGAGCAGAACGCCATCGACCATTTTCATGACCCGTTCCACCTCACCGCCAAAGTCGGCATGGCCGGGAGTGTCGACGATATTCAACGTCCGACCGTCCCAGAGAACGGAAGTATTTTTCGCCTTGATGGTGATGCCGCGCTCGCGCTCCTGATCCATCGAATCCATGGCGCGCTCTTCGACGGCCTGGTTTTCGCGGAAGGCACCACTCTGACGCAGCAGTTGGTCTACGAGCGTGGTTTTCCCATGATCGACGTGGGCGATGATGGCGATGTTGCGAATGTCGCTGGGTAAAATCGAGGACATGAGTACACTAAGGGACGGAAGGAGAAAAAAGGGAGAAGGGAAAAAGCAAAGACCGGCCAGGGAACAGGCGGCCGGTCTGCGGCGGGAAATGGAACCCAAAAAACGCCAAATGCAACCGCGTGTTGTGCCCGTCTACCAGGCGGCGATTCAGTCGTCGAATCGTCGCTGGGGATTGTCGGCCCACGCCGATCCGATCAGCAACAGGGCCGGCAGGATGGCGCAGAACCAGAGGATGGGAACATAGCTACCGGACCAGGAAAGCGAAAGGCTGAAGATGAGAGGCCCAATTCCGCTGGCGATCACCATGCTCGACATGCCGATCCCGGCTATCGCTCCCAGCCACCGCCGGCCATAGAATCGCGGCCAGACGATGCCGGTCAGCGCCGAAAAGCAACCACCACACATGCCGTTTCCTGCGATGTAGGCGGCGAGACCGAGACGGGAGTTCAGCGTCATGGTGCCGATCACTCCCGCCAGCGCGGCGAGGTTCATGAGCATGAGGAGGTATTTCAACCGCGTTCGGGAACTGAACCAGCCGCAAAAGAGATTCGTCAGCACGCTCAACACGGCCATGGGCACGAAGTAGTTCACGATTTCCGCACGGGGACGTCCGAATTCCTGGCCCAGTGAGAGCACGTGAAAAGTGAAGGCCGTGGAGAACATGGCGAAGAACGCGAACGACAGATTGAACACCCAGAAAGCCCAGGTTCGCAGGGCTTCGTGACGCTCGTAGTCCCGGTGGGCGATCGAATCGGCGTGCGCTTCGCGCCGTCTACCCGAACCGACCGGACCGTCCATGACGAGCCCGCATTCCTCGGGATTGTCGCGAAGAAAAAGCCAACCGATCACCGCCATGACGAGAATGCTCGCCGTACCCAGGATCATCCAGGCACCCCACCACTGGAAATTTTCGATCAGGACGAACAGTCCCTTGGGAGCGAACGAGAAGGTGAAGGCCGTAACGGTGCCGCTGATCGCCAGGGCCGTTCCGCGGTGATAATCAAACCACTTTCCGATCGCGTTGCGGCAAGTCATGGTGAGCACACCCTGCGCCGACGCCCGGATGAGGTAGAAGCCTAGGGTGATCAGCAGGAATGCGATCACGACGCGAGGAGCGAACTCGAATACGCCATCCAACCAGACGAGCAGTCGGTGCGTCGCGCTGAGATAAAACAGCACGAGACCGGTGGCGATCGAGGAACCGACAATCAATTTGCGGGCTCCATAGCGGTCGAACACCCGACCCAACGCCGGCAGCGTCAGGCCGCTGAGCACTGTGCCAACGCAATAGGCGGTGCTCAATTGCACGCGCGACAGACCCAGTTGTTCGATCAGGATGTCGGTGAATACGCTGAACCCCATCGTCTGGCCGGGAATCGAAAACACGATTCCCATCGTGGCCACCGCCACCACCACCCAGCCGTAAAAAACCGGCCACGCACGGGGCGAGACCGGGAAATCGGGTGTCCAGAAACGAGAGTGTCTGAGGGGCGAGATTTTGCTCACTGGGAAAAGATCGACAAGGGGGCAGAAAACGGCATTCGGAGTAAGAGTCAATCAGTCGGCACGTCGTTCTCGACACCAAAAAAAGGCGGGCGACCCAAGGGGCCGCCCGCCGGTGAGAATTTCAACGGCGCACTCCGGTCAATTCACCGGGAATGCACTCGCCAACAGTTTAGGGATTGAGGACACCATCCTGCTTGGTCGCCAACAGACCTTCCGAGTTTTCCTCACTGGTCCGCTCGGCAAAGATTTCAATCCCGTCTTTCGTCATCGCTTTTGCTCCAGGCTCCGCAGAATCCAGGCGCTCAGGATTGACGTGACCGCCGCTGTATCCAACGACCGCTTTCCGCATTTCCAACCAGGGATGATACTCTCCGTAGGTACCAGGACCGTCCTGTTCATCCGCAACAAGCGGAGAGCGGCTGAAACTGGTATCGGTGAGTCCCATCACGTAGGTGTAGCAATTTTCGTTCTGTTCGAGATTGCCGTCTTCACGCGGCGGGCGCAGTTTTTCAGGGTTTTTCGTCTGCATCCAGAAGATGGATTCAGTGTCGATGTAGCCCTGCTTCATCAGCACGTTGAACGCATCGGTGGACGTGGCAAAATCACCACCTTCTTCGCCTCCACCGCCGCTATCCTGATCGGCGTCGGGATCCCAGGCGGGATACACCCCGTCCCAGTCACTCGCGAAGGATTTGCAGGCCAGAACGATCTGGCGGCAGTTACTGATGTCGCGCGTCAGGTCCGCCTTGGCTTTCACCTTCGTGACAACCGGGACGGTAATGCTTGCGAGAATGGCGATGATCGTGATCACCACCATGAGTTCGATCAGGGTGAAGCCCTGATTCGTCTTTCGGGTTTTCATGGCTATTTCTTTCTATTTGTTTGGTTTATGAACGGCTGCAATGCAGCCACATGACAAATCGGAGGGACAATTCTTCGGGCCCAATCGAGCCCACCAAATTGCACCCTCCTCACGTCATCGTGCCATGACAGAAATCGGCCGACAAGAAAAACCGGCGGAATTTCCGGAAAAAAATTTCGACCGCTAAGGACGAGTTCCCCTCTAATCTCGCCGTAACATGATGGTGGCGAGCGGCGGAATCTGGAGCACGAGGGAATGCTCTCTCCAGTGACTTTCGATCGGCTCCGAGTGCACACCTCCGAGGTTACCCACGTTGGTGCCGCCGTAAACTTCGGCGTCAGAGTTGAAGATCTCCGTGTAGTAACCGGCCGTACCCACGCCCAACCGGTAATCGCGCCTCACGACCGGAGTCGCGTTTACCACCACCACTACCTCGCCGCCATTTCGACTGCGGCGAATGAAGGAAAAGAGACTGTGCTCGGAGTCCAGGTGATCGATCCACTCGAATCCCTCCGGCCAATGGTCGAGCTCGTGGATGGCCGGCTCGGAACTGTAGAGACGGTTCAGATCCTGAACCAACCGCTTGATCCCCGCGTGCTCGCCATACTGGAGCAGGTGCCAGTCGACACTCTCGCTGTGTTTCCATTCGCGCCCCTGGGCAATCTCCGCCCCCTGGAAGAGCAGCTTCTTGCCGGGATGGGCAAACATCCAGGAATAGAACAGCCTCAGATTGGCGAACTGTTGCCATCGGTCGCCCGGCATTTTGTGCAGGAGCGACTGCTTACCGTGCACCACTTCGTCGTGACTGAGCACGAGCATGTAGTTCTCGTGATAAGCGTAGATCATCGCGAAGGTCGCCTCGCCATGGTGATATTTCCGGTGCACCGGTTCGTGCGCCATGTAGCTGAGGAAATCGTGCATCCAGCCCATGTTCCACTTGAAGCCGAAACCCAGACCGCCATCGCTGACAGGACGCGAAACTCCGGGAAACGCGGTCGATTCTTCCGCGATCATCATGATGCCGGGATGCGCCTCGTAGCAGGTCGAGTTCATCATCCGGATGAATTCGATCGCCTCGAGATTCTCGCGTCCCCCATACTGATTGGGGATCCATTGCCCCTCTTTCCGCGAGTAATCGAGGTAGAGCATCGAGGCCACCGCATCCACGCGCAGGCCGTCGATGTGATATTCCTCCAACCAGAAAAGCGCGTTCGCGATCAGGAAATTCCGCACCTCAGTTCGACCATAGTTGAAAATCAAGGTGCCCCAGTCCGTATGCTCGCCCTTCTTTGGATCCGCGTGCTCGTAAAGCGCGGTGCCATCGAATCGACCGAGCCCGTGCGGGTCTTTCGGAAAGTGAGCCGGCACCCAGTCGAGGATCACGCCGATCCCCCGCTGGTGACAGCGATCCACGAACTCACGAAACTCGTCGGGGCTTCCGAATCGGCTCGTTGGCGAGAAATAACCACAGACCTGGTAGCCCCACGAACCGTCGAAAGGAAACTCGGACACCGGCATCAGCTCGATGTGCGTGAAACCCATCTCGACGACGTGATCGAGCAGACGATCGCCGAACTCCCGGTAGGTGAGGAAACGATTTCCCTCCTCCGGAATGCGCGCCCAGGAACCGAGATGCACCTCGTAGATCGAGACCGGGGCGCGATACAGATCATGCTCGCGACGTCGATCCATCCACGCCTCATCTTTCCATTCGTAGCGATCCAGTCGATGCGTGATCGACGCCGTCGACACGCCGTGTTGTGAGAAGAAGGCGAACGGATCGGACTTGGCAAAGAGGTTTCCGTGGGCACCGACGATCTCGAATTTGTAGTGCTGCCCCTCGCCAATCTGCGGGATGAAAATCTCCCAGATACCGTTGGCCATCCGCTTCCGCATCGAATGAATGCGGCCGTCCCAGAAATTGAAGTCGCCGATCACGCTGACGCGGCGGGCATTCGGCGCCCACACCGCGAAAGTCATTCCCTCCACTTCGCCGTAGCGATTCGGGTGCGCGCCGAGTTTTTCCCACAGGCGCTGGTGGGTGCCTTCGCCCATGTAGTAGAGATCTTCCTCGCCCAGCACGGTCCAGAAACTGTAGGGATCGGCAAAAGGTCCGTGCTTTGCGCCGCTGTCGGATTCCCAGACCAGGCGGTATTCGAAGGGCTCCCGATCGGGAATCACCAGTTCGAAAAAGCCACCGGCGTGCACCTTCGCGGCAGTCCAACTCGTTCCCGATTCGTCGCCGGCGACAAAGACCTCCAGCGCCACCGCGTCCGGGCGGAACACTCTCAATACCACGCCGTTGTTGTCGGCGTGGGGATGCATCCCCAGAAAAGAAAAGGGATCGGAATGATCGGCCCTAAAAATTGATTCGATTTCTTTCGGCTCACTGGCCGTAGGCGAAGAGACAGCGGACTCCATGTAGGACAAAGTTGAGTTTCAAGGGTTTCCGAAAGCAACGGCTAGGCCAATCACTAAGGGAATTCCGCAAAAAAGAAAGAGGCGATCCCGAAACAAAGGATTCGATCGACCGTCCGCAATCCCCCCAGACACCCTTTGCCCTCCACTTTTCACCAGAAAACATCCACGGAAATCCGGCGAGGCCACAATCTTCCAAAACCTCAGAAAAATTATTTAAAATTGATTTATTATTGAAATTTGCTAACATTTGTCTCGTCAGGCAGGCCCCTCAACCTCAGTCCTCCATTTGACCAATGAGCCGGTATCTTGCGATCACACTCGTCGCCCTCGTTCTACTATCTCTCTCGCCGACCGCTATCGGCCAACCATCCTCCGCTTCCGGGCTGACCATCCTGCGCCAGTTCGCCAGCGAACGCAGCAGCGATGAGCTATCCCGAGTCGTTGGTCTGGTCGGTTTCCACGGTCAGGATCAGCCCGCCAGATGGCTGTTGCTCCAGATCGATGGGAAAGTGCCAAACCTCATGCACGAATTCGCGATCGAGAACGGTCATATCGTCGCGCAACGGCAGTTCTGGAAAAATCCCAGTCAGGATCTTCCCACCATTCCCCTGAAAATCTCCGCCATCGGGATCGATTCCACCAGGGCCTTCCGTCTCGCCGACCAGAGCGCCAAAAAGGCCGGCATCGGTTTCGATGCCGTCCACTACCAGCTCCGGTGCCGCGATCTGCGCAACGAACCGATCTGGGTGCTGAATCTCGTCAACGACGCCCAACGCTCCGTCGGGGTTCTCTACATCTCCGCCGTCAGCGGGGAAACCCTGCGCTCGGTCTGGTATCAACCCGGCGCCACCACCTCCACCGGCACACCGTCGGGCGAGCGCCCGCGCGGGCTGATTCCTCAGCTAGCCGATCGCATTCGCGACAACGGAGGGGCCACCCAGCCGCCTCCACCGGCCGGATTCAGCGCGCCTCCGGTGCCGCCGCGCACCACTCGCTGAGGCTATTAATTCGCCCTCAGCGAAAAGGCGCCGACCACGCGGCCGATTGCCTGCCCGTTTCGAGTCGCCACGCCAGCAGGCGCTCCATCAGCTCGGCCTTCATCGCCACCGCGTCGGGATCGTTCCAGAGATTCCGCTGCTCTCCCGGGTCGTTGCTTAGATCGAAAAGCAGGCCCTCGGTGCCGCCATCAAGCGCATCACTGCCGTCGATGCGCACCAGCTTCCAGTCAGGCGTTCTCACCATCACCTGGTAGTCCGCCGTGGTGAAATTCCCGTCGCGCGGATGTTCGGCGAAGACACACTCGCGACCGCGCCAGTTCACGTCGCCCTCCAGCGCCGGGAGCAGCGATTCCGCCGCGAAGTGATCCGGCACTTCGCAACCGGCCAGCTCCAGCAACGTCGGCCCCACGTCGAATAGCGAGACCAGCTCGTCGATGCGTCGCCCGCCTTCGCCGAAACGCCCCGGCTTCGATGACCACACGATCAGCGGCACCCGCGTCACCTGCTCATACATCGTCCACTTCTGCGAATGCCCATGATCCGTCAGGCAGTCGCCATGATCGCTCGTAAACACCACTACCGCGTCGTCGAGATAGCCCTGCGCCTCGAGTGATTCCAGGATCTCGCCGACCTTCGTGTCGATCATCGTCATGTTCGCCAGGTAGTGCCTCCGCTGATCCAGTCGTTGCGCCTCCGTTGGCTCCAGCAGGTGCACCACCGAGTCGTGATCCACCTCGTGATTGTGCACCCGCATTCCCTGGTAAGCCTGCGGCTGACCATCCAGGTCATCCTGCGTCACCGGCTGCAGCGGCACCTCCCGATCCGCATACGGTGCCAGCGCCTCCGGCGTGGGATCATAGGGCGGATGCGGCCCCGGGAAACCGATCTGCAGAAACAGCGACTCTTCCACCGGATGCGTCTTCACCCACCACTGCGCCAGGTTCCCCACGAAGTGATCCGACTGCATGTCCGGATCGAGATCCCAGGTGAAAGCGCCCAGCTTCTCCCGGTAGTCCGACCGCTGCCGATACAGCTCGCGCTGCTGCTTCACCAACCCGCGCGCCGCCAGCGCCTTGTCCCATTCATCGAAAAAATACCGCCCCTCCAGGTAGCGATCCTTGTTCTCCACCACGTAGCGCTCGTGAAACCCGCACGGCGTCGTGAACGGAAAGGTGTGCATCTTCCCCGCGTTCACACAGTGGTAGCCCGCGCCCGCCAGGTCCCCGATCCAGCTGCGCGTCCAGCGATCCGCGTTTTTCAGGATGCCGTTCGTGTGCGGATACTGCCCCGTGAACAGGCTCGCCCGCGACGGCGCGCAGCTCGGCGCCGTCACGTGACAATTCGTGAACGTCACCCCTTCCCGCACCAGACGATCCAGGTTCGGTGTGTCCACATGGGGAAACCCCAGCGCGTTGATCGTGTCGAATCGCTGCTGATCCGTGATGATGAAAATCAGGTGAGGCGAAGTCCGGGGGTCTGACATGACAAAAAAGCGCGGCGGGTCGTCACTCGATCATCCCCGAGCCGCCATCGGTCAAGCAATGCGTAAATCTGCAATCCCGCAGGTGAATTGCCCATGCACTTTGCACTTCACTTCCCATCGCGGCACTCGGCAAAACACGAACGAACCCAAAAGATTCACCATCACAACCTCCTGACTTCCAACCAGAAACCGAAAACTCGAAAACCGAAAAACCAATCCCCGGCACGGCCACTGCAACCGAAAGACTTCGAATCTACCCCTTCCTCCCATGAAATTGAAACCGTCTCTCGAAGAGTTCATCGCCATCACCATCGTGTTCTTCATCATCACTACCTTCGCCATGGCAGCGCAGGTCCAAGGACAGGAACAAGAAGCCATCGTCCCGAAACTCAGCGAACCCCTGCCCGAGGAAGTCGCTCCCGCCGATCCCATCGAACCGCCATTGACCGTTCTCGAAACGCCGAGTCGGGTCATCCTGAATCCGGGCGAAACTCCCGAGTCCCTGGTGAAGCGGACCGATGCCGAGCCCGACATCCAGCTCGCCCAGGTCTCTTCCGTTCCCGCCTCCCAGGCCGTCATCGTCGAGAACAACAAACGCCGCGCCGTCCTCCGCGACAGTCTCGGCGTCATGAAGACCCAGCGCGGGCAGAAAATCCTGCTCGAGTCCGACATTCTCTTCGATTTCGACAAATCGAACGTCAAACCCTCCGCCGACGACACGCTCGAAGAAGTCGCCGAATTCATCCGCCTGAGTGGCGACCGCGAAGTCGAGATCGTTGGCTACGCCGACCCCATCGGCAACGAGAAATACAATCTCGACCTCTCCTGGGATCGCGCCCAGGCCATCATCAAGCATCTCGTCACCGAAGAAGGCCTGCCCAAAGCCCGGCTCCGCGCTGTTGGACGCGGCGAAGAAGGCGCCGAAGCCCCGAACACCAAGCCCGACGGCAGCGACAACCCCGAAGGTCGCCAGCAAAACCGCCGCGTCGAAATCCTCATCCGCGACGTCATTGATGCCAGCCCCGAAAAACCCGGTCCGGAACTGAATTGACCTGTCCATCCTTCCACCCCCGAAAAAAATACTCCCTCCTCCCAGCCCAAAAGGGTCGCGTCTCTCCGTTCGAGAGGCGCGGCCCTCGCTGCGTACCGCAAACTCAACAGAATACTCGATTACCTCGTAGATTGGCCAACTCTCCGACCAATTCCCGGCGAAGGAGAATTCGTCAGGGGATGTAAAATTCCAAATCGCCCCTCCGTCAGGCGAGCCACTCACCGGCTTCATTCTCGATCTGCGTGATCGATTCGCGTTCGAGTTCCGTTTTCCAAGCGTCCGCGCGGGTGCATTTCACCTCGGCTCGCGCCTTCGCGAAAAAATCAACGCTGAACGCCAGTCCGATCGTTTCTCCCACCCGTTCAAATTCGGTTTGCGGGTCGTCCAAAAAGTCCTCGTAACGAACCTCGATCCATTGCCCGGCTGGGAAGTGATCTTGCAGGTCTATGCGGGCCGTCGATACCAGGGTGCTCCATTGCCGCGCCAGCAATACCGGCGCAGGCAGATCGAGCCAGTCGCGCCAACCGGGCGGGCGAGGTCCCCACCAGGGTTTTTGCGTTTGGCAGGAAACTCGGGGGTAGATAAGGTCGCGAAAAAGCAGCGGCGCCAACGCAGGCAGATCCCGCCACGGCGTTTCCCGCAGGCGGGCAATCAAACGTCCGCGATCCGGTGGCTTTTCCAGCATTCGGAGCATTGAGGCGACGACGGCTCGACCGTCGCGAACCAGGTGAACGATCCGGGCGTCGGGGTAGAGGGCGTGGATGAATGGCAGCCGCAGGGTGTTGCTCGGCGTCTTTTCCGCGAAACGTGAGCGGCCCGAGGCTTCGAGAAATCGGGCGAATCGCCGGTCGATCTTATCGGCGATTCCGGGGGTCAGGTCTGACTCGACGAGGCGGTCATCGTCGCGCCACGCATGACCCTGGCTCCAGATAGGACGAGGTTCTTCCCAGTAAGCGACGTCGGGATGATGAGAGAGCAGGTTTCCCAACATCGTGGTTCCCGAACGCGGGCTGCCGACGATCAGGATCGGCTCGCGAATTCTACGATCGCTCATCGTTCAGTCGCAGATTTCCCGGGTGCCGACACGGAGAGCGGGATTGCCCTCGTAAATGCCGAATGCGTCGAGGGTGCCTTTCGCGACCGCGCCGGCGGTGAGCATGGCGTGACTGCCGACGTGGGTGCCGGGACAGACGATGGACTTCGCGGCGAGCCAGGCGCCGTTTTCGATGGTCACCGGTTCGAGCCGAAGATCGAACGAGACCGAGTTTCGATCGTGATTGCCGGAGAAAACGCAGACGCCTTGGGAAAGGCAGGCGTTCTCGCTGATCGTGACGGGAGCGACGTTGTCGATCCAGACTTTCTCTCCGATCCAGGCGTGATCGCCGATGTGAAGGAACCACGGATACTTGATGTGCAATCGCGGTTTCAGCACCACGCCATTGCCGACTTGCCCGCCGAAAAAACGGAGAATGACCGATTTCATCGAACTGGGCCACGGGATCTCGATTTCGAAAACGAAGATGCTGACCACGTACCAAAGCGCTCGAAGCCACGACGGGCCAGGGTCGTAGTCGCTGTTGTCGTAGCGCGACAGGTCGATGTGGGGCGAAGATGAGGCCATCTATTCAAGCGTGATCGAATTGGGCGGAGACGGAGCACCGCCCTCCATGAGCCAATCATACACCGCCGCGAAGCGGGCCGCGATGGCGGGCCAACGGTATTCGCGATCGATGACGGAGCAGCCGCGTTCTCCCATGGCAGTGCGTTCGTCATCGCCCAAGGCGATCGCCTCGGCGAGTGCTGACTTGATTTCGTCCACGGATGGAGCCACCCGCCAGCCGCAGCACTCGCGTGTCAGCACGTCCCATGGCGTGCCCGTGGTGGTGATGACCGGCAGTCCGTATTGCATGGCCTCGGGAACGACGAAGCCAAAATTTTCAGAGTGCGATGGCAGCACGAAAAGGTCAGCTCGCCGGAGAGCGGTGTCTTTCTCTGACCCGAAAAGTGGTCCTGCAAAATGAACCCGATTGGTATCAAGACCAAGGTTTCGGGTGAGGGTTCCGAGAGCCGTTTGATAACCGCCATTGTCTGGTCCGGCGATGATCAGTTTCCAATCCGGAGCGTCGATCCCGGCCCAGGCCTGGAGCAGCAGGTCGATGCCCTTTTTGGGATGGATGCGCGAAAGGAAAAGCACTTCCCGTTTCGATTTCGGTGCCGCGACGGCTTCGGGATCGAGCGGTTCTGGCGGGATGGGCTCGATTCCGAGCGGGATTTCAGCGATCGGCTGCCGGAGGCCGAGTTCGCGAAGTTGCGCGGTTTCCGCCGGTGAGGTGGCGTGCAACACGTCGGCAGACTCCAGGTTTCGCCTCTGATAGAGCGCCAAGGCGACTCGCTTTCGCCAAGCGTGATGGTCGAGCGCCCATGGCTCCAGCATGCCATGAGGAGAGAGGACGAAAGGTAGGCCAGATCTCTTGGCGAGTCGCCCGGCCGTGACGGGTAGCTTTGCCCAAATGCCGTGTTGGTGGACGAGATTGAAGGCGCTGATTTCAAAAACCCCACGAACGTTTTTCGTCCGGTGGATGGCAACTGCGTCGTCGACCGAAACTGGATTTGCGGTTCTTGGAGAAAACAAATCGTTCTCGAAATTGCCACCATTCAAATGCGCCAACGCATTCGCCAATCCGGTCACCGCGACTGGCAAACCACCGCCGTTGCGATCGAGCGTTTCGACAGCGTGAAGGATGCGCATGGGATCCAATGTGGGGCAGATTTGCAATCTGCCGTTTATCTATTCAAGCGTTGGCAGTTGAAGCAGCAGATTGCAAATCTGCCCCACATTCCATCATTCCTTTCGCGATCTCCCGAGCCCGTTGGACTAGCGCGGTGTCGGTGAGGAACTCCGCAAACGCCAAGTCAGGCAGACCGCTCTGCGCGGTTCCAAGAACCTCGCCAGGACCGCGAAGTTTCAGGTCGGCCTCGGCGATGCGGAAGCCGTCCCGTGTTTCCTCCAGCACCCCGAGCCGCTCGCGGGCGTCCGCGTTTTCCGGATCGATCATGAGGATGCAATAGCTCTTGTGTTCGCCCCGTCCGATCCGGCCGCGTAACTGGTGCAGCTGGGCGAGGCCGAATCTCTCGGCGTTGAAGATCAGCATCAGGTTCGCATTCGGCACATCGACGCCGACCTCGATGACGGTAGTGGAGACGAGAACGTGAATCTTTCCGGCCCGGAAATCGGTCATGACGGCGTCCTTTTCCTCCGGTGTCATGCGACCGTGAAGCAACCCGCAGCGCCAACCTTCGAAGCGTTTTTCCCAGGCTTCGAATTCCACCGTCGCCGCGGCCGATTTGATCTTTTCGGATTCCTCAATCAGGGGATAGACGAGGTAGGCCTGCCGCCCGTCGCGGAGTTGATCGCGCACGAAATCGGTGGCCGCCTCGATTTTGGAAGTGTCGCGAATGCCGGTGATGATCTTGCCGCGTCCGCTGGGCAGTTCATCGATGAACGACACGTCCAGATCGCCGTAAATGGAAAGCGTCAGCGTGCGCGGAATCGGGGTGGCCGTCATGATCAGCACGTCCGGTCGCGATCCCTGGGCGGCGAGGGCCTCGCGCTGGGCGACGCCGAATTTGTGTTGCTCGTCGATCACGACCACACCGAGTGGGTTCTCGAAACTACCGCCGTCACCGTGAATGAGCGCGTGGGTGCCGACCGTGATCGCGCCGAGTTTGGACGCCCCAGGCTCGGGTTGCGCAAATAGCGGCAAATCGTCACCGCTTTCCTGTCGCGACCCTGTTCTTAGTTTCACCGTCACGCCGAGAGGCTCCAACCTTTCGCGCAAGTTGCGCCAGTGTTGTTCGGCGAGGATCTGCGTCGGTGCCATCAGGGCGGCATCATAGCCCCCCTCGATCCCAAGCAACATCGCAGCAGTCGCGACGAGCGTTTTTCCCGATCCGACATCGCCCTGCAACAGCCGATGCATGGGACGCGCGGCTTCGAGGTCGGCACGGATTTCCCTGATCGATCGAGTCTGCGCGCCGGTGGGAGAAAACGGCAGCGCTTTCAGAAAGCGATTCAGCAGGTCCCCGTCTCCCGCATGAGGCGTGCCGCCGCCGGATTCCCAGGTCTCGCGACGACGCAGCAGGGCGAGCTGAAGCAGCGAAAATTCCTCCAGCGCCAGGTAGCGGCGCGCCGAATCGAGATCCTCAAACTGACTCGGAAAATGCATCGCCCGGATCGCTTTTGCCCGAAACCATGACCGATCCTCGAACGCGCCCTCCGGCAACAGATCGGGCAGATCTTCGTCCGTGATCGCTTCGAGCGTGCGATGTATCAGCGCTCGCAACGGTTTTTGAGCCAGCCCGGCGGTTAGACCGTAGACGGGCGTGATCCGGTCCATGTGAATCTCGGCCGCCTCGGTGTCGCCATCTTCGTCGACCACTTCAAAATCGGGATGATCGATTACGAGCCTGCGGCCTTTTTCTTTGGGCTGACCGTAGAGCACCAGTGTCTGACCCGTAGCGATCAGCTTGCTGATGTAGGGCATGTTGAACCAGCGCAGCACGATGCGCCCGCTCATCACGTCGCCCGCCGGGTCCTCGACCGTGGCTTCGAAAAAGCTGCGTCGTCCCGGCATGTAGCGCTTTTGCGAATCGGTTACCTCGCCGCGCAGACAAAGCGGCCGGTCGGTGGCCTGATTCGGGAAACGATCGAACCGCGTGCGGTCCTCATAGCGACGCGGGTAGTGGCGCAGCAAATCCTCAACCGTCCGCAATCCGAGAGCCTCCAGCCCTTCCCGCAGCTTCTTGTCACTCGCCTTTTTCCCGCTGCCGAAAAAGGGCAACGCCTCAATCAGGGTGTCGAGAGAAATCAGGGAAGGCTGGTGAGTGGGGGCCGCCACGATCCCAATGTGACACCGGCATCCCTGCCGGTGCCAATGAAATTGGAAAGCCGGCGACCACCCTTTTGCTTCCGGGCAGAAACGCCGGCCTCGTTTTCCGTCTGGAATCAGGAAAGTTTTTTGGGAAGATCGACGACGAATCCTTCGCCATGAAAAAACCCGTTCTCTCCAAACCACTCTCCATTTTGAGCTGGATTCTCCGCATTCTCATCGCGGTCATTCTCGTGCAGACCCTGTATTTCAAGTTCACCGGCGCGGAAGAGTCGGTCTATATCTTCAAAACGCTCGGACAGGAGCCCGTGGGCCGTATTGGTTCGGGTGTCGTGGAACTGATCGCCTCCATCCTGATTTTCGTGCCGGGGCTCGTGTCGATCGGTGCGGCGTTGTCACTGGGGGTGATCTCGGGCGCGATCTTCTTTCACCTCACCAAGCTCGGCATCGAAGTTCAGGGCGATGGCGGTCTGCTGTTCGGATTGGCGGTCGTGGTCTGGGTCGCCAGCGCGATTGTGCTCTGGCTCTACCGCACCCAGTTGCCCGTGGTGGGGCGAATCTTCAAATGACGCCAATCTTGTCAGTGAAGCCCGAACGCGATGAGATGCACGACGACCAGCAATCCGACCATGGCGAGTTGAAGCATGCGCTGGCGTCTCTCATCAACGAGATCACTCATCGCTAGCGACAGGATGAAGGTAAGCATTCCGGTGGCAACACCGGCGGCAATCGCGAAGTTTGGGGCGCTACCGAATCCGATACCATAGAGACAGGCTCGGAAAGCCAGTCCACCTCCCAAGATGGCAATGACGAGGTGAAAGAGAAGATCGGCGAGTGCGCTGTCCCACGTGAGTTTCATCGGTGGAATGCACCGTCGCAGACAATAGGTAGCCGGTCGGTTACAAACGAACCGTCAGATTATCCGACGACAATTCGGCAAACCAGTCGACGGGCAAATCTTGCAAAAATTATAAAAAACACGAATTTTAGACAATTCGTCCTTTGCTGATTGATTCACTCCTTCTTTTCCAAATCCTTACCAGGCTCGGTCCCGCGCTGGGCCTGGGCCCTGTTGGCCGTCCTGGCTCTTTGCGGTCTCGGCTCGACGGGGCGGGGTGTGTGGAACGCGCTGCAGGATGATCGCAGCGACGACTTTCAGTGGGAACCCGCCCATCGTCTGATATCAGGAGAGAATCCCTACCGCGAATACCTCACGAACCCGGATCGCGAACGGGTCGTCTCTGCCGAGGAAAACAACGCGCTGCCGGATTATCCGATCACCTCCTACTTCTTTCTCTCGCCCTATGCGGTGATGAACTGGCCGGGGGCGAAGTTGGCCTGGGCGATCACGAATCTCCTTTGTCTCGGAGGCATTATTGCCGCGCTGTGGCGACTCGCCGCTCCTCGAAATCCGGAACTGTTCTACTGGACGCTGCTCGCCGGGGCACTCCTGTCGTTTTCCACGCCGGCGCGGGACCAGATCGCGGCGGGTCAGCACACCTTGTTTTCTCTCTGCGCGTTTCTGTGGGCGTGGATTCTCGGACGCGATGAATCAAACTCCGTGGCCGGACGTTGGCTGGCTCCGGTCTTGCTGGCCGCGTCGTGGTTGAAATTCACCGTCACCGCGCCTCTGACGATTGCGTTTCTCATTCATCGTCGTTGGCGGGAACCGGTGCTGGCATTTGGCTGCCACTTCGTTCTCCTCGCGGCGGCGAGTCTCTGGACGCGCAGCAGCCCGGTCACGTTGGTCCACGATTACGTCGAAGCCACACGAGCCATCCTGTTCACCGAGGGAATTCACTCCGACGTCTGGGACGCCATGGCGGTGGCCGAAGCTCTCCGGCCCGGAGCCGGCTGGCTGCGGGCGCTTCTCAGCCTGATCGTGATGGGCGCGGCTGGTTGGGTGGCGCATCGTCGCTACCGTGCCGGGCGAACCGATGATCTGGAAACCTTCGCGGTGTTGGCCGTTGCCGCCTGCACCGCCGGATTTCATCTGCGTTACGATTTCGTGGTCCTGAGCCTCACGCTAGTCTGGCTGTTCACTCGTTCGGTGGAGCCTGCGGTTCGAGGCGCGATGCTGACCGCGATCGTCGCCAACTGGTGGGGCGCGCGCTTTTTCGAGCGGACCTTCTACCACGAAATCGATCCGATTCACGGTTGGTGGGAGATGCCCGGGATGATTGGCATGGCCGCGATCGCGAGCGGCACTTGGCTGGTATTCGCCTGGTTCCTGGCGCGACTGGCGGTGACAGCCGACGCGAAACCCTCCCGGGTGTTGCATCACGGCGTGCCTCTGCCGCATCACGGAAAGTGGGCGGTGCCCGCCTCGTCGCCCAATCCGGTTGGGTCGCGGAACTGACGGGGTTGCAATCGCGGACTCGACACCGCGGCGAATCTCGGAGATGGATCAGGGATGAATTCCCCACGTTTTCTCCCGCTGTCGCTTTCGTTGCTGCCGATCCTGGCGCTCGCGATTCCTGCCTTTGTCAAAGCCGACGATGATCTGCCCGAAGGCGCCAAACTTCTGGTCGAGGATCCGCTCGATGAATCGACCTTCAAACCCTTCTGGGTAAAGGCGAAGGGAAAGTTTGCCATCGAAGACGGGATCTTCACGGCGCGCGAGATTCCAGAGGAAAAACACCACGCCGGCGCGGGCCGGATCCAGCCGATCATGGACGGCATCCTCGACGTGGAGTTCCGATTCGTTGAAAGCGAACAACTGCAGTTTGGTTTCGATTACACCACCGACGAGAAAAAGGATCACCTGCTCCGGGCGGTCATCGATAAAGGAACCGTCTCGGCACGCGCCGGATCGGGCTGGGGACCGACGACGAAGATGAAGCCCTTTGGACCGAAGCCGGTGAAGGTGGAGGTGCCCGCGGGCGAATGGCATCAGGGACGCATCGAGTTTCGCGGACAGGAAGTCATCATTAGCGTGAACGGCGAGACTTATTTCGCGGCAGCGGCGGAGACGCCATTGGCGGGCGTGGAGAAAAACCGCATCGCCCTGACCGCGAGAGGTGTGGCGCAGTTTCGGAACCTGAAACTCTGGAGTCTGGAAGGTGTGTCCGACGCGGATTGGGGGAAACGTTTCCGGAAGGCTCAGAGAGCGGCTGGCGGATCGTGAAGAAACCCGGGGACCAATTCGTCCCATCCATCGCATCAATGCAAAACTCGGCGGCGTAAGCAACTATCGGTTGATTCGTCCGAATCGCCGTTTCACTGTCCACACCCATTTCGGACCTCACTCATTTCTCTTCCGGCATCATGGAAAACGTCATCATCATCGGCACCGGCTGCGCGGGTTGGACCGCGGCCATCTACACGGCGCGGGCGAACCTGAATCCCCTCGTCATCTCAGGCACCCTGCCCGGTGGTCAGCTCGGCACCACGACGGAAGTGGAGAATTTCCCTGGTTTTCCGGAAGGCGTCATGGGGCCCGACCTCATGAACCGCATGCAGCAGCAGGCGGAGAAATTCGGCGCCCGCATCGAATACACCCAGATCAACTCGGTGACCAAGAACGACGACGGCACCTTCACCCTGAAGTCCGACAGCGTCGAATTCCAGGCGAAGACCGTCATCATCGCTACTGGCGCCAGCCCGCGTCACCTTGGTCTGCCCAACGAAAAGGATCTGATCGGCAAAGGTCTGACCTCGTGCGCCACCTGCGACGGCGCCTTCTATCGCGACGTGCCGGTGGCCGTAATCGGCGGCGGCGACTCTGCGGCGGAGGAAGCGACTTTCCTGACCCGATTTGCCAGCAAGGTCTATCTCATTCACCGCCGCGACGAATTGCGCGCCTCGCGCATCATGGCCGATCGCGCTCTCGGCAACGAGAAAATCGTGCCGGTCTGGAACACCGTGGTCAGCGAATACCTCACCAACGAAAAAGGCGAGATGCGCGCGGTGAAAACCCAGAACCTTGAGACGGGCGAGGAAGGCGAACTCGAACTGGAGTGTGTCTTCGTGGCCATCGGTCACGTGCCCAACACCCAGTTCCTCGAAAGCACCGGGATCGATCTCGACGAAAACGGCTACATCGTCCAGCAAGGCAGTCTTGCGGGAACGAATATCGAGGGCCTTTTCGCTGCGGGCGATGTCGCCGATCACGTTTATCGACAGGCCATCACCGCCGCAGGAAACGGCTGCCAGGCCGCGCTCGAAGCCGAACGCTATCTCGCGGAACACGAGAGCTGAAGGGCGCATCGGTCTCCAGGAAGCCGGCGTTGGTAGAGTGCTGCACGAGGAAGGGATTGGGCCGAGGGGCAACCAAAGCGGCCAGTTGGAGGGCTCTGCGTGCAGGACGGCGCCCGACTCTGATGCCGAACACCATTGATGGCAAATCGCCCCTCCGGCAGCATAGCCAAGCGGACATGAACGGCGTAACGTGCGCCGATGCCGGACGCTTCCGCCGAGTTCTTCGATTGCCTGCACCCGACCACCGCGTCGTGGTTTCGTGAGCGATTTGAAAAACCGACCGAGGCTCAGGAACTCTGCGTGCCTCGCATCGTAAGCGGCGAATCGGTCCTGCTTTCGTCTCCCACCGGATCGGGAAAAACACTCGCGGGATTCCTCGGCATTCTCGATCAACTGCTGCGGGAACACGAAAGCGAGGGACAACTCCCGCGTCACGCCATTCGGGCGATCTACGTTTCACCGCTGCGGGCGCTGGCCTATGACATCGAGAAAAACCTTCGCGAGCCGCTCCGCGGTCTCGGGCTGGAGGACATCGTGCGCGTCGGTCTGCGCACTGGCGACACCTCGGCGGCAGAACGCCAGAAGCAGCGTCGCCAGCCGCCGCACATCCTCGTCACCACGCCGGAGAGTCTCGCCATCGTCCTACCGCAGAAAGGTTGGCGCGAAGCCTTGGCGGGTTGCCGATTTGTCATCATCGACGAGCTGCATGCCTTTGCCGAAAACAAGCGCGGCGCTCATCTGGCGGTCTCGCTGGAGCGGCTCGAGCACCTCATCGGGCCCGAACGTTCGCTCTGTCGCATCGGCCTTTCCGCGACCGTCGCGCCGCTCGACGAAGTCGGACGGTTCCTCATGGGCACTGGTCGCGACTGCCATCTCGCCGAGGCGCAGATGGCGCGCGAGTCCATCGTCGAAGTGATGACGCCTTTGCGCAAGGATCCTTATCCACCCGCCGGTTACACCGCCACGCGCATGATTCGCGACATGGCGCAGGTCGTCGATCGCAACCAAGCCACCCTCATCTTTACCAACACCCGATCCGGGGCCGAGCGCATCGCTCACCGGCTCAAGCTGGCCCTGCCCGAGATCGCGGAAAAGATCGAGTGCCACCATTCCTCGCTCGATCGCGACGTCCGGCTCGAAGTGGAAGACCGACTCAAAGACGGCGATCTCCGCGCCGTGGTCTGCTCGACCAGTCTCGAACTCGGGCTCGACATCGGGCACATCGATACCGTCATCCTCGTGAGCACGCCAAAAGGTGTTTCGCGCACCCTTCAGCGCGTCGGCCGTTCCGGCCACTCCATTCACCAGCGCAGTCACGGCATTCTGGTGGCCACCAACATCAACGATCTCATCGAATGCGTCGTCTGCGCCGAGATGACCAAACAGGGTCAGCTCGACGAGGTAACCCTGTTTGAAAACGCAACCGACGTGATCGCCCAACACGTCGTCGGCATGGCAATGGACGACGGCGTCAGCGCGGATGAAGCCTTTGCGGTGATTACCTCGGCCTACCCGTTTCGGACCCTCGAACGCGCGGCATTCGACCGCATCGTCGAATACCTCGAAGGCGGCGGGAGATCGCTCGCCGGTCAATATCGCGAGACCTTCGGCAAGATCGAGGAAAAGGACGGCCTCTACGTGACTCCAAGCAAGAAGGTCGAGCGCGACTACCTCATGAACGTCGGGACCATTCACGCCGACGGCATGGTGAACGTCATTCTCAACCGGCGACGCCTCGGCTCGGTCGAGGAGAATTTCGTGAAAGGTCTCAAGGTCGGCGATATCTTTGTGCTCGGAGGGAAAACCGTGAAGCTCGTCGAGGCCGGCGTCGCCGAAGTCATCGTCGAAAACGCCGCCGGTCGCCTGCCCACGGTGCCGACTTGGAACGCTCACAAGATTCCGCTCGGTTCCGGGCTGGCCCGCGAAGTCGCCTCCCTCCGAACCGAGATCGAGCGCCGGTTGGTCGCGGAAAGACGCGAGACGGACGAAGTCGCCGACTGGCTGGTTGAGCGTTGGAGCATTTCCCAGGTGAACGCGACGGCCATCGTCGAACACTTCGAGAATCAGCGTCTCCTCAGCGAGATTCCCACCGCCAACCGCCTGCTGGTCGAGGCCTTTCGCAATGAACAGGAAGATCCGGATCGCGTTCACTACTTTTTCCACACCCTCATTGGCCGCAGCGCCAACGACGCCCTGTCGCGCATCCTCAGCCACCGTGTCAAGGAAGCGGTGGGCGGCAACGCACTGGTCACCATCGACGACTACGGATTTCTCCTCAGCCTGAAAAGCTTTCAGGAAATGGGTCTCGCCGAATGGCGCGAACTATTCCATCGCGAGAATGCCGAGGCCGATTTGCGCACCGCCCTGGAAGGTTCCCAGCTGGTGAAGTGGCAGTTCGGCGGCATCGCCCAGACTGGACTCATGGTGCCCCGCAACCTCCCCGGCGAAGCGCGGAAACTGAAACAGATTCGCTGGAGTTCCGACATCCTGTTTAAGGTGCTCAGCCAACACGAACCCGATCACCCGCTCCTCGAGCAAGCCATCCGCGAGGCGACTCACACCTTCCTCGATCTCGACCGTGCCTGTGCCTTTCTCGACACCGTTCCCAAGTTGGAGTGGCGCTTCGTCGAAGTCCCCGCCGTCAGCCCCTTCGCCTTCGGCATCTACGCCAGCAAGATCCGCGAAGCCATGATGATGGAGTCCCCCGAAGAAGCCATCGAGCGCTTGTATCGGGCCATGCGCGAGAAGCTCGGCAAGCCGGTGGAGTGAAATGTGGGGCAGAATTGCATTCTGCCTTCAACAACAAAGGGAGAACATGACAAGGTAAAGCAACCTCGCTAGGGTAGCTGCCATGTACCGCGTCTTCTGCAAAGATTCCTGGTGGATTTCGCCGCTCGCGATCGCGCTGCTCTCAACACTTCAGGTGGTTGCTCAGGACGTTCCCCCCATTTCCCAACCCATCGCCGTTCCCCAAAAGTTCTGGCTCTCGGAATTCAATCGCCAACGGCATGAGCTTGCCAAGGGTGGCCACCAAGTCTGCTTTTTCGGCGATTCGTTGACTGCCTTCTGGACGGAGCAAGGCGTGGGTTCCTGGGAACTCGACCTCAAGGAATTTCGGCCTCTGAATTCCGGAATTGCAGGCGATCGAGTCGAAAACATTCATTTCCGTGTCCGCGAATCGACTTTTCCATCTCCTCCTCCAAAGGCACTGGTCGTCCTCGCGGGAACCAACAACCTTGGCAAGCAACCGCCTGATGATTCCGATGCGGTCGCCGATGGAGTCCTTGCCCTCGTGAAAACGCTTCAGCTCAAAGCTCCGAAGTCGGAAATTCTTGTCCTTTCGATTCTTCCCAGCGGAGTTGAGCCGGATTCCGCTTTGCGAAGAAACATTCGAAGAACAAATGCTCGTCTTGCCACCGATGTTCCCAAAACCGGCGCGGCCTGGCTGGACTTTTACGACCGATTCGTTGACGACGACGGACATTGGCTGCCCGGCCTCACGGTGGATGGCACCCACCTCACCTCTCGAGGATACGATCGATTGGCGGCTCCGGTGAAAGCTTGGTTGGAGGCAAAACTGGGCAAGCTGGTGGAGTGAAACGTGGGGCAGAATTGCATTCTGCCTTCAATGGCTGAGAAAGGCAGATTTCAAATCTGCCCCACCATCTCCGCCAGCGACATTGCCGCGAGCGAATCCAGCTTCAGCGCACAGCCGGTGAAATCCAAGCCGGCAGTGACACGATTCGGCACGGAGACGCAGCGGATTCCGGCCGCCTGAGCGGCGATCAGGCCATTGAGCGAATCCTCGAAGACGAGGCACTCCGCTGGTGGCACTTGCAAGCCTTCGGCGGCGGCGAGAAACAATTCTGGAGACGGCTTCGGCTTTTCGACATCGTCGACGCAGCGGGTCAGGAGAAAGAATTCCCGCAACCCGATCCGCTCCAGATGCGGCTCCACCCAACTGCGCGGCGAACTGGAGGCGACGGCGCAGGGAATCCCTGCCTCCCGGGCTTCGCGAAGGCGATCGAGGACGCCGGGCATGGGGTCCATCAGCGAGTTCACGATCTCCAGCGCGCGACGCTCGCGTCTTTCGTCCCAGTGATCCCAATCGATCTTCTCTCCGGTCAGGTTTTCGAGATGCCACTTGGGATCGAAGCGATTGAAGTCGCTACCGACACAACCGGTGTAATCCTCCAGCGCCAGATCCTGCCCGTGATGGGCATAGTTTTCCCGCCAGGCATCGTAGATCGGCACTTCGGTATCGAGGATCAGGCCGTCGAAGTCGAAAATCAGGGCGCGGACGGGTGGAGAAGAGGGAGAGGAAGAACTCATGGACTAGCGTTGACTCAATCCAAGCCGCGTCAGTGCATCCGTCAACTCCCGCCGCCACCGGGTGACGTCATCGTCACGGAGCGCCGACCCGTCGCATTTCGCGGTCTCAAGACGTGACTCCAGTTCTCGGATCTGCCGCAACAGCCCGACTTCGGCGGGGCAGAAGCCATTACTTTTCAGCATCGCATAGCCGACCCGCAATTCTGCCGGGGTGGCGTAGTAATCCGCGAGGTCGATGGGCAGACCGGTGCCCTCGATGGCTTCGCCTTTGACGCTTTCACCGCGAACCCATTCGCTGATGGCGTCTTCGATGGGCGGATTCCAGGACATCGGTTGGTGATGAATGAGTGGATGATTGTGACACCGGCATCCCTGCCGGTGCTTCAAATTTAGAGCTTCCCGGCTTCGCCGGCAATTTCCAGATCACTGGCAGGGATGCCAGTGTCACACTCTCATTCAACTCGCTCTCTTCCGCTTCGCGGCGGGTTTCTTTTTCGTCTGGGCCTTATCTCCGTCACCCAATGCGGCGGCGTAGGTGCTGGCGATTTCGACGAACCGTTCGGCCAATGGTTTCAGATCGCCGGTATGCATCAGGCCCAGCGAGAGCGGATGAAAATCGTTCGCCGGCAGCGAGATCGCCCGCACACCCTCCGGCGGTTCCACTCCGGGAATCGCGACCGACACGCCCCAGCCGAAACCTTCGTCGACGTAGCGCGGGATGAGGCTAAGATCGCTCACTTCCATGGCCGTCTCCCAGCGCAATCCGCGTTTCGCGAGACCGGCTTGGAAGAGACGGGGAATGGTCTCGTTGCCCGGCAGGGAGATCAACGGCAGTGAAATCTCGCCGCCGATCGTGCTACGCGAGAGATCCCCAAATTTCTCGATCGCCACTTCCTCGGGCGCATAAAGCACCAGCGGAAGTTCCAGCAACTTGATCGCTTTCACCCCCGGCGCGGGCGTTTTCTGAAGTTGGGAAATGGCGACATCGGCCTCCTGCTTTTGGAGCGCGGCCTCGATCTCGGTCGATTTCACCTCGCGCAGAGACAGCCGAAGCTCGGGAAATTCGCGACGCATTCGCTCGAGCACGGCGGGCAGGTGATTCGCCATGATCGACGCCGAAGCCGCCAGCCTGAGGTGCTGACTTTCCTCTCCGCGCAGCCGAGCTGCCACTTGGTCGAGCCGGGAAAAAAACGGGTAAACGTAGTCGTAGAGATCCTCGCCCGCCGGCGTCAGCGCAAAGGGCCGACGATGAAACAGCTTCACGCCGAGGCTTCTCTCCAGCTGCAGAATCTGCCCACTCACCGCCGGCTGCTGGATCCCGTATGGCATCTTGCGTACCGCCTCCGTGATGCCCTCATACTTGGCCACGTAGAAAAACAGCTCGAGATGATGGACATTCAGGCTCATGACGACATTCGGATTCCCCTCCCCTCCGTATAACAGGGTCAGGTCCCCGATCCAACCCTGTTAAGTGAGAAAGTGAGATCGGCGAGCCGAAATCTGCCCTTCAGCCCCGCGGGTGAAACTGCCGGTGGACCTGCTTGAGGCGTTTCTGATCGACGTGGGTGTAAATCTGGGTGGTGGCGATGTCGGCGTGGCCGAGCAATTCCTGGATGACGCGCAGGTCGGCGCCATTGCTGAGAAGATGGGTGGCGAATGAGTGTCGCAGCAGGTGCGGGTAGACATTTTCGTCGAGACCGGCCATGCGAGCGCGCTCCTTCACGATCTGCCAGATGCGCTGGGTGGTGAGCTTGCCGCCGCGTTTTGACAGGAAGAGGTGGCTGCCGGTTTTTTTGCCGACCAGCTTGGGACGTTCGTTGTCGAGGTAGTCGCGAATGGCATCGCGGGCCGCGCCGCCGACGGGAACGAGCCGGGTCTTGTTTCCTTTGCCGGTGACGCGAATGACGCCTTCTTCGAGGTGCAGAGCTTCGAGACGGGCGTTGGTGAGTTCGGAAACGCGGAGACCGCTGGCGTAGAGGAGTTCGAGGATCGCCCGGTCGCGTCGACCGAGTGGCTGGACCGTATCGATCGACTCGAGAAGCTGCTGGATGGCGGGTTCGTTGAGGGTTTCCGGCAGATAGCGTTCGAGGCGCGGGGAATCGAGTTGCTCGGCGACGTCTTTTCCTACCACGCCGCGACCGGCGAGGAAGCGGTAGAAAATTTTCAGAGCGATCACTTCGAGCCGCAGACTGGAGGCGGCGAGACCGGTCTTTTTTCGATCGGCGAGATACTCGGTAAGGTGCTCGATGGAAATGCCGCCCGGCTCGGTGACGCGATACTCGGCCTTGGCCCATTCAGCGAAAGACTCCAGCGAACGACGTGTGGAAAGCTGGTAGTTGTCCGACAGCCCACGCTCGGTGGCGAGGTAGAGCAGGAACTGGTCAATGGCGGACGTCATGAAAAGAATGGACGGCGGACCTCCGTGTCCGCCCAAGTTTCATCGGGATTTGCGGCATCGCGTAGCCCGAAATCGAACCCAACCAAGCAATTCGTGACCGAGCGGCGTTCAGTCAGGGCGGACACGGAGGTCCGCCGTCCAGATTTTACCGCCCGCCCCCGCTTGTTTCCATGGCAAAAGCCGATTACTTTGCGCGCCCTTTCCCTCTCTCTCTCCGTCTCATGCCGAAAGTCTTTCTCAAAACCTACGGGTGCCAGATGAACGAACGCGACTCCGAACAAGTCGCGCAGATGTTCGTGGAACGGGGCTTTACCCTCGCGCCGGCGGCCGATGACGCGGACGTGATTTTGCTCAACACCTGCTCGGTGCGCGATCAGGCGGAGCAGAAGGCGCTCGGAACGATGGGACAGATGGGTCGGTTCCGCCAGAAGCGCCCCCATCTCGTCTATGGGTTCATGGGCTGCATGGCACAGAGCCGCGGTGCAGATCTGCTCAAGGAAGTGCCGCACCTCGATCTCGTCGCCGGCACCCAGAAATACCATCGCGTGGTCGATCACGTGGAGGAGATCATCCGGAAAAAGGAAGAATCGCAGATGGATGACCTGCGGGTTTCCATCGTGGATATCGAGGAAGAAACGGAATCGCAGAACACCATCCGCGATCACCTCGACAAGGACTACGGGGTCAGCGAATTCGTCAGCATCATGCAGGGCTGCAACATGAAGTGCACCTTCTGCATCGTGCCCTACACCCGTGGCGAGGAACGGGGCCGGCCGATTCCGGAGATCGTCGAAGAATGCCGCCGACTCGTCGATCACGGGGTGAAGGAAGTGACCCTGCTCGGCCAGATCGTGAATCTCTACGGCCGCCACGAGTTTCCCCGCGTCGATGACAAGAGCCCCTTCGTGCAGTTGCTCGAAGCCGTGCACGAGATCGACGGCATCGATCGCATCCGCTTCACCTCGCCGCATCCCATTGGCTACAAGGACGACCTCATCGAGGCCTTCACCTACTTGCCGAAGCTGGTCGATCACGTCCATTTCCCCATGCAGAGCGGATCGGACCGCATCCTCCGTCTCATGCACCGGCCCTACAAATCGGAGAAGTTCGTCGAAATCTGCGAAAAGATGAAGGCGGCCCGGCCGGGAATCGCCATCAGCACCGACATCATCGTCGGTTTCCCCGGCGAGACGGAAGAGGACTACCAGGAGACGAAGAAAGTCGTCGAGCGCCTGCAGTTCTCGAACGCCTTCGTGTTTCGCTACTCCCAGCGCAAGGACACGCCCGCCGCCGAAATGGAAGGCCAACTGACCGAGCGAGTGAAAGAAGAGCGCAATCAAGACCTGCTCGCGCTGGTCAACGAGATCGCGGTGAAGCAGAACACCGCCATGGTCGGCACCCGGCAGGAAGTTCTCTGCGAGGGCCCCAGCCGTTACAATGTCGAGCGACTCAGCGGCCGGACGCGGACCAACCGGATCGTGATTTTCGAAGGCAACGCCGAGCGCCACGCCGGGCAGTTGCTAGACGTCGACATCACCGAGACGACCGGGCACACCCTTTACGGCGACTTGGTGATTGCCGAGTAGCAATCAACGAAACTCTTTCAATTTCTTCGCTCGACGAAGCCTGAGAAGCCCTTGGGCGATCAGGTTTATTCCGACACCCATCGGGACGAAAATGAGAAGAACGAGTTTCAAACCGGCGAAGATTCCCGCCACCACGGTAATAAACCCGAGGACGATCATACCAAATCCTCCCAGGATGAAGGAACAAGCTACCGGAAGCGAGATCCTGATAAAGTGATCCACACTGGCGCGGAAGGCTTCGTAGTCCGCTTGATTATTCCATCGCGTGTCTTCACCACAACTGGAGCAGTATTCCTGGTGATCGACGTTGCCCAAGCACTTTGGGCATCGCTCACTGTAGACAAAATACCTTTTCGGATCGTCCCAAGCCCGCTTGCAGGTGGGGCAAACAGGATCTTGGCTCGCGCAATCACTACAAATGATCGATTCGCAACGCGCGCACCATGTCCCATCATTCAGGGTGAGAATCGGTTCTCCACAAATCGAACACGATTTTCCTGCGATCTGGATTGTCATCTGAGCTGGCGGGGAGGTTTGGATATCGAGCCTCGATTTGAAAGAAAAATTTCCGTGTTTTCCGCCGATTCCGTGGTTCTGTTCACCCCTTCCGGGCCGGAAACGGCCCACTGACCTTCCCTCTCGTCGATGACTGCCGAGCTTTACCATTTCCTCTACAAAGGCCTGACTCTCAAAACCGTGGGCCTGGTGATGGGAGCCGCGCTGTTGATCGGACATCTGGTCGCCCTGCTCAAGCCCGATCAGGTCAAAGGCTGGCTGAAGGCGCTGCCGCGAAACGAGAAATTCGGCCTTGTGCTGGTGGCGATCGATTTCGCCTGGGCGCTGCTGGTCTGGTCCGAGATGGATCTCGGGGAGTTCTACAATGTGGAGCGGCCGGTCCAACTGATCCTGATCCTCGGGTGCATCGGCGTGATGACGTACGTGCGGGAGTTCCTCGCCGTGCGAGCGATCGGTTTCTTTTTCATCCTCGCCGCCGCACCCATCCTGAATGCCGCCTTTCTGGAACCGCCCATCAGCCGACTGCTTCTGGTGGCACTCTCCTATGCCTGGATTTTGATCGGAATGTTCTGGGTCGGCATGCCCTACCTGATGCGCGACCAGATCAACTGGCTGCTCGCCGAACCCAAACGCTGGAAACCCGCCGCGCTCGGCGGTCTCGTCTACGGAGCCCTGGTGCTGGTTTGCGCGGTCGCGTTTTATTGAGCGACCGGAGGGGCGACAATCCTGTCGCCCTTCGATTCAAGAAAAGGGAGCAGGTGCCTTGCGGGGCGCCTGAGTCTTTCCCGCAGCTCAGTGCGTGGGCGCGGAGATCTTGGCTTCGCTGAGTTCGCGGCGGCGACGCTCGACGATGGAGTCGGCGATCTCGACGACCATTTCCTCCAACAACAGGCGCAGGTGACTGCCGGCGCGGTAGTCGGCGGGGGCGATGTACTTGATGCGATCGGCGGGGCCGCTGAGCTGGTAGGCTTTGCGGAAACTGGCGCGGGTCTCGTCGTCGGGATTGTAAACAGCGATGGCGTGGCCGCCGAATTTCTTCATCACGGTGAAGCAAGGGACGTCGGTGGGACCGTCGCCGAGGTAGATCATGTTCTTGAACGGCACGGGACGCAGCTCCTCGGGCATGTGGTCGTTGACGTCCTCGTTGGGCTCAAGCATGCCCTTGTTGATGCGGAAGAGGTACTGGGTCTTGCCGGTGTGGCTGATGACGCGCTTGGGGAAGGCGATGCGGCCGGCTTCGTCCTCGGCGAATTCACAACCAAAGATGCGCTCGACGCGCGGGGCGAGTTCGCTGCCCTCGAGCAGGGTCTTGATGCCGGAGGAAACGATGTAGTGGACGATTTTCACCCCCATGGCGCGGTGATCGGGCTCGAGCAGGGCCTCGAGGCCGTCGAACATGTCCATGACGCCCTTGAAAAATTTCAGGTCCTTGCCGAGGGCGCGCAGGTCGGCGTTGGAGGGGCGGTCGAGCTGGAGGTAGTCGAGCATGACCTTGAGGTAGGCGAGCTCGGACTCGTAGCCGTCGGTCTCGACGAGAGTTTTGCAGCGTTTCCAGAACTCGGCGGGATTGATGCCGAACTTGGGAAAGAGCACCTCGTCCTGCATGTAGGTGGGACTGAGGGTCTGATCGTAGTCGTAAACGATCGCGATGACGTTCTGGGGCGCGGCCATGGGTGAAACGGGTGGGACAGGAAAAACGGGTCGAATTTACCACGTTTCGGCGTCACTCACCAGCAAAGGCATCGGCCACGACTTCGGGAAGGCAATCGCGCAGGGCGGGCTCGAGGTCGGGAAAATCCCAGTGGAAGTCGCGCAGCCGAAGGACGGAGGGATCGACGCGCTGACTGTTGAGAAAGAGCTGGCTCATTTCGCCGGGCGCCATTTTCAGCGCAAAGGCGGGTGTGGGCACTTTGGCGGGCCGGTCGAGGACGCGGGCGAGGGTCTCGGTGAACTCGGCATTGGTGACGGGATGCGGCGCGACGGCATTGACGGGTCCCTCGAAGACGTCGCGCTCGACGCAGGCGAGGAAGGCGCGGGCGACATCGCGGACGTGGACCCAGGACATCCACTGCTGGCCG
>JAGRPB010000053.1 GCA_020439945.1 Verrucomicrobiia bacterium
TCTTCGATGCTCATCTTTTTGCGGGCGGCGTAGGCTTCGAGTTGGTCGCGGCCAATCTTGCCGACGTTGAAGTAGCGGGCCGCTTCGTTGAAGAAATACAGACCACTCACCGAACTCGGCGGGAACATGGCGTAGCTGGTGGTGAGCTGCATGCCAACCGCATTCTCGACGTCGAGGAGGTCCCAGAGGATTCCTTTCTCGGTGTGATCGGGGCAGGCGGGATAACCGGCGGCGGGGCGAATGCCACGATATCGTTCGGCGATGAGTTCTTCGACGGTGAAGTTTTCGTTCTTTCCGAACCCCATGAACTCGCGAACACGGCGATGAAGCAACTCGGCGAGGCCTTCGGCGAAGCGGTCGGCGAGGGCCTGGATCATGATCGCGGTGTAGTCGTCATGCTTCTCCTTGAAGGTGGCGGCGTATTCCTCGACTTCGTTCCCCGCAGTGACGGCGAAGGCGCCGAGAAAATCATCTCGACCCGAACCTTTCGGTGCGACGAAATCAGCGAGACTCTGGAAGGGGGTTCCCGCCTTCACCTTTTCTTTCTGCTGACGAAGGAAATGAAAAGTCGTGAGCGGATCAGTCTTGGCGAAGTCGGCGAAAAGCTCGACATCCTCCCCGGTCGAGTGCGCGGGCCAGACTCCCCACGTGGCACGAGCGTGAACGCGGTTGTTTTCAACCAGTTCGTCCAGAATACGGCGGGCGTCGTCGTAGAGCTTGGTGGCCTCTTCGCCGTGGTCCTTGTGCTGAAGAATCTTCGGGTAAACCCCTCGCAGTTCCCAAGCGTGAAAAAACGGGGTCCAGTCGAAAACCTCGACGATGTCGGCGAGGGGAACGGGATCCCAGACGTGTTTGCCGATGGTTTCGGTGGTGGCGATCTTGGCGTGGTCCCACTCGACCTGATATTTGTGGCGTTGGGCCTCTTCGAACGGAACATAGACTGCCGAGGAGCCCTTTCCGGCGTGAAGATCCCGTTCCTTTTGTTCGCGTTCGCGGTGATCGGCGATGAATTTCTCGCGCAGATTCGGAGATAACAGCGAGTTGCAAACGCCCACGACAAGCGACGCATCCTGCACGTGAACGATGGGCTGGCTGTAGTGCTCGCTGATCTTGATCGCGGTGTGAGCCCGGCTGGTGGTCGCGCCGCCGATGAGAATGGGAACTTCCCAGCCGCCTTTTTCGAATTCCTTGGCGTTGTAGATCATCTCGTCGAGCGACGGAGTGATCAGTCCTGACATGCCGACAAAATCCGCTTTGTGCTCACGAGCGGCGGCCATGATTTTCTCGCAATCGACCATCACGCCGAGATCGACAACTTTGTAACCATTGCATCCTAACACAACGCCTACGATATTTTTTCCAATGTCGTGGACGTCGCCTTTCACGGTGGCGATGACGAAAACGGGCGCGTTGTCCTCGGCGCCCTCTTCCTTTTCCGCCTCCATGAACGGAAGCAGGTAGGCGACCGCTTTCTTCATGACCCGGGCGCTCTTGACGACCTGGGGGAGAAACATTTTTCCGGCGCCGAAGAGCTCACCGACGACACCCATCCCGGCCATGAGCGGGCCTTCGATGACGTCGAGCGGTTTGCCGAGAGTCTGGCGGGCTTCCTCGGTATCTTCTTCAATGAAATCGGTGATGCCCTTGACGAGCGCATGCGTCATGCGGGACTGGACATCGCCTTCGCGCCACGAGAGATCAGGTCCGCTGGCCTTGTCGCTGACGTGGGCGCCGGCGGCCTTGAGTTCCTCGGCGAAATCGATCAGCCGTTCGGTGGCGTCGGGATCGCGATTCAAGAGGACGTCTTCAACGAGCTTAAGCAACTTTGGCTCGACCTCGTCGTAAACTTCGAGCATGCCAGGGTTGACGATGCCCATGTCCATTCCGGCCTGTCCGGCGTGGTAGAGAAAGGCAGCGTGCATCGCTTCGCGGACGACGTTGTTGCCGCGGAAGGAGAAGGAAATATTCGAGACGCCGCCGCTCACTTTCGCACCGGGAAGGTTCTCTTTGATCCAACGGGTCGCCTCGATGAAGTCGACCGCGTAGTTGTTGTGCTCCTCCATTCCCGTCGCGACGGTGAGGATGTTGGGATCGAAAATGATGTCCTCGGGATTGAATCCGACTTCATCTACGAGGATGCGGTAGGCGCGCTCGCAGATCTGGATCTTGCGCTCGTAATTGTCCGCCTGGCCCTTTTCGTCGAAGGCCATGACGACGACTGCGGCTCCGTATTTCATGATTTTGCGGGCCTGCTCACGGAATTCGTCTTCGCCGGATTTCAGCGAAATGGAGTTCACGATGCCCTTCCCCTGGAGACATTTGAGACCGGCTTCGATGATCTCCCATTTCGAGGAGTCGACCATGATGGGAACCGCAGCGACATCCGGCTCCGAAGCGAGCAGGTGCAGAAAGCGCGTCATCGTCGGAACGCCTTCGATCATGCCCTCGTCCATGCACACATCGATGACGGGCGCGCCGTTCTCGACCTGCTGGCGGGCGATGGCGACGGCATCTTCGAGGTTACCTTCCTTGACCAGTTTCTTGAACTTCGGCGAACCGGCCACGTTGGTTCGTTCGCCGACCATGAGGTAGTTCTTGTCCGGCGTCTGGTTGTAGGCCTCGGATCCGGAGAGGCGCATCGCGGGCGGGAGATCAGGCAAGGCGCGGGGGGCAAATTTGTCAGCGACCCTGGCGATGGCGGCGACGTGCTCGGGTGTGTTGCCGCAGCAGCCGCCAATGAGATTGACCAGTCCTTGCTCGGCGAAACCGCCGATGAAGCGTTCCATATCGTCCGGTTCGAGGTCGAAGCCGGTCGGGGCCAGCGGGTTGGGCAAACCGGCATTCGGATAGACCGAGACGAAACTGCCGGCTACCTTGGAAAGTTCTTTCAGATGCGGCTCCATCAGGTCGGGGCCGAGCGAGCAGTTCAGTCCGACCGCGAGCGGTTTGGCGTGGGCAACAGCGTTCCACATCGCTTCGACTTTCTGGGCGGAGATCATGGTTTCGCCACCGCGACCGACAGCGGCAGAGACGATGATGGGAAACTCGACGCCGTCCTCGTCATAGACTTCACGCAGGGCAACCAGCGCGGCTTTCGCATTGAGCGAATCGAAGATGGTCTCGACCATCATGATGTCGGTGCCACCCTCGATCAGCGCTCGGATCTGGTGCTTGTACGCATCGCGGACCTGATCGAAGGTGACGACGCGGAAACCCGGATCCTCCGCATCCGGAGAGTTCGTGAGAGAAACGGTCATCGGCCCGATCGCTCCGGCGACATAGCGTTTGCGCCCGGTTTCCTCTCCAATGCGGTCGCACCACTCGCGGCATAGCCTGGCGGATTGGACGTTCAGTTCCCAGGCGAGATCCTTGAGAAACGGATTCTCGCAAACCTCGCGCTGAAAAAACTCAGGGTCCTTGCGACCCTTGCCCTTCTCGCGGGGGTCTTCGACAAAAAACTCGGACTGGGCCAGTGTCGTCGCGGAAAACGTGTTCGTCTCGATGATGTCCGAACCGGCCTCGAGGAAGCGCCGATGGATGTCGCCGATCACGTCCGGACGCGTGATCGAAAGAATGTCTCCGTTGTTCAGCAGGTCTTTCTCGTTCTGCGCAAAACGCTCGCCACGAGCGGCGGTCTCATCGAGACCGTAGCCACGAATGGTGGTGCCCATCGCCCCATCGAGGACGAGGATGCGCTTTTTCAATTCGGAGCGGAGTTCGGTATCGAGATCAGAGGGCATGGAAAAAGAAAGATGAGATCCGAAGTCGGTCACACAGTGTCCTTCGGAGCTGCATCAAAATCAAATCGAGAAATCGTGATTTCTTGATGCGTATTGGGCCGGCGTTGCGAGTCCCGGGAAGAATTCAATTCCTTGCCGGAACGTCACCGGCAGAAATCGAGGGCCGCAAATCAGCGATTCTGAAAAAGGGATCAGCTAGCGATCGCAGCCGCGGAAATCGACTCATCTCCCGCTTGGCAGCTTCGAACCGGTTTCCAGAAAAACAGCGGCGTAGCGAACAGGCACCAGATCGTGTCACCGATCAGCGCATTGCGCAGGAAAAACAGCGAAGGCGGCCACGGACCGGGCAGGCCGACGGTCTGGCTCTGCCACCAACCGGCGAAACTCTTGGCATATTCCGGCATCGACAGCCAGGCCCAGGTATTGCCGAGCACGTAAAATAGCACGCTCGAAGTCAGGGTTCCCGCCACCATCACCCACCAGTGTTTGCCGAGCGTTCCACGGCCGATCGCCGCGCCCAGACAGGCGAATGCGGTGTAGGCGACCGCACTCGTGAGGGTGTACGTCCCGACGCCGGTGTCGTGACTGAGACCGAGAAAAATATCGCTCACCAGTAACAGGAGCGCCGGCACCCAGCAGAAACGCCAACCCAGCAAAAGACCGCCCCCAAAACAGGTCGCCATGAGCGGCGCCGTGTTCCAGAGGTGATCGGCATCCGACTCGGCCACCCAGACGCGGTAACCGATCGTGAGCAGCATCAGCGCCGCAATCCACGAAACTCGCGGCCAAGCAGGAGAGCCAACCGAAGTTTCGGGAGTCGCGGCGTCCGATTTCATCTTAAAAAGAACGCTCAGAGCGTGTTCAACTTCTGCACCAGGGCGTCCTTGGGCGTGCCCGCACCGACGACCTGGTCCTTGATTTCACCGTCCTTGAAGAAAAGCAGCAACGGGATCGAGCGAACGCCGTATTTCGCCGCCAGCGCCTGATTGTCGTCGACGTTGACCTTGCCAATCTTGGCGGATTCGCCGATTTCGCCAGCGACCTGATCAAGGACCGGCCCGATCATGCGGCATGGCCCGCACCACTCGGCCCAGAAATCGACGAGAACGGGCACATCGGATTGGATGACTTCGGATTCGAAATTGTCTTCCGTGAGAGTGACGATGGATTCGTGAGCCATGATATCTGGTGGGTGGGTTAGCAGGTGGAAATTGAGGAAATGGATAGAGGCTGGCGCCGATTTCGCGTGGCAATCGTGGCGAAAAAGGCAACGCCAAAGGACCGCCACTTGCCGCCTCTGTCAAGCTGGTGCGACCGGCATGACACGAAACAACACTTCGGCGTCGTCAGTGAGACGGATTCACCCGTCGGTGCTTACAGGCACCGTGCGATCGGCCTCAATGGACAGCCAGAAGGCTGGAGAGACTCCGACAATCAATTCGCGACCCAAGGCTGTTTCCGGCCCAGCGGAATACGATCCTTCACCGGGATCCACCCGGTGGAGGAGAGATTCGGACTCGAGAACCGAGGCAGTGAATTATTTGCCCGCCGTCATCGTAAGAAACTCGATCACGAGCACAACGATGGCGAACAAGAGAACTACGATGGCGAATGGCATGAGTCCGGATTCTTCAAATTCTTCTTCCCACTCCTCCTCGGCTTCGGCCGCAGTCGACTTGATGTCGGGAGCTTTCGAGATGGTCGACGTCGCGGCGCCCCCGCCCATGGGCTGCGTCTGTTGCAGCTTCACGGTGGCTTTCGGCAGCGGCTTGGCGCCTCCGCCGAGAGCGGTGGTTTGCTTGCCGACCGGGGCACCACCACCTGGCGTGGGGGCCTTGGCCAGAGGAATCGTCTTGGCACCGACAGGACCGCCGCCGCCGGGAACCGGAGCCGCCGGTTTCTTGGCGAGAGGGATCGTCTTGGCACCCGGAGCGGGCGCGCCCGGTGCCGGTGCTGCGGGAGCGGAAGGTGGCTTGGGAGCGGACGGAGCCGGAGGCGGTGCCGCACCACCCGCCGAGGGAGCCGAAGGCGGCCTGGGCGCTGATGGTGGCGGGGGAGCCGAAGGTGCCGGAGGCGGCGCGGGCGCGGCGGGCGCCGGAGGCGGCGAGGGTGCCGCCGCCTGAACCGGCTGCGTCGGCCCGGTCTCGTCTCCTGCGGAAACCGGGGCGGTACCGCCTTTGGCCGGAACGGGAACCGTCGAGCCCTTCGGCGCCACAGGACCGGTGTCCTCGGGGCGCGCGCGCAGGGTGATCCGCACGGTTTCCTTCTTCAGCGGCACGGTGGAAGTCTTCGTCGAAGGCTTCGGCGGTTCGGGCGTCTGTGGCTCGGTGTCGCTCATATTCGAAATTTTTAAAAAATCTGAATCGCTATTTAGGGCCGCAATCGCGGTTCATGTCAATACCTTATTACGAATCCGTCACGCTATCTTTGTCCCAGCCTCGTCCCGATCCGGTTCACGATCAATGGGACAGCGTCGTGAATTGCGCCTATGCTCTCCCTCCGGTTCATCGTCGACCGCCATGAATACCCGTTTTTCCTCCGTCTCCGAACTGCTGCAGGCGCTCATCCGCATTCCCAGCGTCAATCCCGACGGCGCCATCGAGGATGGCACCACCGGCGAAGCGGCCTGTGCCGAGTTCGTCGGCGCTTTCCTGGAGAATGAATGCGGCGCCGCGGTTCATTTCGACGAGGTCGAGCCCGGCCGTCCCAACGTGATCGGACGTTTGCCGGGAAAATCCGGCGAATCCGGAGCCCCCCGCATTTTGTTCGCCCCTCACACCGACACCGTCAGCGTGACGGGCATGACCATCGATCCGTTCGGTGGAGAAATCCGCGACGGAAGAATCTGGGGTCGCGGCGCCAGCGACACCAAGGGAACCATGGCCGCCATGCTCTGGGCCTTTCGGGAATTGGGCGATCGCCTGCCGGAACTGAATGCGCAAATCAGCTTTGCCGGATTCATGGGTGAGGAAACGGGGCAGCCCGGTTCCCAGCATTTTGCGAAAAAGTATCGCGGCCAGTACGACTTCGCCATCGTGGGCGAACCGACGAAGTTGGAGGTGGTCCACACCCACAAGGGCTGCATCTGGATCGATCTCATTTCCCATGGGCACGCCTGCCATGGCGCCTCACCGGAGAACGGCGAGAACGCGATCACCAAGCTGCTTCCCATCGTGCATGCGATCGACACCGACCTCCGCGCCGAACTGGCCACCTACGAACACCCCGTGCTCGGCACCTCCACCGTCAACATCGGCCAACTCCATGGCGGATCGCGGACCAACATCGTGCCGGACCGCTGTGTGGCGTCGCTCGATTTCCGGGAAACCCCCGAGCTGGCTTCCGACGGCGGAGTGATGGAAAAACTTCGTGCCCTGCTGGCGCGCCACGGCTGGAGCGATTGCGTGGAAATCCAAGCGCCGGTCGAGACGAAACCGCTCAACACCGACATCGAGAACCCGTTCGTTCAGACCCTGTTGAGTCTGGGATCCAACCCTGTTGGAGCCCCCTGGTTCTGCGACGCCGCCTGGCTGGCCGAGTTGGGCGACATCCCCTCGGTCGCCTGCGGCCCGGGTTCCATCGCCCAGGCGCATACCAAGGACGAATGGCTGAAAGTCGAAGATCTCGAAGCCGGAGTGGATTTCTATCGGCGATTCCTGGAGGCGCTGTGATGATGAGATCCTTGGTTCGTCGCCATCGATGGACGCTGGTCAGCGTGGCCGGAGGATTGGCGTTCACAGCCTGGATCGGATCATATTTTCTTTGGCGACAGTCGAATCCATGGGGCGGATTCTCCGGGGCTCCACATCACTTCGTTGCCGTGCCCCAAGATTTTCCCAAGTCGCTTCGGATTGTCTATCTGCCATTGGTGGAACTGGAATACCACCTTACCGGAAGGCGCCCCGCCCTTGATGCAGAATCCCCCATCCGCTGCACCGCCGCCGCCCGTTTTTGAACGGAAACGGATTTCTGTCTCAGTAGTTCACCGCACTGACCGCATCGAGATCGAACCCGGAACTGCCTTCGCCCGATATCGATCCGAGCATGTCGATATGGCGCACGGGGTCTCCCCCGAAATCATCCCGGATCGCCTGATGCCCGGTGGACTGAATCCTGATGTACCGAATCCAGGTGAGGCCGGAAATTCCCAGCCGATCGATGTCGAAGGAATCGCCGCCGCTCTGTGACGGCTTGGTCGGATCACCTCCAGTGGTGGCATTGCGCCCGGCAAAGCCCCGATTGTAGTAAAACGGATCCATTTCCACCGGAGTCGAGGACGGCCCGGCCGGAGGCACGACATCGATGGGAAAGCGAAACCACTCCCCCTCGAAGAGCGCGACGGAAACGATGGCCGGTTCCATGAATCGCTGGTTGGGATCTCCACTGATGAAGAACACGTTTTCGAAGATCGTGAAATCCTCGCCGGGTCCGAGTTCGACGATGTTGTCCTCGAAGGAGAGCACCACGCTTCCGCCGGCGGCGTCGAGCGGCAGGGAAAAGTCCGCGTCGCGGGCCTGGAGCGAGAGCACTTCGTTCGCCGCCGAGGCGGGAGCGTAGGTGCCGCGACCGTCGGGTGGCCCGGTGACATTCAGCGGCAGAAAGGCGGCGCCGTGTCCGCCGGCGGCGAGGGGGCGAAAGACTTTCACCGCGTCGACGAACGGATCGGCAGTGGCCCCTTGCGTGGCCCGGCCGCGGACGAAGGGGAGTATTTGCGCGGAGGCGCGGCCAAAGGTGACCGGGGCTCTTCCGTCGGCGGGGTGCACGTAGAGCGCGTAGTGATAGGTGCCGCCGGTGGCGAGCCCGTGGTCGACGAAGTTACTGCCGGTTCCCTGGTAAACGACCGTCCCGGGATCGGTGGGATCCGGCGATTCAGAGCGGGTCACCGTCACTCCGGCGATGGCGGCTCCGAATTGCCGACTCAGTTCGCCCGGCGACCAGGCGATCCCGGCTTTTTCCCGACTTGGCACCACGGTGAGCAGGTTCCTGACCGGCAGGATGAAATCCTTGCTCTCCATCGCGCCGGCGCTGTCGACGACTTCGACGGTGAAGTGATAGGTGCTTTCGAGGGAGGGCGCCAGACCTTCGAGAACGCCGTCGGGGGACAGGTTCCAGGTCAGCCCGCCGGAGCCGAGGGGCAGATCCCCGCCGGCGACGCGGAATTCGTAGGGCGGCAGACCGCCTTCCACTTCGAATGCCTGGAGATACGGACTCCCGGGCGAGGCGGGTGGAAGCTGGCGCGAGGTGACGAATTCGAGGGTCGACGCAATGCGGAAAGGCAGCCGGATCGACTGTTCGTCTCCGCCCGCATCGGCGACGCGAAATTCCACCTCGCGATCGAAGCCGACGGATGAAATTCCGGTGAGTCGGCCGCTTTCCTCGTCCAGCGAAAAGCCCTCCGGCAAGGCCGAGGGAGCGCTCCATCGGTAGGGAGTGAGTCCTCCCGAGGCGGCAAGTTGGGCCGTGTAGTCGTCGCCCGTCCGGCCGTCCGGCAGCTCGGTGGTGTCAATGGTGAGCGGCAGGCCTTCATCGATCGCCAGGGTGTAGGAGGCGGAGTCTTCCGCGCCATCGGCATCGACGACGAACACATCGAGCGTGGCCGCCAGCTCGGTCTTCGAACTGCCGGTGAAAACGCCGCTATCGGAATCCATGGCGAAGCCGGTCGCGTCGATTTCGAATCGCCATTGATACGGCTCGGCACCGCCGACGGCCTCGAACTGGTATCGGATCGCTTCACCAACCCGATAACGCGGAGGCGAACCGCTGGTGATGTAGAGCGGCAGGTCATTGCCCCCGGCATCGGCTCCCTGACTTCCCAGAGTGAAAACCGGGAACCAGACCCCGTCGTGTCTGACCGCCCGATGAATGCCTTCGCCGCCGGCTCCTTCGACCTGGCCCTGTCCATTCAGCCCCAGCCGGGCGAGCAGGGCCTGCTCCAGTTGGTCGGCTCGTTCCCTCTCCCCGGATTCGTCTTCGGCGTCCGCCGCCGCCTCGGGATCGAGGGTGATGGGTGAATTCGCCGACTCTCCCGGCTTTCCGGAATGCCCGGCCGCGTCCCCGGGAAACGTCTCCAGCCAGGCCTTCCCTCTTGGCTCGCCACTCATCTCGAAGCCAAGAAAAATGGCCAGCGGCAACCCCACCGCCGCCGCGACGAACGCGAGCAGCAGGCGAAACCGGAACTGGTCGTGGGGTGTCATGCGGTGAGAAATCAGGGTTCGACAGGTTCCAGAATCGCCAGGCCGGAGCGGAGTTCGGAGGCCTCGTCGGGAAACAGGAAAAAGCCGTGGCCGACACTGTCAAAGGGATCCGCCGTGGCGGGGTCGGGAATCAGCAGACCCTGAGCGACGACCCGCCGTCGGTCATCACCGGAGCCGAGCATCACCACACCGCGAAACAGGCCGCTCCGATGGTTGATGTGGAGACGATTGGGGCGCTCCATCACCGCGCGGCGAGCGGAACGAATCTCGACATCGAAGGTCGCGGGATTGGGACCGAGACGTTCGATCCCTCCGTCCTGAACGAGGAGCGAAGCGTTCGGATTCGTCCCGGGCAGAGCCGCCAGCGGGAGCGACGAACCGTCCACTGGACGAAAGGTTCCCCCGGTCGCCTGGAGAAGCAAGGGCACCGGCCAGCCGGCCCGATAGAGCCGACCTCGATTCTGCGCCGGCTTGCTCCAGGTGAAATCGCCGGTCACGGTCTGCGGGAGATCGTCCGCGATCGTCAGCCTGCCGAGCAGAGTTCCCGAGGGGCGATAGAGAGGCTGATAGATGACGGCTTCGCCGCTCGGCCCCAGCCGTCCGCCGGAACTGAACCGAGCGCCGTCGCCGGTTCGCCCGACGATGCGGACGGTGTCGCGACGACCGAAACGCACGATGCCGAACCCGGTGCCCTCGGGAACAGCGGGATCGGGACCGCCGGGAACCGCGAGCAGGAAATGACACCGCTCGGACCGGCTGTCGTTCGCGCTGCCTCGCCAACCGGTCACACTTCCGCCGCCGACAAATCCGCCCGAGAGGGCGCCCGAGTCGGCGTCGATGGTGAGATTCATGGCGACGAATTCTCCCTGGTGGCGAAAGGTCGGTCTCAGTGTCGGATTGGGGCTCGAAGTGTCGAGCGCGCCACGGATCGGATAATTTCGCCGACCCAGCCTGACCCGTCCCGACCAGCGGGCGCGGCGGTTGATGACCAGATCGATCCGGGCGCCGAGGCCATCGGTTTCCGGGCTGTCGCGATCGGCCACGCCAAAAAAACGACCAGTGGCCAGTTCGGGAACGGGTTCCACCACGAGCAGGAACACTTTCGAAACCCCGCGACCGTAGGCGTTGGTCGCCGTGATCACGAGTCGGGCGAATTCGCCGGCCGCCGTGGGAGTTCCGCTGATAGCGCCGCTCTTGGGATCGATGCGCAAACCGGGCGGCAGACCGCGCGCACTCCAGCGCACCGCATCCCCACCTCCGGCCGTCGTTACCTGGTAGTGGAACTCCGTACCCACCTGGAGCGCGCTGAAATCCTGCGTCGGGGCGATCACGGGCGGAACCTCGTTGTCCTCCAGTTTCAGGGTGAACGTCTCGGTGCCCAGCACGCCCAGTCCCGCCTGCGAGGTCGGTTGCGGTCGACCCAGAGTCAGGATCACCGTTTCGGTTCCTTCGCGACGAACCTGGTCGTCGATCAGATTCACGGCCACCGTTTTCACCGCTTCTCCCGTATCGAAGGAGAGCTCGGTCGGTGCCTCAAAATCGCTGCCCGGCGTGGCGCTTCCGGATACCATCAGCGGCACGGTGACCGGCTCGTCGGGAACGGGTGTGATCGTGACGGTGATGGCGACGCTTCCCTCGTCCTCGCGAGCCGTTCCGGAAGTCGTCGTGAATTGGATCGAGCGAACTTCCAGTTCCGAAACCGGCCGATAGCCGAGAACCAGTTCGGATCCAGCGGTATAGTAGGCATCATTGGCCAGGAAACTGACGTAGTCTGTTCCGCCTTCCGAAAAGGCCCGGGGCGCGTAGTTGGTCGGACCGGCGGCATTCTGAAACGGCGCGTGGTCGGGATAAAATCTTCGCGTGATTCCGGTGGCGGGATCCCAGGCCTGCAGGTGATCGATCTGGTAGCCACCAAACCAGAGCCGACCGAGCGCATCGACGGCGACGGCACCCGAGGCGTCAGCCTGGAACGGATTAGTCGCGTCGGATTTGGACAACGGGGCCGGTGAGCTCTGGAGAATGGCATCCACCGCGCCATCGATCTGATCCGCCGAAAACACGAGCACCTGATTGTCGATCGCCGTATCGATATCCGCGAGCACCACGCACACGTCTCCGGTCGCCGCATTCACCGCCACGTCGCCGCTGTAGGCGCTGAGCACCCCGGTGATCGGTCCGGTGAAACTGCCGTCGATCGAGACAAAGGTGAGATTGTTTCCGCCTCCGCTTCCGTTTCCCCCGGTGATCAGCCAACCCTTTCGGCCCGACGTGGGATGTTCCCAATAAGTCGCACCGTAATTCTGGAGCGTGGCCAAGGCTGCCGCCACGGGACTCGTTGGCGAGGAGGGGTCGAAGGAAAAAATGCCCGAGGGGCCGAAGATGCCGCCGCCACCGATCAGCCCTTCCGTCGCGGAGCGGATCGCGATGAACGAGGGATCGAAAACGCGCCCATCGGTGTTGGTGATCGTGGTGAAAGTGGTGAGCGCGAAATCGTCCTGCACTGAAACCGCGCCCTCCTTTCCGAAGACGAAACGCCCGTCGGACAAGTGATCGTGGGTGAAGGAAAACCCGTCCAGCGTATCGACAGTGAAAGAGGTCCATTCCTCTCCAAAAACCGAGAACTCCAACCCACACAGGGCGGCCAGACTCAACAAACGGAAAACCAGGAGACGGGGAACGAAGGAGACAACCATGACAACACTGAGATCAAACAAGACTTGCCCAAGTTCATATCATCTAATCATGATTTGTCGATGGATTATATTTCCGCTTTGCGATTTTCGGAGGTGCGGGTCTCGTGGGGCGTGTTTCATGTCGTTCTCATCGAGCCGGAAATCCCGCCCAATACCGGGAATATCGGTCGGCTCTGTCTCGCGACGGGAGCGCGGCTTCACCTGGTGGGGCCGCTGGGATTTTCTCTCGATGATCGGGCGGTGAAGCGGGCCGGGCTGGATTACTGGGCGGATGTCGACGTCCGGGAGTGGGACTCGCTCGCCGACCTGCAAAGCACCGCTGGCGAAGAAGCCCGTTTTTTCTTCCTCACCACAAAAACCGACCGCGCCTACTGGTCCGCCGAATTCTGTGATGGCGACTATCTCGTTTTCGGACCGGAGACCCGCGGTCTGCCCGAAAGTTTGCTCGCCGCCCATGCGGATCACTGCCTCACGATCCCGCAGTTTTCCGAAAAAATCCGCAGCCTGAATCTCGCCACGGCCGTCGGCATCGTGCTGTATGAAGCCGTGCGGCAGCAATCGTAGAATCGGCTTCAGCCGATTTCCGGAATCGACTGAAGTCGATTCTACTTTGCCCTCTTGCTCGATCCTCGATCCGCACTCCTCTCCTCTCCTCAATCCTTGAACTGGGCTACCAGGTCCGTCATCGTCTGCTTCGCGTCACCATAGATCATGCGGCAGTTCTCGCGGAAGAAGAGCGTGTTCACCAGACCGGAGAATCCGGCGCCCTGGCCGCGCTTGAGGGCGAAAACGGTGCGCGCCTCATGGACATTGATGATCGGCATGCCGTAGATCGGGGAACTTTCGTCCTCGGCCGCCGCGGGATTGACCACGTCATTGGCCCCGATCACGATCGCCACGTCCACCGTGCTCATGATGGGATTCACATCGTCCATCTCGCAGAGTTGCTCGTAGGGCACGTCAGCTTCGGCGAGCAGCACGTTCATGTGACCGGGCATGCGTCCGGCTACCGGGTGAATGGCGAAACGGACTTCCGCGCCATTCTTTTCCAGGATCTGGCCGAGTTCCTTCACCGCGTGCTGCGCCTGGGCCACCGCCATGCCGTAGCCGGGCACGAAGACCACACTCTGGGCGGCTTCGAGCACGTAGAAGGCGTCCTCCACCGAGATCGCCTTCATCTCGCCCTCGACCTGCGCCCCGGTTTTCCCGGTCGCGGCGCCGAAGCTGCCGAAGAAGACGTTGCTCACGGTGCGGTTCATCGCCTTGCACATGATCACCGTGAGGATGAGTCCCGAGGCGCCGACCAGGCAGCCGGCCACGATGAGCACGTTGTTGTTGATCACAAAACCGGCCGCCGAAGCGGCTAGACCGGAACAGCTGTTGAGGAAGGCGATCACCACCGGCATGTCACCGCCCCCGATGGGCAGCACGCCGAGCACACCGAGCAGCAGCGAGAGTCCGATGATGGCGTAGAGCGCCCACACCTGGCCGCTGGCCACGAAAACTCCTGACAGCACCAGGATGGCGACGAGAATCAGCGCGTTGATCGCTTTCTGCCCCGCAAAGACCGTCGCGCTCCCGCTCATCTTGCCGGAAAGTTTCAGGTAGGCGATCACGCTGCCGGTGAAGGTGATGCCACCGATCAGGATGGCGAGCGCGACCGCCACCGAGGTCACCGCCGGCATTTTACCTTCGCCGAGATAGTGAGCCTCCTCGGCCCAACCGACCAGCAGGGAAGCGATCCCGCCGAAGCCGTTGAACAGCGCCACCAGTTCCGGCATGCCGGTCATCTGCACCTTCTGCGCCCAGACCCCGCCGATGACCCCGCCGACGACGAGGCCGGCGATGATCCAGGTCCAGTCGAAGCCGCCCGCCAGCAGGGTGGCGATCACGGCCAGCAGCATGCCGAGGGCGGAAATCTGGTTTCCGCGCCGGGCGGTGTCGGCCGAGCCGAGCATCTTGATCCCGAAGATGAACAGGACCGAGGCGACGATGTAGGCGATGTTGATCAGTTGATCCATGGATCTTGGAAAGGAGTGAGGATGGAGGAGAAAGGAGAAAGAAGAATCCTCTGGTTTATTTGCCCTTCTTCTTGAACATGCCGAGCATGCGGTCGGTGACCAGGTAGCCGCCGACCACGTTGATGGTCGCGAGCACGAGGGCCGCGAAACCGAGCCACTGGCCAAGTCCACCCTCGACGTTGCCCGCGGCGATCAGTGCTCCCACGATGGTGATGCCGGAGATCGCATTCGAGCCGGACATCAGAGGCGTGTGCAACTGGCTGGGCACTTTCTGGATCAGCTCGAACCCGAGGAAGGCAGCGAGCACGAAGATGAAGAGGAGAAGTACGATGTCCATTTTGGTGGAGTGATGAGTGATCAGTAATCAGTAATCAGTGGTCGGAACGGGCCTGAGTTGGAGTCGCAAAAAAAGTTTCTGCTTTCCTGCCTTCCTCATTCCATTGGCGTTTTTCAGCGGTCAGTCTTTGAATCGTTCGTGGACGACGGCGCCGTTGTGGGTGATGACGCAGCCCTTCTGGATGACGTCTTCGAGATCGATCTTCACGGCCTTGGCTTCGGCGTCCCAGAAATGTTCCAGCATGTTGGCGAAGTTGGCGGCCAGCACCTGGGTGGCGTGCTTGGAGACGCGGCCTTCGAAATTGGCGAGACCGATGAGACGAACGCCGTTGTCGGTGACGACCTCCTCGCCGGGCACGATACCCTCGACATTGCCGCCACCTTCCGCCGCGAGGTCGACGATGATGCTGCCCGGCTTCATGCTGGCGACCACGTCGGACCTGATGAGAATCGGAGGCTTGCGGCCGAAGACCTTGGCCGTGGTGATGACCACGTCGCTCTGGGCGCAGACCTTGCCCTGTTCCTGGCGCTGCTTTTCGAGCTGCTCGGGCGTCAGTTCCTTGGCGTAGCCCTGGTCGGTACCGCTGGTTTCGCCGAGGTCGATGCGGAGCGCCTTGGCGCCGAGCGATTCGGCCTGCTCGAGAGCTTCCGGTCGCACGTCGAAGGCGGTCACCCGCGCGCCGAGGCGTTTGGCGGTGGCGATGGCCTGGAGACCGGCCACCCCGATACCGACGATGAAGACCTTGGCCGGCGAAATCGTGCCCGCCGGGGTCATCATCATGGGAAAGATCGTGTTCATCCGGTTGGCGGCGAGAATGACGGAGACGTAACCCGCCAGGTTCGCCTGCGAGCTGATGGCGTCCATCTTCTGCGCCAGCGTGGTCCGCGGAATCATCTCCAGCGAGATCGCGGTCACGCCCTGGGTGGCGAAGGCCTTGATGAGATCCGGTTCGTTGAACGGATCGAGAAAGCTGACATGAATGGCGCCCTTTTTCTGCTTCGCGATTTCGTCCGGCGAAGGCTTGCGCACCCGCAGCACGATGTCCGCCGCCGCCAGTTGCCCGGCCCGGTCCGAAGTGGTCGTCGCCCCGACTTCCGTGTAGGCGGCATCGGCGTGATCGGCCTTTTCACCGGCTCCGGACTCGATCACGACCTCGGCGCCGAGGTCGATCAGTTTTTTCGCAGATACCGGATCGAGCGCCACGCGGGTTTCGATTGCCTCGGTTTCTTTGGGGACAAAAATCTTCATAACAGGCACTGCAGACGGGAAGAATGTTCGGAGATTTCCCGAAAGATCCAACTTATCGAAGGAAAGGCGACTGTCGACTGGAAAGCCCCCTCGGATCATGAAGGTCGTTGCTCCGCGGCATGAGCGCGATTGCGCTTCCCGGTTGGCAGAAGGGGCGATCTCTGCCAACGTCACGATCGCGCTTCGATCGACTCCGGCGCGGTAGACTCTCGACGAGTTCGCGCCCGCCTTTCCCCCATGTCAGCCCGCCGGCCAGCCCTCGGTTTTATCTTCGTGACCCTCGTTCTCGATATTCTCGGGATCGGGCTCATCATTCCCATTCTGCCGAAGCTGGTCGATCAACTCACCGCCGGCGGCATCGCCGAGGCCTCGCATGTCTACGGACTGCTCGCGGCGATCTACTCGCTGATGCAGTTTCTCTTCGCGCCGTTACTGGGAAGCCTGTCCGATCGATTCGGTCGTCGGCCGGTAATCCTCGCCTCGCTGCTGGGATCTGGACTCGATTATTTCCTGCTCGCCTTTGCCCCGAATCTCGCCTGGTTTTTCGTCGGGCGAATCATCAGCGGTATCACCGGGGCGAACTTTTCCGCCGCCACGGCCTACATCGCCGACGTCAGTCCACCGGAAAAACGCGCCGCCAATTTCGGGCTCATCGGCGCGGCATTCGGGCTCGGATTCATCATCGGGCCCGCGGTCGGCGGCCTGCTCGGCGAAGTCAGCCTGCGCCTGCCTTTCATCGTGGCTGGCTGCCTGACACTGGCGAACTGGCTTTACGGCGTTCTCATCCTGCCCGAATCGCTGGCGGACAAGAACCGCAGCCATTTCAGCTGGCACCGCGCCAATCCCGTCGGATCGCTGCTTTCGCTACGTCGCTATCCGTTCGTGCTCGGGCTCAGCGGAAGCCACTTCCTGGTCCAGGTCGCCCACCAGGTTCTGCCCAGCACCTGGGTGCTCTACACCGGCTATCGCTACGGGTGGACACCGGCGCACACCGGGACCTCACTGGCGGTGGTCGGCCTGATGGCGGCCATCATGCAGGGTGGCGTCACTCGCGTGGTCGTGCCGAAGCTTGGCGAAATGAAAACGGCTGCGATGTCTCTGATCGTCAGCGGACTCGCCTACGTCGCCTACGGATTGGCGACCGAGGGATGGATGCTCTACGTCATTATCGTGATTGGCTCGCTCGGCGGACTCGCCAACCCGGCCATCAAGGGCCTGATCTCCAACAGCATCGGCGATCATGAACAGGGTCAGGTGCAGGGTTCGCTCAGCAGCCTGACCAGCCTCGCCGGCATCATCGGTCCGCCCATCGCGGCGGGTCTGTTCGGGTACTTCATCGCCGACAAAGCCCCGGTTTACGTGCCCGGCGCCGCCTTTTTCTTCAGTGCCTTCCTCGTGCTGGTCGCGATTGCCCTGGCGGTGAGGTCGGCGAAGCGGGCGAAAGCGGTTTCCGATTCGGAACTTTAAGTGTTTACCGCCAGGCGAGTGACTTCTTCTCTCCATGCTGGGGATGCTTCGGATCGAGAGCGCGAAGCTCCAGTTCCATCCCATCTCCCGAAACAGTGCATCGGACCCAGCCGTTGGGTTTCTCGGGATTGAAGACGTAGGCGGTGGGCGGAAGGTTCACTTCGTGGAACCCGCTGTCGGCTGACTTGGTCTTCCAATCATGACTGTGGCCGTAGATGTAGGCCTTGGCGTGCGAGTGTTTCTCGGCGATTTCCAGGAACGCGTCGCTGTCGATCAGGCCGGAAATCTTGATCTTCTCATCGCCGGGAATGACGTCGTCGCGAAAGACCTGCGGATAGTGATGCCCGACGAGGATGGCCGGTTTTTCCTGATTCGCTTCGAGCCAGCCTTTCAGCCAAGTCAACTGCGCCTCGCCGAATTCGCCTTCGACCTTGTTTACGAAGCGGAGCGAATCGAGCAGGACCCAGTTTGCGCTGTTGCCTTCGATCACGCTGACGTGTTTGCCATCGACCAGGCCTTTGTCGGAGGCCAGACTGTTGAGGGCTTCGTAAAACGGACCGCGATCGTCGTGGTTACCCAAGGTCATGTGAATCGGCAGTCCGGCATCAGTCAGTGGTTTCAGCAGCTTTCCGAACGTTTCGTAGTCGCCTTTCAGACCCGTGTTGTAGGCGCAGTCTCCATCGACGAACACGCCATCGAGTGGGTCCGATTCCGCCAGCACCTCGGCGACAACGCGCTTCAGATTGTCGGCCATGTTGGTGTCCGGACGCGCAAAGAAAGTCGGATCTTCCGCGATGTGCGTGTCAGACAGAAACGCCCAGCGTTCCGGCCTCGATGTGTCCGCCGCTCGCAGGGAGCGCCCGAACGGCGATAGCACCACGCCGGTGGTCCCGGCGAGCGATTTGAGAAAATGACGACGTGACGAAGGTCCGGCGGGAGAAAGGTGAAGCGGCATGGTGCGGAACCATACCAAATCCGCCGCTTCAGAAAAGCAGGATCGGTGGCGGGACGACCCGCACCACGCCGGACTGGCGATCGACCCCTTCGCTCTCGGCGATGCTCTTAACGACGCCTTTCTCAAACTCGATCGTGACCTTTCCGGTTTCGACTTCCACATAGGTCACGGTCTGCACCAGGCGACCGAAAGCGTCCCTCGCCGTCGTCTGCTGCGGAATGCGATCGTAGGTGATGTATTCAAACGTCGCGGTGTGCCCGCTCTGGTCGATCTTGGCGGCTTGTTTGCTGGGTTCACCGAGCGACTCCGTCACTTCTTCCTGCGTCATGCCCAGGGCGACTTGTTCGTTCTCGATGAGATCATCGACCAGCAACTGCCGCTCGTGCAGCTTGGTCAGGTTGCCTTCAAATTCTTCACTCAACCCTTCGACCATGGCCTTTCCGACCCAGCCGGCGACCTGACCCTGTTTGGCCCGGCCCCTGACCCGGTAGGCTTTTTCGCTGATCGCCAGCACGGTCACTTCCTGGTCGGCAAACAGATTACCCAGCCAGCGATCGGCCGTCAGCGTGGTGTAGATGGGAGCGGGGGCCGTGACTCTCGCCTTGACCTCCTTGTTCACGAGCCCCTCCAGATACACGGCCCCGTCCTCGCGGATCAGGCTGCTTTCCTTCCGGTCTGCCTTGGATTTGCGAACCGGGATCGGACGCAGTTGAGCTTCGGCGGCGGTGGCGAGAACGCACAGCAGGCAGAAGGCAACGAGCGCGACCATTGGTTGGCCGCGAAGGAATGACCGCTTCATGACAGGACAGATCGTTGAGGTGAACGCGAGATGGCGGGGAAGCGTCGATCGAAACCGACAGATCTCCCGTTTGACGATCGAGTTACGTTACTATTCTCTGGGGCGGCAAAAAAGCCTCAAATTCTGCCAGTTTGGTCGCGCTTCCCTTTTCCGGACTCCTCATGGCAGAGACACCGCAACCAAAGGAATTCGTGAAAATTCGTCAAATTTGAGGAAATTCGTGTTCTACGCCTTTCGTCCTTCAACACGAATTTTCGCGAATGGGATGAATTTCCACGAATGTTTCTCATCCTGATTCTTTCAATTCTCCTCAGTTCCCCGCTTTCATGTCGAATCACGCCCTCTCTCAGAAACTCTACGCCGCCGCCCGCGAAGTCATTCCCGGCGGAGTAAACTCGCCCGTCCGCGCCTTTCGCAACGTCGATGGCGAACCCTTCTTCGTCAGCAGGGCTCGCGGCAGCCATATCTGGGACGTCGATGGCAATGAACTGATTGATTACGTCGGCACCTGGGGCCCAGCTATTCTGGGGCACGCGCCCGCCGTGGTGCTTGAGGCCATCAACCACGCGGCGAAGGCGGGCGTCAGCTTCGGGATCCCCAATCCTCACGAGGTCGAGATGGCGCGCCTCATCGTCGACTGGGTTCCCTCGGTGGAAAAGGTCCGCATGGTGAACAGCGGCACCGAGGCCACCATGTCGGCGATTCGCCTCGCTCGCGGGTTCACGAAACGCGACAAGATCATCAAATTCGATGGCTGCTACCACGGTCATGTCGACGCCCTGCTCGTCGCGGCCGGGAGCGGCGCCCTGACCCACGGCAAACCCGACAGCGCCGGCGTGCCGAGTGCGTTTGCCGACGAAACAATCGTCCTGCCCTTCAATCGACCCGAGGAGGTCGAAAAAGCCTTTGCCGCCGAGGGGGAAAACATCGCCGCCATCATTCTCGAACCCTACCCGGCCAATGCCGGCCTCGTTTTTCCTCAAGCCGGTTACCTCGAGTTTCTGCGCGAGATCACCACCAAGTACGGCGCTCTCCTGATCTTCGACGAAGTCATGACCGGCTTCCGCGTCGCCAAAGGCGGCGTACAGGAACTCACCGGCGTAACGCCCGACCTCACCGCGCTGGGCAAAGTCATCGGCGGCGGTCTGCCCGTCGGCGCCTTCGGCGGGCGCGCCGACATCATGGACTACCTCGCGCCCGACGGACCCGTCTATCAGGCCGGCACCCTGAGCGGCAATCCGCTCGCCCTCGCCGCCGGACTGGCGCAACTGAAGGAAATGGAACGTCAGGACGGATGGGCACGCCTCGAAGCGATCGGCACCGCCTTTGCCCAGGGAACCATGAATGCCCTCGAGGCGGTCGGGAAAAACTACCGACTCAACCGCGTCGGCTCCATGTTCTGCCTCTTCTTCACCGATCGCGAGATCGCCAATGTCGATGACGTGAAGCAGTGCGACTTCGACGCCTTTCGCCGTTTCTTCTGGGCGGCCCTGGAGGAGGGAGTGTATTTTGCTCCTTCGCAGTATGAAGCCGGATTCATCTCCCTGGCCCACAGCGAGCAGGACATCGCTCGCACCGCCGAAGTCGTAACCAAGGCATTGAAAGCCGCACTGTCCCAATAGTTCATCGCCCATGCGACCACGATTCACCGCACTGCTCCGCTGTCTGGCCACCTTGGCCGGGGCGGGTGCGATGATCGTTTCGCCATCCTCGGCGATCCTGGCGCAGGAAGCCGCCGCGCCGGCGAAGACCACTCCGCCCGAGCCACCCGCGTCCCAGGCCCAACCGGACGCGACTCCGCCCCCGCCACCCCCCGAGCCTTCCGAAGAGACGCGTTCCCTCAACGCCCTGCAAAGCCTCCAGGCGTCCATCGCCGCGATCGAAACCCAGATCGCCACCCTGCGCCACCAACTCGAAGCGGCCGCCACCGAGGCCGAAAAGGAGGAGGTCGCCGAAGAACTCCGTGCGGCCGTCGCTCAACGCGACCAGATGCGCACCGACCTGGAAACCGTCGCCACCGGCGTCGACCTCGAGGCCTTCGAGAAAAACAGCAGCCAACCCACCGACCTCTCAAGCGAGTTCGAGGATTTTCTCCGGCCCATCGTCGGCCAGTTGAAAGACCTCACCTCCAAGCCACGCGAGATTGAGGGCCTGCGCACCGATGTCGCCCAGGCCCAGCGCCAGATCAAGCAGGCGGAAAACGCCCTCGGACACATCGACGAACTGCTCGCCGTCGCCGAGAACGACCAGGTCCTCGAGAAACTCCGCAGCCTCCACCAGGAATGGGACGCCAAGCTCGAGCAGGCCCAGAGCGACCTCAGCGTCGCCGAATTCAAACTGACCGAGGCCGAGAAAAACCGGTCATCCCTGTTCGCTTCCGCCCGCGACGCCGTCGCCTCCTTCTTCCGTTCCCGGGGGCGAAATTTCCTCACCGCCGTCGCCGTTTTCGTTGCGATCTGGTTCGGCCTCAGGCTGCTCTACCGTTGGCTCCTGCGCTTCAGCCCGTTGCACCGGAAAAAGGAGCGGCACTTCTACGTCCGCATCATCGATGTCGTCTTTCAGGCGTTCGCCCTGCTCGCCGGCGTCTTCGCTTCCATGGTCGTGCTCTATGCCGCGTCCGATTGGGTGCTATTGGGCCTGATGCTGATTTTCATCGCCGGCCTCGCCTGGACCGGAAAACAGGCGCTCCCGCATTTTTACGAGCAGGTGAAGCTCATGCTAAACCTCGGCTCCGTCCGCGAACACGAGCGCATCATCTACAACGGCATCCCCTGGCAGGTGAAACGGATCAACGTCTACACCGACCTCGAGAATCCCGCCCTGCTTGGCGGTCGGTTGCGACTCCCCATTCGCGATCTGGTGCCCCTGCATTCCCGCCCCTGGGAACCGAAAGAGCAGTGGTTCCCCACTAATGAAGGCGACTGGGTGGTGCTCGCCGACGACACCTATGGCCGAGTCGTCCAACAGAGCCCGGACTGGGTGACCGTGATTCAGCTCGGTGGCGCGCGAAAAGTCTATCCCACCGCCGACTTCCTGGCGCTCGCGCCGCTCGACCTGTCCAGGAACTTTCGGGTCAGCATCACCTTCGGCATCGATTATCAGCACCAGGCCATCAGCACCGATACCGTTCCGCCCATCTTTCAGGCCCGCCTCATGCAGGACCTGCGCGAACTCGTCGACGGCGATGACATCATCAACATCGGCGTCGAATTCAAAGAAGCCGGCGCCTCCTCGCTCGACTACGCCATCCTCGCCGACTTTTCCGGCAACGCCGCCTCCAAATACCAGAAACTCCACCGCGCCATCCCAAGAATCTGCGTCGATGTCTGCAACGAACAGGGCTGGGTCATCCCGTTCACCCAGATCACCGTGCACCAGGCGGCAGAGCCTGAGAGTTCCTCTGAATAGAAAGCTCCGCTTCGGGGTATTCAGTTTTCGGTCTTCGCCTTTTCTCGAAGTCGCATAGCTGCGGCACTGACATCGGCAATCTCGGAATCCTCGAAGAGATTCTGCCTCCACTCCGTGTAGTCGAAGGGCTCTCGGAGAATCAAGCTGATGAACCGCTCGGCTTCGACCATACCCAACGAATGGCGGAGTGCTTCCGCGCCTTTAATTCGAATCTCCGTGTCCGTCATCATAAGGAATTTGGGTAATGTATTCGACCGGGTTTAGAACCGCAATCTTCGAGATCTCCCGTCGTTTTTTCAAAATCCCATCGTCCGTCGTGAAGAAATAGTCACACCTGAGGGCAATGGCGCAGGCTAGGTGAAGACTGTCCGAGATTTTGAATCCTTCGGAACGAAGGCGTGTTGCTTCCGCCAGCACTTCGACAGTTTCCCCTGTATCGTTGACAGCGAGTTTTTTCCACTCGGCGATCGTGTTTCTGCGGTTTTCGAAGGGGTTGGCTTCGTTCTCGAAATCAAGAATATACGACCAAGAAAGTTCCTACTCGCCCAAGACAATCCTGGTCTGAATCTCCAGTTTGGCATCGCATTCCAACTTGATTCTCAACTGCGACTGGTCGTCGAAAGGCCGGTTGAAACAGCAGTTGTCCAAGTAAACTCGCATTTTTTGGTTCTTTCTACTGGTAGTGGCCCAAACCGATCCGCGCCCTTCGCTCACCCTTCGCGCCGCTTCAATTGCGGGAACAGCACCACATCCCGAATCGATTCGGCTCCGGTGAGCATCATGATGAGGCGATCGATGCCGACGCCGATGCCGCCGGCGGGAGGCATGCCGTATTCGAGAGCGAGCAGGAAATCCTCGTCCACTTTCTGGGTCTCTTCGCCCGCCTGGTGCTCGAGGCGTTCGCGCTGGATGTCGGGATCGTTCAGCTCGGAGTAACCGGGTGAAATCTCGACGCCATTGATGACCAGCTCGTAGACATCGACGATGGAGCCGTCGTCGGGATTCTGCTTCGCCAGGGGGACGAGTTCCTTGGGCACCTGGGTCACGAAGATGGGGTCGATGGATTTTTCCTCAACCAGCTTCTCGAAGACCTGCTGGGTCACTTCGTAGTCTTCCATCTCGGGCGAAATCTCGACACCCAGTTCGCCATCGCACTTGGCGCGACGTTGCTCGGGGGTGAGGTCGAACCAGTCGTCGCCGGCCACGCCGCGAATGAGATCACGATAAGGGGTGCGTTGCCACGGGCGCGCGAGGCTAATGGTCTTGGTGACTTCGCCTTCCTCGTTCTTATGCTCGATGGTCAGTCCGCCACAGTATTTCTCGGCGAGGTGACAGACCATCTCCTCGACCAGGTTGGCCATCTGCTCGAAGTCGGCGCAGGACCAGTAAGCCTCGAGCATGGTGAACTCGGGATTGTGACGGCGACTGATGCCTTCGTTGCGGAAGTTCCGGTTCAGCTCGAAGACCTTGGAGAAGCCGCCCACGAGCAGGCGCTTCAGGTAGAGCTCGGGCGCGATGCGCAGGTACATGTCCATGCCCAACGCGTTGTGCCGTGTCTCAAAAGGGCGCGCCGCGGCGCCGCCGGGAACATCCTGAAGCATGGGGGTCTCGACCTCGAGGAAGTCGCGCTCGCCGAGGAAGCTGCGGATCTCCGCGATCATCGCGCTGCGGAGCCGGAACAACTCGCGGCTGCGCTCGTTGGCGATGAGGTCGAGATAGCGCTGGCGATACTTGATCTGCGGATCCTGGAGCCCGTGCCACTTGTCGGGCATGGGGCGCAGGCTTTTCGACAAAACGGTGATCTGTTGAGCCTTCACCGACGGCTCGCCGGTGCGAGTGGTGAAGGTCTCGCCCTCAACGCCGAGCCAATCGCCAATATCGAGCTGCTTGAAGATCTGCCAGGCGTCCTCGCCGAGCTGCTTCTTGTTTACGAAGACCTGGACGCGGCCGTGGAGATCGCTCAGGTCGATGAAATTGGTGTTTCCCATGTCGCGCAGCGCGGTGATGCGGCCGGCCACCTTGACCGGAAGTTCTTCGGCGAAGTTGTCGCGGAGCACGCCCGGAACGTGGGTGATCTCGAATTTCCCGCCGAAGGGATCGACACCGAGTTCGCGCAGTTTTTCCAATTTCTGCCGACGAAACTGGAGCAGGGAGCTGAGATCCTGTTCTTCTACTTCGGGTTGCGGGGCGTCGTCGGACATGGGAGGAATCGAGGGAAGGGTTGGCAAAAAGAGAGTGCCTAGAATGATCGAAGCCGACGAAAAATCAACCAGTGTGGCCGCGGCGGATCTCGCCGAGGTGGCACCGGGCGTTTGGCTGGACAGCCGACGGGCATTAGTGCATCGCGAGGCGGGTTGGCTGGCGGCGGCGGACGTGCACTTTGGCTACGAGGTAACCCGCCGCGCCGAGGGTGGGCTGTTTCCGCTCTGGGGCATGAGCCAGATCGAGACGCAGTTTGCGGCGCTCATCGAGGATCACTCTCCGGAGACGATCATTCTCGCCGGCGACATCGTCGACAGCGGCTGGGCGGGCTCCGAAGCGAATGCCTGGCTGGAGTCGCTGCGCGATCGCTGCGCCCACCTGGTGCTGGTGGCGGGAAATCACGATCGGGGCGCGATCCGCAAGGCGTGGGATTTCGTGCCCAACTACCAGACGTCGGACGGCGCCTTCTTTTTTCATCACGGTCACGAATCACCCGAGCCCGAGGTGCCGGGGAATGCCCGGGTGTCCATCTCCGGTCACCTGCACCCGCGCTTTTCTCTCAACGATGGCGCCGGATTGTCGCTGCGGATTCCCACCCTGGTGCAGGAGCAGCGGCCGGCGGAAAACTTCGAGCGCTGGGTGCTGCCCGCCTTTTCCCCCTGGTCCGGCGGTGCGGGCTGGAAAGCTCAAGTGTCCGGGAGCGAGGCACGGCAGTGGGCGTGCGGGCAGGGAAGGGTGTTCGAGGTTTGATCGAAAGGAGGGGCGACAATCCTGTCGCCCTATCAAGAGTCCGACACGTGCCGAAGGGCGACAGGATTGTCGCCCCTCCTTTCCTTCCCTGCCCTCTGTGGCATCTTGATCTTCACCATGCCCATCCTCACCGGCAATGATCTCATCGAGGCGGGTTGGCCGCCGGGGCCGCAGTTTCCGGAACTGCTGGCAGCGGTGCGTACTTACGAGGAGCGGGGCATTTCCGATCCTGGTTACATTCTCAAATTGTTGGACCGAGATTTCGACCGGCCCGATCCCAAGCTGACGCCGCGCGAGGAACCGATCGATTTCGGCGAAGCCATCGAGGCCACCTGCGAGGCGGACGAGGAAAACATCGAGGGCGTTCGACGCTTCATGCGCCAGCTCCTGCGCACGCCGGTGATCGAGGCCGGGGCGGTGATGCCCGACGCCTGTCCTGCCGGGGCGGCGGCGGCGACGATCCCCGTCGGCGGAGCGATCTCGGTGCGAAATGCCATTCTCCCCGCCGCTCACAGCGCGGACATTTGCTGCTCGATGTATGCGACGGTGTTTCGCTGCGACAAGGCGCGCGGTGCCATGCTGGACGACCTTACCGCCTCGACCCGCTTCGGCTTCGGAGGACGGAAGAAGGAGGATCGCCATTTTCATCCGGTGCTGGAGGAAAGCGTATGGTCGAACAAATTCCTGCAAGGCTTGGAGGAACACGCCGCCATGCACCTCGCCGACCAGGGAGACGGCAATCATTTCGCCTACCTCGGGAAACTGCGACTGACCCGCGCCTTCATCGATGCGCTCTCCAATGCCGGACACGAAACGATCGCCCGCGAACTCCACGACGCCGCGGGCGGGGCTGCCGCGCTCGACGATCCCGATGGCGTGACTTTCTACACGCTGGTGACTCATCACGGTTCGCGCGGTCTCGGCGCGCAGGTTTACAAGCGCGGGCACAAGGCCGCGCTCAAGGAGACCGAGCGCATCGCCAAGGAAATCCCCAAGGCCGCCGCGTGGCTCGATGCCGAGAGCGAAATCGGCGCGGAATACTGGGAGGCGCTGCAGTACGTGGGTCGCTGGACGCAGGCGAATCACCAGTCCATCCACGCGCGTTTCCTCGAGCGCACCGGCGCGGAGCGCGTCACCGAGTTCGGCAACGAGCACAATTTCGTCTGGAAACGCGGCGACCAGTTTCTCCACGGCAAGGGCGCGACGCCGGCGTGGAAGGACGACGCCGGCCGACCGCTTCTCGGCTTGATTCCGCTCAACATGGCGGCGCCCATCCTGGTGACGCTCGGTCGCGACAACGCCGATTTCCTCAGCTTCGCCCCTCACGGCGCGGGTCGGAATCAGTCGCGCACCGCAACTCTGCGACAGTTCCGCAAAGCCAACGGTGATCTCGACGAGCGAGCGATCCAGCGCGCCATCGACGAGGCGACCCGTGGGCTCGACATCCGCTGGTATTACGGAAAAGGCGATCTCACTGAGAGTCCCATCGGCTACAAGTCGGCGTCACAGGTGCGCGGTCAGATCGAGCAGTTCGGTCTCGCCGACATCGTGGCCGAGGTCACGCCGCTCGGCTGCATCATGGCCGGCGACGCCGGTCCCGCTCCCTGGAAGCGCCGAGAGAAAGAGCTAACCCCAAAGCAGAAGCGCCAGATCGAGCACCGCGCCGACCGGCGCAAGCTGCGGCAGAAGATGCGGGGGAGCTTTGAAGACGGCGACTCGGAAGACTGAGCGCCCTTCGTCTCACCCCTTCGTCGGCGTCTGGCTCTGGGTGAAGCTTCCTTCCTTGAGGAACCAGACTTGGAGACTGCGCTCGATGGCGGTGACGGTTTCGCACCTCTCGCAGCGAATGGCGTCCGGCTCCACGAAGCCGGTCTCTTCGGCGGTATCGATGACCTTCTCCCAGACGATGTCCTCGCCGCCGGGGAATTTGAAATCCACGGGCTTGGCGCGGGCATTGAAAAGCAGGAACAGCGTGTCGCTCTGGTGAAGTCGCCAGCCATTGAATCGACGGTCGGCGGCGTTGCGGTTGATCACCACGGAGATGGCGCCCGGCTGATCGGCATTCCAGTAGGATTGCGTCACACTCTCGCCCTCGGGAGTGAACCACGCCATGTCCTTGACCTTGGTCCCATGGATCGGTTGACCGGAAAAAAAGGCGTGGCGTCGCAACACGGAATGCTTGCGCCGGAATTCGCCGAGGCGTCTGACGAATTCGGTTCGACCCGAATAGTCCCCCGCCCTTTTCCAGTCAAACCAGCTGATCTCGTTGTCCTGGCAGTAGGCGTTGTTGTTGCCTCCCTGGGTGCGCCCCATCTCGTCGCCACCCAGGAGAAAAACCGCGCCCTGCGACAGGAACATGGTCGCCAGGAAGTTCCGCACCTGTCGATTTCGCAACGCGAGGATCTCGGGGTCATCCGTGGGGCCCTCGACGCCGTGATTCCACGAGAGATTGTGGGAATCACCATCGCGATTTTCTTCCCCGTTGGCCTCGTTGTGTTTTTCGTTGTAGCAGACGAGGTCATTCAACGGAAAACCGTCGTGCGAGGTGACCAGGTTCACGCTGCAACCGGGACGGCGACCGTTGTAGTGGAACAATTCCTCGCTGCCGGTGAGACGGGAGGCAAACTCTCCCAACACCCGTCCGTCGCCCTTCCAGAATCGCCGCACGCAGTCGCGATATTTTCCGTTCAGTTCCGCCCAATCCGATGGGAAGGCGCCCACCTGGTAGCCACCGCGGCCGATGTCCCAAGGTTCGGCGATCATCTTCACCTGAGAGAGCACCGGATCCGCGGCGATGGCCTTGAAGAAGGCGGACTCCGCATTGAACGCGGCCGGTTCCCGACCCATGGTTACGGCGAGGTCGAAACGAAATCCGTCGACGTGCATCTCCTCGACCCAGTAGCGGAGGCTGTCGAGCACCAGCCGGAGCGTGTTCGGATGCGTCACGTTCAGGCTGTTCCCGCAGCCGGTGTAGTCCTGATATTCTTCGGGATACTTCGGCCGGGTGCGGTAATACGCGGCATTCTCCAGACCGCGAAAATGTAGGATGGGACCGCTCGGTCCCGCCTCGCCGGTATGGTTGTAGACCACGTCGAGGATCACCTCGATTCCGGCGGAATGAAGCGATTTCACCATCGCCTTGAACTCCGTCACAGGATCATCGGTAGCCGCGTAGCGGGTCTCGGGGGCGAAGAAACCGATGGAGTTGTAGCCCCAGTAGTTCACCAGCCCGCGATGAATCAGGAAATCGTCGTCGAGATGGTGATGGACCGGGAGCAGCTGCACGGCGGTGACTCCGAGATTGACGAGGTGGCGGATGGCGTTCTCGCTGCCCAACCCCGCGTAGGTCCCGCGCAGATCCTCTGGCAGACTCTCCATGCGCCGCGTGAATCCCTTCACATGCACCTCGTAGATGACCGTATTCTCGAGCGGATGATCGAGCGGAGCGTCGTCCTCCCAATCGAAACCATCGTCGGCGGGCGGCAACACCGCTTTCGGCGCCACCGGGCCGCTGTCTCGACGATGGCGCTTACCGTTCGCCGCCACCCCGAGCATCCACGGATGCGCCCGCGACGACGTATCGACGTGCCTGGCGTAGGGATCCAGCAGCAGCTTGTCCGGGTTGAAAAACAAGCCCCATTCCGGCATCCATGGGCCATGAACGCGATACCCGTATCGCCAGCCTCCAGCCAGTCCCTCGACGGCGACGTGACGGACGAACCGGGTTCGCTCCGACATCCGCACGCGGGCCGTTTCGGTCTCGGATCCCGGCGCGTAGAGCACCAGGTCGACCGCCTGACCGTGCCGGGTGTAGACGGCGAAATTCACCGAGCCGTCCCGCCGCCAGGTGGCTCCCAGGCGACGACCGTCACTCCGGGTGGCTATCCGGATACCTTCAGCGTTGGCGGCGGGGGCGGTAGGGGTGGGCATGATCAACGGTCAATCGAAATCGCGGCTCGGAAAAACCGGGCAATCCCGACTTCGTATTCGAAACAGGATCACGCGACATGCCAACCGGCACGACTTTTTCCGGCTCCTACCAGTTCAGCGCCTGCAAATTCTTCGGCACAAACTGGCCGTCTTTGCGGATCAAAGCGCCGTCGAAATAGATCTCGCCGCCGCCGTAGTCGGGTCGCTGGATGTTGACAAGGTCCCAGTGCACCGCGCTTCGATTGCCGTTGTCGGCGTGCCCCTCGTAGGCCTGGCCCGGGGTGAAATGGAAACTGCCGGCGATTTTCTCGTCGAAAAGAATGTCGCGCATCGGCTCCTTGATCTCGGCATTGAACCCGATGGCGAACTCCCCGATGTAGCGCGCGCCTTCGTCGGTATCCAGAATCTTGTTGATCGCCTTCTCCTTGTTGGCGGTCGCCTTTACGATCTTGCCCTTTTCAAAGGTCAACTGCACTTCGTCAAAGGCGATTCCCTGGTAAACCGACGGGGTGTTGTAGTGGATCACGCCCTCGACCGAGTCCTTCACCGGCGCGGTGAAACACTCGCCGTCCGGGATGTTGTGCGTGCCGCCACAGGGGATCGATCGCAGCCCATCGATGCTGAAACGCAGGTCCGTACCGGGACCGGTGATGTGCACTTCCTTGGTCTGGTCCATCAGCTTGGACAGTGCCTTCATGGCCGGCATCAGCGCGGCATAGTCGAGCAGACAGACCCGGAAATAGAAATCTTCGAAGGCCTCCGTCGACATGCCCGCGCTCTGGGCCATCGACGGGTTCGGCCACCGGAGCACGCACCAGCGGGTCTTGTTGACGCGATGATTCAGCACCGGACGCATGATTGACGAGATCATCTGCATCTTTTTCCCCGGCACATCGGACAACTCGTTGATGTTGTGACTGCCGCGAATCGCGATGTAGGCGTCCATCGATTGCATCTGCTGGAGCGCATGCTTGGAAATGATCTCGTATTGCTCCTCCGTGGCGCCGACTCCCATCTCGCGGGCGATGCGGGACTGGTGGATGTTGACGAAAGGTCTTGCCCGCACCTGCCGCACCTCGCGGATCAGGGCGATGGCGACCTCTTCGGGAACGTCATAGACATCGATGAGAACGTTGTCTCCGCGTTTGACCTTGGTGGAATAACGAACCAGTTGGCGGGCCAGTTGATCGATTCTCGAGTCGTGCATGGGAAGGAATTTTCAGGAGGGTTTTGAGGATGCGTGAGCGAGGCGAGTGGTTTATCAATCTCACGGGATTTGATGGAATCTAGCTTTATTTCAGACGCTGACATGGTCGCCGCGTGGCGTGATCAGTTGGATCGGGAAGAGAAAAAACTCGTTCTCACCAACGGCTGTTTCGACCTGTTGCACGTGGGTCACGTTCGCTACCTCCGCGAAGCTCGCGCCCTCGGCGACGCGCTGGTGGTCGCTCTCAATGGCGACGCCTCCGTCCGCGAACTGAAAGGCGAAGGCCGCCCCATGAACACCGCCGAAGATCGTGCCGAGATCCTTTGCGCCCTGGAGTGCGTCGATCGCGTAGTCGTCTTCGATGAAAAACGCGCCACCCGCGTCATCGACACCATCCGACCGCATCTCTACGCCAAGGGCGGCGACTACACGCCCGAATCGCTCAATCCCGAAGAACGCGCCGCGCTCGATCGGGCCAACACCGAGATCCGGATTCTCTCCCTCGTTCCCGGCAAATCGACCAGCGCCACCCTGAAGCGGATGCAGGACGATAGCGGCGGTGGCAGCAAAAACAAAGGCCCCCGGCTCGCCGTCCTGGGCTCCGGACGCGGCAGTAACTTTGAAGCGATCGCCGACGCCATCGACGCGGGCACCCTGGAAGCCGAAATCGCGCTTGTGATCAGCGACGTCGCCCATTCACGCATTCTCGCGCTGGCACAGGAACGAGGCATTCCCGCCATCCACATCGAGCCCGGCTCGGAAAAAGGCGGCCGCCTTAGCGATGCCGCGCTGAAAGAGATCGTCGATCGCCTCGAGGCCGCGTCCGTCGATCTCATCGCCCTCGCCGGGTTCATGCGCATCGTCCGCGCGCCCCTGCTGACCGCCTTCCCCGGCCGGATTCTCAACATTCACCCTTCCCTGCTCCCGAAGTACCCCGGCCTCGGAGCGTGGCGGCAAGCCCTCGAAAGTGGCGACACCGAAACCGGCTGCACCGTCCACCTCGTCGATGCGGGAGTCGATACCGGCAAAACCCTCGCCCAGGCCAAAGTCCCGATCCTCCCCGGCGACACCGCCGAAACCCTCCACGCCCGCATTCAGGAGCAGGAGCACCGGTTGTATCCGCAGGTGATCGCCGAAACCTGGAGGGCGGGGCTCGGTCAGTGAAAGGAGGTGCGACAATCCTGTCGCACTTTCATGCCAGCGAAGGCGACAGGATTGTCGCCTCTCCTTTCTACTTCTTCTCCGCCTTCAGCGTTGCCAGGTAGGCGATCACGT
>JAGRPB010000054.1 GCA_020439945.1 Verrucomicrobiia bacterium
TGATACCGATTGCGGTGGGCGATCGCGAGGCGCGTCCCGCTTTTCTCGCAAGCGGCCACTACCTCGTCGGCTTCGGCCAGATCGCGCACGAAAGGCTTCTCGATGTAGATGCCCTTGGCGCCGGCTTGCGCGGAGGCAACGGCAAAATCGCGATGCTGATCGATATGGCGCGGACCGATGGCGACAATGTTCGGCTTCACTTGGTTGAGCATTTCCTGGTAGCTCTCGAAACCCGCTTCCGCTTTCAGACTCAGGCGCTCAATGGCTTTAGCGCGCCCGCTTTCGACCGGATCAGCGACGGCCACGATCTCGGTTTCCGGAATCTGCAGCCAGACCTTGTCGATCCCGTGCCCGTAGTCGCCCCGTCCAGTGTGTCCGATCACCGCGACACGCAGTTTCTCGCTATCCTCCGCCGCCCGCAATCCGAAGGCACCACTCGCGAGCGCGCCGGTCAGGGACAGGATTTCACGCCGCTTCCAGTTCGATGGGTTCATTGCATTTGTGGTCATTTCTTTGCGGGATTCTTTTTCGCCTTCGGCGCTTTCGCCGTCGCTTCGAGTTTGGCTTTCAGATCGGCCAACGCGGTTTCTTCCTGGGACTTCAACCAGACGCCGTAGCCCTTCTTGTTTCGGCTGCCGCCGACATATTCGTAGGTGTCGAAGATTGCCCCGTTCCCGAGCGCGCGGGGATCTCCCTCCTCTTCCAGCATCCGCAACATTTCATAACGCAGATCCTCCACCGTTTTCTTGAAGGCCAGATCCTCGGCGAGATTGCGGACGCATTCGGGATCATCGGTGATGCGATACAACTCGTCGGCGGGACGCTTTCCAAACGAAAGATCGTAGTAGTAACCGCCCAACGCCTTGATCACTTCCTTCGTCGGACTGCCATCGCAGTTTCCGAAATCCGTCTCCGGATCACCCGCCGGCCAGCGCTCGGGATGAAAATTGTGGATGTAGAGAAACTCCTTCGTCCGGATCGCCCGCACCGGGTAACCCCAGTCGTTGGGTCGACCCAGATCGTGCCGTTCCTTGCCGGTGAGCATGACTTCGCGATTTTCGATCCATCCGGATTTCTCCGAACGAATCAGGTTCACCAGGCTCTGGCCGGTCATCTGCTCATGCGGTTCGACGCCCGCCAGCTCGAGAAACGTCGGCGCGAAATCACGAACATTCACGAAGTCCTCCACCACGCGTCCGGGCTTGATGCCATTGCCCCAGCGCATCGCGAGCGGCAGGTGATACCCATCTTCATGGATCTGCCCTTTCACGAATGGAAACGGCATGCCGTGATCGGAGGTCACGATCACGAGCGTGTCCTCGAGCTCACCACGGTCTTCCAGAATCTTCAGAGCCCGACCGATCTGCTGATCGCACCACTCCACCTCGACCGCATAGTCCAGCAAGTCGCTGCGAACGATTTCGGTGTCGGGAAAATAGGCGGGCACGTCGACGTCTTCGAGTTTCTTTCCGAGCCGGACTCCGGACCCGAGTTCGTAGCCGCGATGCGGTTCCTTGAAGCCCATCCAGAAACAGAACGGTTTATCCTCCGGCGCCTGGTCCAGGAAAGCGGCAAAGTTTCCCGGGTAGTCATTCGTGCTGATCCCCGAGGCAGGCACTTCCTGGGTCAGCTTGTCGAAGCTCGGTCCCGCCGGATTGCGCGTGCGTCCGCCGGGAGAAAAGTCGCCCGGCCCCCAGCCTTTGCCGGTGAGGCCGACCGAGTAGCCCGCCTCTTCCATCAGATCGGGATACACCGCAAACTTGGCCGGAAAAATCCCGTTGTGGCAGGTCGCTTCCTCGAGTTGCCAGGTGTTGCGTCCGGTCAGGATACTGGCCCGACACGGCGAACATTTTGGGTTCGAGGTGAAAGCGTTCTTGAAGAGGATTCCCTCTTTCGCGATACGATCAAAATTCGGCGTCGCGATCCAGTCACACCCATAGGCACCCGCATGAGTGCTCCCGTTCCAGTCATCGTAGATGATGAAAAGGATGTTGGGTCGAGCGGCGTCCGATTTCTCCTCGGCAGCTGCCGAGAAAACAGGAAAGATCGCGCTTGCCAGCAGGAGCAGGCGCACCAAGGGGTTTGGGAAATTCATGGCTTCACGATGGCGGGAACCACGCTTTTTGAAAAGCCCGCAAACACGCTTGGCGAAGCGGTTCAGTTCGTCTTGCCATCACAAAGCCCGATCTCGGTGAGGAAGGCGGCCGCCTTTTCCACCGCCTCGGTGTAGGGCTCTTCCTTCCGCATCAGGTAACCATGAACGCCGCCTTCCGTGACGATCAGTTCACTACGATTCCCCGCCGCCAACATCTGCTCATGAAACGATTTCGCCCCCGCAAATGGAGTGGTGGTGTCGCCCGTCCCGTGAAAGGTGATCGTGGGCGGGATGCCTTTGCGAACGTGATGTGCCGGAGAGAGTTCCTCCCAACGATCGCCAATCTTCGCCTGACCATACCCTTCCCCTGAGGTGTCGATGACGGGGAAGAACAGCACCAGCGCATTCGGCTCGCACGAAACCGAGAGGTCATCGCCCTCCGCATTCACCGTGTCGAACATCGCCGTCGCCGCCGCGAGATGACCGCCCGCGGACGCACCCGAGACCACCAGCCGATCGGGATCGATACCGAGTTCCGCCGCGTGCGATCTCACGTAGCGGACCGAAGATCGCGCATCTTCTACGCAATCGAAAACGGTCACCGACTTGTCCGGTTTGTAGAGACGATACTCCGGCGCCACCGCCACCATGCCGTAGCGTTTCGCAAAATCGGCCGCGAACGGATACATCCGCAGCGGCGACATTCCCTGCCAACCTCCGCCGTGAATGATATGGAAACAGGGGCGCTTGTCCGACGCCTTCCAACCGTCGGGGAGAAACACGTGCAGCTTCAATTCGCGATCGCCGATGCGCTTGTAAACGATCATCTGATCCGGCTCCAGCTTCTCAGCGCGTTGGCCGGCGTAATCGAGTGCGCGGGGTTTCGCCGAGGCAGCGGCTGGTTTCTTTTCGTCAGCCGCGAACATGGGCTGCACGATCAAAGTCGCGAGAGGGAGGAGAAAGTAGCGAGAGAATTTCATGGGGATTTCGACCGCGAGGGTCGCAGAAACATCGAATCGCGGCAAGCGACGGAAAATCGTAGCCCGGGAGTTCGACAGCCCCGAGATTCGTGGTTGGTTGTCAGGGGAATTCGAACGCGCGCTCGTGGAACCGCCTGAACATCAGCACCAGATCCAAGTCGGAGACGTCCCGGTGACGATCCGAACCATCCGACCCGCCGATCGCGATATCGGCATCGATTTCGTCCGCCGTCTCTCGCCGGCCGCGAAATACCTGCGCTATCACCACGCCATCGAGGAACTGGAGACCGACACGCTCGACCGCTTCCTCAGCCCGGATTACCCCGACGAGATGGCGCTGATCGCGATCGTTCCCGACAACACTCTACCTGGCGGCATTCGCCAGATCGGCGTGGCCCGCTATGCCCGAGGAACGAATCCCGAAGACGCCGAAATCGCCATCGCCGTGGCCGACGACTGGCAGGGTCGCGGCGTCGGTCGACAGATGCTGCTCGACTTGCGCGAGTTCGCCCTCGGCGTCGGCATCCGCCACCTCGTCGCCAAGGTTCTCCCGCAAAATGCGCAGATGATGAAACTCGCCCGCAAGCTCGGCTTCCAACACGAAACCGCCGATCCCGACGAAGGCACCGTCGCCTTGGGCAAGGGTTTACCGAAGGAATAACGGAGGGGCGATTTGCAATCGCCCGCGGTCGACCAGGATCAGGGCTAGCCGGGCGATTGCAAATCGCCCCTCCGTCAGTCGACGGCCTTCGCCCAGTCACTTTCGAAGAGCAACGCCCTTCCTCCTGCAGAAACGGCATTTCGGCGCAGGTATCGCACACACCTCACGAAGTGATCTCGATCACGCACCAAGCGGTCGAAATAGTCCTTCTGCCAAAGCGATCCGGTCCGTCCAAGACGCCGATTGATCTCCCGAGCACTGTGTCGTTTCCATGATTGAACCAAACTGCCTAGAGTGCAGGAGGGATTCAATGCAAACAGCACATGAACGTGATTCGGCATGACCACAAAGCTGAACATCACGCTCCTTTCGCCCTCGAAAAATTGCAGCGATTCAACAACCAGCCCCGCGTTCTCGGGCACCCGCAGCAAACATTCGCCATGTCCCGCATCGAGCCACTCATCGATCGTTCCAGCGAATAGCCGATCGTATGCCGCCTCCACTTCCTCACTGCGTGGCTCCGGATGATTGCGCAACCACCCTTCGCGATCCTCAAAGAAACGATCGAGAACTTCTCGCGGCAGGCTGTCCGCCAAACGCCAGGTCACGAAATAGACGGCTCCCGGCTGCTCCCAATGAGGAAGGCGATTCAAACGTCGATCGATCTCGCCCCATGGATTGAAGAACGTGAGATCATCCAGATTCATTGGACTCAATATGGAGGGGCGATTTGCAATCGCCCGAGCTACCAAGGCTTATCAAGAAAGACAACTCAAATCAATGATTTCCCGACCAAAACGGGCGATTACAAATCGCCCCTCCGGACCAGACAGGGTTGAGTCAGCGACCTAACCCTTTTAAGTCAGCAGCGCCGAAATCTCGCCGGTGCTGTCAGCGAAACGCTCGGTCTTGATTCCCAACGCTCGCGCCTGAGTGAGCCACAGGTTGGCGAGTGGGTCGCCTTCGGGGCGATGAAGACGACGACCGCCCGGAGCGATCGTTCCGCCACCGCGACCGGCGACGATGATGGGCAGGTCGCTGTATTGATGCGTCGCGCCATCGCCCAGGCCGGAGCCGTAAGTGAGAATGGTGTTATCCAAGAGCGAGCTTCCGTCCGCTTCTTTCACTGCCGCCATTTTCTGAACCAGGTAGACGAATTGCTCCATGTGGAAGCGGTCGAGTTGGATGAGGTCGTCGATGAACTTGTCCTGGTTGTGCGACATCTGGTGATGGCTGCGCGGCTTGTCGAACAGGCCTTCATACGTGAACGGCGTGTTCCACCGTTCCGGACCAACCATCAGCGTGGAGACGCGCGTCAACCCGGTTTGCAACGCGGCCACCATGAGATCGCACATCAGGCGGATGTATTCACCGCGAGGGAGAAGCGCCTCGGGAGGTTCCGCGATTTTTGCCTTCGACAGTTCGTCCTTCATGCCTTCGAGCTTGTCCATCTGTTGCTCGATGGTGCGGATGGAGTCGAAGTATTCGCCGAATTTCTCCTGATCGGACCGTCCGAGTTCGCGTTTCAGCGAGCGCGCATCTTCGAGCACGAGGTCGGTGATGTTGCGATAGGACTGGATCTCGGTGGTGCCGAAAAGCCGGCGGTAGAGCTTTCGCGGATCGCGAATCGAAGGCGCGACGTGTCCGGTGCCATACCACGAGATGTTGTCGAAATAGATCGATTCGAGGTTGTCCTTATGACTGTTGCAACTGATCTCAAGCGTGCGAAACGGCGTCGCTCCACCGATCTGATCCGCCACGATGTGATCGAAAGTGCGGTCGAGCGGGTAGGCGGAAGTCGTGATCGTATTTGGCGCCGCGCTGCTGAGGAAACAGGAGCCGCATTGGGCATGAACGTCGGTGCCGTTCTGGTAGGTGCGATCCATCCCGGTGATGAAAGTCACCTCGTTCTGAATCGGTTTCAGCGGTTCGAGCGTCGGCGTAAATTCCAGCGGATGAATCCCCGGCGCGTAGCTCGCCTTGGTCGGAATTTCTTTCTGATCACTGGTGAACTTCGGAATCGCCGCGTCGGCTTCACCCGGGAAAAACGCCTTCCGGACCACGCCGATCGGGACATAGAAAATGGCGAGCCGCTGAGCTGGTTTCGAGGCGCCCGCTGCCCCGGCAAAAGTGGCCAGGCTTTCGAAACCGGGCAACGAAAGCATGGCTCCGCCTGCGCCACGGAGAAAGGTGCGTCGGGAAAACGGGTTCATATCGAAAGCGGGAAAAACGGGAATCAATGCGCGGCCAAGGCTTTGCCACCCGACGCATTCTGACGGAAAGGCTCGCTGGCGACCAGTGCGTGAATGAGGGAGTGGAACCGATAATCATCGGCCGCCGCTTGCTCGACGATCCGATCCAGCGCGGGCGAGTCGGACGCCGTCATGGGACGCCCGAGCGCAAACGAAAGCAGGTGAGCCGCGAACCCGCGCACGAAGCGTTTCTTTTCTTCGAGGATGGCGTCTTTGAATCCGACGACATTCTTGAACGAATGCCGGCGAAAAAGCTCGCCGCTGGCATCGACGGGTCGCCCGTTCTCGTAAACCTCGCGCCATTTGCCGGCGGGGCCGTACTGTTCAAGCGCGAATCCGAGCGGATCGATCTTCTCATGGCAGCCGGCACAACTGGCATTTTCGCGATGCAGGGCGAAACGCTCGCGAAGGGTGAGGTTCTCCGGCACCCCCTTGGTGGATTCCTCCAACGGCGGAACATCGGCCGGAGGCGGTTCGGGAGGGTCGTTGAAAATCGTGCTGGCGATCCACGCTCCTCGCGTGATCGGGTGGGTACGCTTGGGACCAGAAGTCATCGTCATGACGGCAGCGGTGGTGATGATACCGCCCTGGCGCCGTTCCTTCAGTGGCACACGTTCGAACTGCAGCGTAACCGGTCCGTCGGGCTTTTTGTCCACCTTTTCTCCATACCAAGTCCGCAGCCGGGTGCTGCGATAGCTGAAATCGGAATCGATCAGCTCGATGACGGAATGGTTTTCGATCAGCAGGGTCTCGAACAGCAGCAAAGGCTCCAGCATCATGTCCATGCTGGTGCGGTACTTGGCATAGTAGAATTCGGGAAACTGGTCGGGATCGGGCACCGAGGTCACGATCCGGTCGAGTTGCATCCATTGGGAGGGAAAGCTGTCGCAGAAATTCTTGAGCCGGTCGTCGCGCAAGAGACGATCGACTTCCGCCGCGAGGATCTCCGGATCGCCCAGCTGATGCTTTTCCGCCAAGTTCAACAGTCTCTGGTCGGGCAGGCTGCCCCAGAGAAAGAACGAAAGCCGCGAAGCCAGTTCGAAGTCATGATTCCGGTTAGCCGCCTCATCTTGATCCTTGCCTCGATCATAGAGATAGAGAAATCGCGGCGACGCCAGCACGGCCGCGGCCCCTTCTTTCATGGCATCGGAGACGGACATGCCCTGTTCCCGCGTTAGAGAAATCACATAGGCGGAATAGCGATCGAGAACCTCATCTTCCACCGGTCGGCGGAAAGCCAGGATCAACAGTCGGCGCAGACGATCCCGAATGATGGGTTCGATCGGTTCGCCTGCTTTCGGCTCGGAAAAGTAGGTGTCCCATTCCTTGCAGTTGGCGGGGTTGAAGTCGTGGCTCTCGACGATCGACTTTCCCAGGCGAAGAAAGGACTCCATCAACAGGGGCGACAGCGTGAGATGATCCGCCTGGGTATCGAAACCGTGCTCCGCCCTGAGATCCTGCGGAAATGCCGCGACGCCCCCGAGACGTTTCTCGATCAATTGCGACTTTCCCAGCGGACGGCTGCCGACCTTCACCCTGTCCGGCATCTTGCCCGTGGCCGGCTGAAAATAATCGTCGTACTCGCGGCACATCCGCTCGGGCAGGGAGAAGACTTCGACTTTCAGTCCGAACAGGTCCTTCACCGCGTTGTGGTACTGGAAGCGGTTCATCCGGCGAATCGGCGTCACCGGCGCCGCGTCCGCCTTGGCCAGGCTCTGGTGCAACAGCGTCTCCAAGGCGCTCACCGCCCGCGTGCGATCGACCTCGCTCAGAGGCGGCTCATCTTCCGGCGGCATGTCCTGAAAATCGATGGCGTCAATAAGATCACGAATCAGTTCCGGATCGGCGGAAATATCGGACACCGACTTGAGACTCAAAAGGTCGACCTTCCCCTTCACTTTGCCGTTTTCGCCGTGGCACTTGGTGCAGTGTGCCTCGAAAAGCGGCGCGAGATAGGTGGCGAAGGCGTCTATATTTTCCGATGCCACCGCCCCGGAACGAAGGCACGCTCCCAGGCTCAGGACAGAGAGTATCAGCAGACGTTGGAGACAGATTCTCGACACGACTCGGCAACATCACCAATTCGTCGAGCCACGACAAGACGCTTCATGAAGGGATATGCGTGAGCCTTCAATCCTTGGACGCCACCTTGCCTTCCTCCACCGGCACGAAGTATTCCATGTAGCCGATGAGCATTTCATCCACGGTCTGGTCGCCCCAGCGAACGGTTTTGGTGGGGTCGGGATTGGCCTGGTTGCCGGTGCTGTTGTCGAAGACGCCGGTGACCTTTACGGTGCTGCCTCGGGGGATCAGCTTCGGTTCCTTGAGTTCGTAGCGCAGCTGCCAGTTGAAATCGTAGCGCGGGATGTCGAGCAGGATCTCGTGCTCGCCATCCGGGTAGGTGACCTCGTAGCGAAAGGCCTTTCCGCGGGTATGCATGTGAGGCATGAAGCCGATGACGGGAATGTCGACGGGAGCCTTGCGGCTCATGCCTTCCTCGTGATTCGGCGCGCCCGGAGGAATCTCCAGCTTGCGATCGGCCAGGGGCAAGGTTTTCACCTCGTAACGAGGCGGGTTCTCGACAAACTTGAGCCCCATTTTCAGGCGTTCCTTTTTGGCCACTCCGCTGGGGGTGTAGTGAATCTGGAACTGCACCGTCGCACCAGCCGGCAGCTTTTTGGCAAAGCCTTCGGGATAGACGTGCGAACCATTCCCGGGAACGTAAGCCGCCCAATAGCCAGCTTCGGCTTCGCCCCGCCGCGTGACCTTGTCGCCACTCTTGAAAACCTGAACGATGACGTGATGAACGACGTCGTATTCCGACGGACGAATCTCCCAAGCGCCTACCCAGCGATCCTCGGTGAGTTCAAGTTTCACCGTGTCGTATTGGTAGGGCATGAAACCGTCGGCCTTGATGTCGTAGGCGTGACTGATGGGCACCACCAGGTCGGGCTCGCCGATGGTCCATTCGGTGGAAAAAGTGAGCGGTTCCGGCGCGTCGGCGGGATCGCCCATGGGACGGTCGGACGACTCCAGCCAGGCGAGTAGATCGGCTCGGTCGCGGGCTGAAAGGGAATGATCGTTCGCCCACGGACTCGGTCCGCCGTCGGCCTGCGGCGCGGCAAACCACGGCGGCATGGTGCCCTCGGTGACGACTCGCTTGATGACTTTGGCGCGGTCGTCGACTTCGACGAAATCATCGAGCGCGAACGGAGCGATCCCGCCTTCGTGATGACAACCAACGCAGTTCTGCTGAAGAATGCGCGCGACGTCGCGGTGATAGGTGACGTCGGTTTGAGTCAGGGAAGCGTCCTCGGTCTTGAGGTCGAGTTCGCATCCCGGGGCGGCCGTTGCCGAGATCAGGGGGCGCTCGTTTTTCAAGTGCGCCTCGATCGCGTCGACGAGGTATTCGTGTCGCGGTTTCTCGACGCTGTAGTTGATCCCATACTGATCGCTGAGCGCCCCGCGATAGAGGAGGGTGCGTTTGGAATCTAGAAAGAACACCTCCGTCGTTGTGGTCGCGCCGAGAGCAGTGGCGAAGGCTTTGTCTGTATCGTGAACGTAAGGCGCCTTGAGGCCGTGCTCTGCGATTTGGGGACGGATCTCGTCGAGGGTTTCACTGGCGAAAGGATTCACCAATACCAGCGGAATTCCCTGCGCCGCCAGCTTGGGTTCCAGCTCGGCGAGCGCGGGCAGGAACCGCTTGCTCACCGGACACGTCGCGCTGGTCATGGCGATGACCACGCCGCGATGATCTTTGGCTTCCGCGAGCGAATGCGTTTCGCCGTCGATTGTCGTGAAAGTGATGTCGGGAATCATGCGGCCCACACCGACGTCTTCCGGCTTGAGAATTTCCGGGCCGCTGGTGATCTCCGCGATTTCCGATTCGGTGATCGGATGCTCCGGCACTTCGGGAAGGATGCCGCTACCGAGTCGCTTCACCAAGGCGCGAACCGCGTCGAGCTCCGCGGCGTCGATGAGGTCGTCACGATTGCGATCGACTCGATCGAACCAGCCTCCGCCACGCGATTCCTCGCGAGAAAGTTTCCCGTCCTTGTCGGTATCCAGCGCCGCCACGAAGGCATCGAGCCGGTCCGAACCATCGTCTCTCTTTTCTTCCGTTTCGCTTGAATCCGTGGCCGGTTTTTCACCGCGAACCGTTTCCCGGAATTCCGCCAGCGTCACCGATCCATCGCCGTTCCGGTCGTAGCGGGCTCGCGTGGCCGCGTCAGGAAGCTCTGCTTCGGTGACGGTTCCGTCGCCATCGCGATCGAAACGATGGAAAATGCCTTCGCCAAGGACCTTCTGTGCATGCAGCGAACCCGCAGGCAAGCCGAGAATGATTACGAGGATGGTAAGGAGAGTGGGTCGCCACATGAGAGGAACAGGGATCTTCGGGAGGAATGAACCGGCAACTCACTGACAGGTTCCGGTTTCGTGAAAAAAAGACGAAGCGTTTTGTCGTCTGGTTACAGATTAACACACTGGGAGCGCGTGCGTCTCGCCCGCTTCAATGACCAGGTGTAATCGCGCCCTTTTCAATCGGGAAAGTTCTCGCCAAACTCCGGGAATGACTTTTCAGAAACCCTCTCTTCTGGCGCTCGCCTCCGCTGGCCTATTCACAGCAGCAGCCCTCTCCGCCGACGATTCCGGCTGGACCTCTCTTTTCAACGGCAAGGACCTGACCGGCTGGCACAAGCAGACGGAACGCGGTCAGCACGGCACCGGTGGAAATTGGGGCGTGACGGGAGACGGCGCGCTTTTTGGCGAACAGGATCCGCCCGGCTCTGGAAATGGCGGACTGCTTCTGACCGACGAGAAATTCTCCCAGTTCGAGCTGGAGCTTTCCCTGAAACCCGATTGGGGTCCGGACAGCGGCGTCTTTGTTCGCACCGACGAACGTGGCGGTGGTTGGCAAATCTATGTCGATCATCACGACCACGGCAATGTCGGTCACATTCGGCTCGAGACGAAACCCTACAGCGTGCCGTTTCGTCCCTTCGGATTCTCCCGAATCGATCCCGAAAAACCGGAGCTCGAGATGGCCGTCGACTCGCGCACCAAGGATTGGCCCGACGATGTTTACGAAATGACCTGCACTCAGGAAGAGTGGCTGGAAGCCTGGAAAACGGGCGAATGGAACCGGATGAGGATTCGCGTCACCGGCGGCGAGCTACCCGTGATCGAGACGTGGGTCAACGATCTCGCCGTCTGCCGCATCGACCTGTCGAAGACGACGCATCCTCAATTCGATGAAGAAAAGGCTCGCGAAGCGGTCGAGCCGACCGGCGCCATCGGGCTTCAGGTCCATGGCGGGAAAAACTGGCAAGCCGGCTGGCGGGTCTATTGGAAAGACCTGCGGATAAAGCGGCTGGATTGATTTTCCGAACTCTGGATTCCGGCAAAACAGCCTCCCCGATTTCGCGGGTGGAACTGCGGTCATCCCGTGTTTCATTCGTTCCCCTCTCCCCTCATTGCCTTCACGACTTTCATGAAAAACCTTTTCATCCCCCTCATCCTCGCAACGCTCGTTTTTTCATCGAACCTCCTGCGGGCCGACGATCGCCCCAATCTCATCGTTCTCATCGCCGACGACATCAGCCATGACGATCTCGGCTGCTACGGCAGCCCGAATGGCCGGACGCCGAACATCGATGCCCTTGCTGCAGAGGGGATGAAATTCACCAACGCCTACCTGACCGCCAGCAGTTGCAGCCCGAGCCGATCGAGCATCAACACGGGCCGCTATCCGCACAACAACGGCGAGGCCGCCGAATTGCACCGACCGATTTCCTGGCACCTGCCTTCCCTCGGCGGAATGCTTCGCGATGCTGGCTACCACACGGCCCTGGCCGGAAAAAATCACATGACCTGGAAGCCCGCGCCCGAGGGAGAGACGCCACCGACCGAGCCGTGGGTGAAGGAGTATTCGCCGAAAGTGGAAGGCAACTCGGGCGGCCATGGAAATTGGATCACGGCCTTGGACGAAGCGCCGAAAGACCAACCGTTCTACCTGTGGCTGGCCGCGCTCGACGCCCACCGGGCCTGGGACGGCGACAAGGAATGGGACGAGACCGCCTACGGCCCGAAGCACATTCCGGCCGAGGTCGTTCTCCCGCCTGCCCTCGTCGACACGCCGGAAACGCGGGAAGATTTTGCTTCCTACCTCAACGAAGTCACTCGCTACGATCACTTTGTCGGGCAGGTTGCCGATTGGCTGAAAGCGAACGGTGAATTCGAAAATACCTGGCTCGTCATCATCGCGGACAACGGCCGACCTTTCCCTAGAGCTAAGACGCGATTGATCGACGATGGCATGCAGACCTATTTCATCGCCACCGGTCCTGGCATCAACGAACCGGGCAGCGTCTCGGATTCGCTCATCAGCGTTCTCGACATCGCCCCCACCTTCGCCGCGCTCGCCGGGATGGAGAAAAGCCCGACCTTCCAAGGCCGCGACCTCGCGCCAGTTTTCGCCGATCCCACGGCTACCATTCGGCCTTTCGCTTTTTCCGAGCACAACTGGCATGACTACGAAGCCCACGGTCGTGGTGTCCGCGATGGCCGCTGGCTTTTCATCCGCAACTTCCGCCCTCAACTCGCGCTCCAAGGTCCGGCCGACTCGGTGAAATCCGATTCCTTCCAGGCACTGCGTGCCGCTCGCGATTCCTCGGAACCATTGCCGCCGATCCAGGCCGACATCTTTCTCGCGCCGCGTCCCGAAGTCGAACTTTACGACACCCAAGGTGATCCTCATCAGATCGCCAACCTCGCTGGCAATCCCACCTACGCGGGTATTGAGAAGAAACTCGCCGACGCGCTCGATCGCTGGATGGACCAGACCGCCGATTCGGTGCCCGACGAAATCAGTCCCGACACCTTCAGTCGAGAAACCGGCGACCCACTTCCGAACGTCAAGCGCAACGAAGCGTGGAAAGCCCCCGCCGGCGCCGATCGCCACGCCGACCAAAACAACGCTGAAGGCATCTGAAATCACCGTCAAACGCACGGGCGTTTCGCAAACGCCAGCCGAACTCGATCCCATGAAATTTTCTCACCGCTTTTTCACCCTCCTCATCCTCGCTACAAGTATTCCTCTCGCTGCTGCGGAAAAGGATACCGAGCCCACCAACGCCGAGGAAGCTGCGGCGAAAAAGGCGGCCGCCGAGGCGAAGGTCGACGCCGAATATGCGGCTCTCGTTGCCAAGCTACCGCCCGCCGAGCAAGCATGGGAAGAAGTGCTTCAGGCCGAACTCGGCAATTTCTACCTGCCCATTCACAAGAAGGAGAGAATCGCAGGCCGCTCGAATGCCTGGGACTTCGTGAAAGACGATCTCGCGCTTCCCCGCGTTCTCCTCATCGGCGACTCCGTGTCTCGAGGTTACACCCAGGCCGTGCGTCGTGAGATGAAAGGCGAAGCCAATGTCCATCGGGCTCCTGCCAACTGCGGCCCCACCGCCACCGGTCTCAAGAAGCTCGACGTCTGGCTCGGCGGCGGAAACTGGGATGTCATTCACTTCAACTTCGGCATCCACGATCGCCGAACGCCTCCCGCCGACTATGAGCAGCGCCTCGACGAAATCGTCACCCGCCTCAAAGCCACCGGTGCCACCGTCATCTGGGCAAGCACCACGCCGATCCCGCCCGATGGCAAGGAAGGCCCCGAAATGACGCCCGCCATCGTCGAGCGAAACGCCATCGCCGCGCGAGTGATGGAAAAGCACGGCGTCGCCACTGACGACCTCTTCACCTTCATCACCCCTCACCTCGCCGAAGTCCAGAATCCACAGGATGTCCACTTCAACAGCCAAGGTTACGATCTGCTGGGAAGTCAGGTGGCGAAATCAATTCGGGACGCCTTGGCACGATAGCTCATTGAGCGAAAAATGGCAAATTATCGCTCAAATTTATGGATAAACCTGAGCGATAAAGTATCGTTTTTTCGCTCATGCGATGGAACTGGCAGCTTCCGGATTGGCCCGATTTTACTTACGACGCCGAGGCACTGCGATCTTTGGAAGCGGCGTTTCTTAGAGATTCGGGCCGGATCTCGGGCACCTTTTCGCACCTCGACTCTTTGGAGCAGGATGGGATTCGGATTGAATTACTCACGGACGAAGGGATGCAGACATCCCGGATCGAGGGAGAAATCCTGGACCGGCAAAGCGTTCAGGCTTCACTTCAGCAGGGCTTCGGTCTCAAGGTAGATCGCCAACGAGGCATTGGCCCCCGCGAAAGAGGAATCGCAGACCTGCTGGTGGACAACTGGCAACGGTTCGCTAACCCGCTCGATGACAAGATGCTGTGCGGATGGCATCGAAAGCTGATGCTGGCTCAACTGGAGGATACATCGCTCGGTTCATATCGAACCGGCGACGAACCGATGCAGATCGTCACCGGAGATCCATTTGACCCCGAAGTTCATTTCGAGGCGCCGCCCTCATCCACCGTCGCGGGTGAAATGAGCGCATTTTTAAACTGGTTCAACGAAACCACCCCTAACGAAAAAAACATCCCTATTTCCGCCCTGACACGGTCGGCTTTGACCCATCTCCGCTTCCAATCAATCCACCCTTTTGTTGATGGCAATGGTCGTATTGGACGCGCGATTTCCGAAAAAGCGCTTTTCCAAGCGACCGGCCGCCCGCTGCTCGTGGCGCTCTCGGAAACCATCGAGGCGGAGAGGAAGCAATACTATGAAGCGCTCGCCGCCACCCGCTTTACCAACGAGACGACCGAATGGATTGTGTGGTTTGGCGGAATGGTCCTGAAGTCGATCCACACTTCCCTCCAACGAATCGAGTTCGTGATTCAAAAGACTCGCTTCTTTGATCGTTTCGGTGACCGATTCAATCCACGCCAGGCGAAGGCGCTTCGGCGAATGTTTCGTGAAGGTCCGTCAGGTTTCGAGGGTGGGCTGAGTGCCGGCAACTACCTCACCATCACCAAGACCTCTGCCGCGACAGCACGGCGCGATTTGGGGGAACTGGTAAGGATGGGCGCCCTCGCAAAGACGGGGCAACGAAAAGGAACACGCTATTTTTTGATGCTTGGAAACGAATAGGGCGCCTTCGAGGTGTTGCCGCGAAAGTCACGAAATGTTTCACTGCTTCCCGTGTTTCACATTTCATTTCCCGTTCCCACAAAACCGAGTTGGCGTCGCCCCTTGACTCCATTCTTCGGTTTTTTTCTTACACTGTCCTTCATCATTACCGCCTCCGTCGCGTCGACCGTCGAAAAGCAAAACGTTCTCTTCATCGCAGTCGATGATCTGCGAGTCGAACTGGGGTGCTACGGAGATGCTCACGTCCTTTCGCCGAACATCGATCGGCTGGCTGAGCAGGGCACTCTTTTCGAGCGGGCCTATTGCCAACAGACAGTCTGCAATCCTTCGCGCGCTTCGGTTTTGACGGGCCTTCGTCCCGATACCCTTCGTGTCTGGGATCTCGTCACCCACTTTCGTCAGAACAGACCAGATACCGTGACGCTCCCGCAATTGTTCAAGCAGAGCGGCTATCACGCCCAATGCGTCGGCAAGATCTTCCACAACTGGCGTCAGGACGATTTCAAGGGCGATCCCGATTCCTGGAGCGTGCCTTCAGTGCTGCACTACAACAGCCACGCCAACGACAAGCCACAGGTCGGCAGCGGAGAGGTTCCGCCCAACCTCGCCTCGGGTCGGCTCGGACACGAATGTCGCGACGTCTCGGACGAGGCCTATTTCGATGGACGGGTGGCAAAGACGGCCATCGAGGCGATGAGATCGATTCACGAAAAGGGCGATCCCTTTTTCCTCGCGGTCGGTTTTTGGAAACCCCACACGCCATTCAACGCTCCGAAGAAATACTGGGATCTCTACGACCCTGAAACCATCCCCCTACCGTCTCACCTGTCTCCTCCCGCTGGCGTTCCGGAGATCGCGCTCACGAAAGATCGTTTCGATGGCGAGAAGGAAGCAACCCTGCTGCGCGAAATGCATCACGGACACCTCGCGGCGATCAGCTATCTCGATGCCCAGGTCGGCAAGGTGCTCGACGAACTCGATTCGCTCGGCCTCCGCGAGAATACGGTCGTGGTTTTCTGGTCTGACCACGGACTTCACCTCGGCGAACACGGCCTGACCCGAAAAACCACCGCCTTCGAACTCGATGCCGGTGTGCCGCTGATCATCGACGCTCCCGGTCATCCCAATGGCCAGCGCACCAATTCACTGGTCGAATTGCTCGATCTCTACCCCACCCTCGCCGATCTTTGTGGGCTGAAGGCCCCCGACGAACTTGAGGGCGTCTCGCTGGTGCCGGTGCTCGATGATCCCGCAGCGATGGTGAAAGATGTCGCCATCACCCAGACCCCGCGACCCAACTACCTGCGCGGCAAACCACCCGAGATCATGGGCTACTCCATCCGCACCGATCGCTATCGCTACAACGAATGGCGGGACTGGAAATCCGGCGAGGCGCAAGCTCGCGAACTCTACGATCACGAATCTGACCCACTGGAGACCGAGAACCTGATCTATCGGGATCGCTATGCCGACACGATCTCCGACCTGGCAGAACGGATGCGAGAGCGTCTCCCACGAACCAAGCACGAAGTTCCGTAGCCGCGCTCACCAGAGCGTGGAACCCGCTGCCCGCCAAACGGCCACCTTCTGGCGAAGACGGCCACCTAATATGAAACTCCTGCGAATCTTCCTCTGCCTCCTGATACTCGGCTGCAGCGCCATCTCGGCTCGGGCCGCCGAGAAAACACCCAACGTCATTCTCATTCTCGCCGACGACATGGCGGTGGGAGATCTGTCCTGTTTCAATGAGGCCAGCCGCACCCCGAACCTCGATCGTCTCAAGCAGGAAAGCCTCTGGTTTTCGCAGGCTTATTCCGGATCGGCCGTTTGCGCGCCCGCTCGGGCATCGCTCCTGACTGGCCGCTACCCTCATCGCACCGGGGTGGTGACGCTGAACATGGAGAAATATCCCGAGCTCACCAGCCTGAAACTTGATGAGACGACCTTGGCCGATCGCTTCCGCGCCGCCAGTTACCGCACCGGGATCATTGGAAAATGGCACCTCGGAACGGGCGAAGCCTTTCACCCGCTGAAACGCGGGTTCGACGAAGCCGAAGTCTTCATCGGTCACCTCATGGCACCACGCTATTTCCGTTTCCGGCTCGACATCAATGGCACGGAAGAAGAATTCCAGGAAGAAGGCGACTACCTGACCACGGAACTGTCTTCACGTGCCGTCGATTTCGTTCGTCGTCATCGCGACGAACCATTCTTTCTTCACCTCGCTCACTACGCGCCACATCGGCCCATCGATGCGCCTGCCGATCGGGTGAAACCCTACCTCGATCGAGGCATCCCCGAAGAGACGGCCACCGTCTACGCCATGATCGAAATCATGGACGAAGGCATTGGCGAACTGCTCGCCGAACTCGATGCCCTCGGCATCGCGGACAACACCCTCGTCATTTTCGCCAGCGACAATGGTCCTGATCCTCTCGTTGAGGAACGGTTCAATCTCGATCTCCGCGGCACCAAGTACACCGTTCACGAAGGTGGCATCCGCGTCCCATTCATGGTTCGCTGGCCCGGAAAGATCGAGGCGGGCGAGAGCGACGCGCCGATTCACTTCGCCGATGTTCTCCCGACCCTGATCGACCTTTGCGATCTTCCTTTTCCCGAAAACCGCAAAGCGCTGCCGCTCGATGGCGTCAGCTTCCGCTCCGTCCTCGAAGGTGGAAAGTTCTTCGCTCCCGCGCATCGTTTCTGGCAGTGGAATCGCCACGTCCCGCTCTATTCCCACAACGCCGCCATGCGCGACGGCCGCTGGAAACTGGTGCGTCCATTCGTGACCAAAAACCTGCCGGACGGACCTTCCGACCTGCCGCCAATGCTCTTCGACCTGGAAGCCGACCCCATCGAAGCGACTGATCTCGCCACCGAACAAGCCGAGCGCGTCAAAGCGATGAACGCGGCACTCGATGCCTGGAGTCAGGAAGTCGAACGCGATCGACTGCGGAAGTGATCTTCCCGCGATCCAACAGAGTTGGATGACGGATCCTACCCTGTTTGATCAGCTGTTTTCGAGAAAGCCGACAATCAAAATGCCCGCTGCACCAGTGCGACGACGAACGCGGCGATAATGCCGACGACGAAGATCAGCAGGGACGCCCGGATGCGCCGGTATTTCGGTTTCAGGACCCGGCCGAGATAATAGAGGTCCCGGATCATGGACGAGTAGAGATAACCGGAGTCGTTCAGCATTTGCAGCATTCCCCACTCGAAGTCGCGATAGTGCATGCTGTGGAAATTGCCGAAGTAGAGCAGGTTGCCGCTCTTGTTGCGGATTTCCTCTTCTGAAAACTCACCGTGAGACTTCTCGGGAATGATGGACAGGACGGCGTAAAACATCGAGCAAGCTGATGAAATCCCGAGAATCAGGGCCGGCAAAAATCCGGGAAACGCACCTACCGCACGATCTCCGATGATGCCGCCCACGATGAGTGATAGGATGATGGAATTCACCGAGATCATGATGCCCGCCTTGCGGTCGACCATCATGTTCAGAGAGTAATGGTTTTTCATGGCTGTCCGAAAAAGGGTCTGGATGCCACGCGGATCCCGCCCTTGCTGGGTAGCGAGATTCTTCTTCAGCTCTTTCAGTTCCTCGTCGCTGATCTCAAGTTCGCGCTTCAGGAGCACGTCCTGCTGTTTTTCCAGTTTCTTCCGGTCCTTCTGAAGATGGAGGATGAGTTTCTGCTTTTTCGGTTCGAATTCCGTCCTCGCAAATTCAGTGAAATACTGATGATTGGTTAGAATATCGATCACGGTGTCATACCACGAACTGCGATCGATCGCCTCAATACTGGTCAGCAGGACTTCCTCATAAAGCAGCTTGAGATCTTCCTTGGCATTCTCGCCTCCGAGGCAGGAGTAGATGGCATCGACGAGGATTTTTCCCAACTGAGTGCGTTCGCAATCCTGGAAGATGGCCGTGCGAATCACGTCCTGAACCTGCTTGATTCGCGCGGGCGGATATTGAACGGAGGCAAGGAATTCTCCAGCGATACGCACGCTTTCTTCGAGGCAATAGCGGCTGATCGGGACCGCCGGATCACGATCCTCGTCGGCGGGCGGTTTCTGGTAACCGGTATTCACCAGCCAAGCGGCCAATCGCACGATTTCGGCGTCTTCGTCCGAAAGCGTTTCGTGTTCGAGAATGGAATTCAGGTCCCGGACAACCTGGTGGGTACGCCGGATGTCATGAAAGACCATCTTTTCCGGATTCCCGTGGGCAATGAGTCGCGTGGCGAACAGTTCGGCCTGTTCGACGACGTCGCGGGTTCCGTCCGAAGATTTCTGCGGTTCCATAAATGAAAGTTCGGTTCAACCAGCGCAAGGCATGCGCAAATCACATTCGCATTCTGAAGAGTGAGCAATCCGGATGCAATTCCAGAAACAAAATGGCATGGAGCCCGGCATTGGCTGGATCAGGGTCCGGAAGCCGCTTTACCCAGCCCATCGCTCGTGGCAGAAAGAGGATCTCCCCGATGCTCCCATTCCATACTTTTCGCCTTCGCCCGTTTGCCGCGCTCCTCGCAATCATTCCGCTCGCCGTGGAATTCGCCGTGGCGAGTCCGCCCAATATCCTGCTGATCGTCGCCGATGATCTCGGTTACGCCGATCTGGGTTGCTACGGGAGCGAGATCAATGAGACGCCGCACATCAATGCGCTGGCCGCCACGGGATTACGGTTCACCGATTTTCACTCCGCCGGTCCGATGTGCACGCCGACTCGCGCGGCCACGCTGACAGGGAAATACCAGCAGCGGTTTGGGCCGCAGTTCGACGGAGCCCTTTCGGGAAAAAACCAGAGAGAGGAAGGGCTGCCACATGGCGCCGTGACCATCGCGGAAGTCCTGAAAGAAAAGGGCTACGCCACGGCTTGCTTCGGCAAATGGCACCTCGGCTACCAACCTCCGTTTCTCCCTCCCAACCAAGGTTTTGACGAATTCCGAGGATTGGCGTCGGGCGATGGCGACTACCACACTCACATCGATCGCAGCGGAAACGAGGACTGGTGGCACGGCAACGAAATCGACATGGAGAGCGGCTACACCACCGATCTCCTGACCGACTACAGCATCGATTTCATCGAGCGATGCCAAAAAGAGGAAACGCCCTTTTTCCTCTACCTGCCTCACCTCGCCATTCACTTTCCCTGGCAGGGCCCCAACGATCCACCGCATCGTCAAAAAGGCACCGACTATGGCAACGACAAGTGGGGCATCATTCCCGATCCCGGAAATGTCGCTCCGCATGTGAAAGCGATGGTCGAGGCACTCGATGCGAGCGTCGGCAGACTGATCGACCTGCTGGAGCGCCGCGACCTTCGAGACAATACCCTCGTTATTTTCACCTCAGACAACGGCGGCTACCTGACCTACGGGAAAAACTTCAAACACATCTCCAGCAACGGACCATTTCACGGGCAGAAGGCACAGATCTACGAAGGCGGCCATCGTGTTCCCACGATCGTTTCCTGGCCGGGCCGGATCGAACCGGCCGAGACTGATACGCTAAGCCACTCCACCGATCTCTTTCCCACCATCGCTGCTGTTGCCGGAATCGAGACAGACGCTCTCGCTCTCGACGGCGCCGATCTCGGACCGTTGTTGTTCCACGGCGACGCGCTTCCCGACCGCACCCTGTTTTGGCGCATGAAATCACTCCGCGCCGTGCGTCGAGGACCGTGGAAACTCTGTGCCGAGGGCAAAAAGGTAGAGTTGTTCCGGCTCGATACCGATCCCGGCGAACAGATCGACCTTTCCGCCGAGGAACCCGACCAACTCCGCGAACTCCAAGCCGCCTGGGAAGCCTGGAACCGCGACGTCAACGAATCCGCCAAGACTTTTGCCAAATGAAGAAACTCCTCCCTTTCCTACTTCTCATCACTCTCCTCTCCTCCGCGCCTCAGCGTCTCAGCGCGACCGATTCTCCCCCCAACATCATCTTCCTTCTCGCCGATGATCTCGGTTATGGCGACTTGGGCTGCTACGGCCAGGAGTTGATCGAAACGCCCCATCTCGATCGTCTCGCCGCAGAAGGCATTCGATTTACCCAGGCCTACGCAGGCGGCCCCGTCTGCACTTCGTCGCGAAGCGTGCTGATGTCCGGGCTCCACAACGGCCACACACCGGCGCGTGACAACGTGCCGCATTACCCGACCTATTTCGACGACGAAGACGTCACCGTGGCTGAAGTCCTGAAGCAGGCTGGCTACCACACCGGCGGCATCGGCAAGTGGTCGCTGGGCGATCCGAATACGCCCGGTCGCGCCACCAACCAGGGATTCGATGACTGGTTTGGCTATCTCAACCAGGACCACGCCCACTACTACTGGACCGAGTATCTCGATGACAACGAAGGCCGGCGCGAACTGCCCAACAATGCCGTTACCCGCGAACACTACAGCCACGATCTGCTCGCCCAGCACGCCCTGAAATTCATCCGCCAATCCGCCAAAACGGACGCGCCCTTCTTTTACTATAGTGCCTTCACCTTGCCGCATTTCTCCTCCAAGGATGAAGATCCCGACGGATGGGCGGTTCCCTCGACCGATCCCTTCACCGATCGTGAGTGGCCGGAAAAAGCGAAAAAATACGCCGCCATGGTCCACCGACTCGACGAGAGCGTCGGTGAAATCGTCGCCCTCGTTGATGAGCTCGGCCTACGGGAGAACACGCTCATCATTTTCTCCAGTGACAACGGCGGCCACTCCACCGTTTGGAAAAAATTTCACACCTGCGGTCCGCTGCGCGGCTTCAAGCGCGACCTCACCGAGGGCGGCATCCGCGTTCCCTTCATCGCCCGCTGGCCCGGCACCATTCCCGCCGGATCAGTGTCCGACGAAGTCATCGGATTCGAGGACATGCTCCCGACTTTTGCCGAACTCGCCGGGACGATCGTTCCGAAAGATCTCAGCATCGACGGGATTTCCGTGACCTCGGCCCTGAAAAACGAACCGATGGCAAAGCAACGCGACTTTCTGTATCGCGACTACGGACACTGCCGACGCTACTACGACCAGTGTGTCCGACTCGGCGATTGGAAAGGCATCCGGCTTGGCAAGGACGGCGGAAAAATCCAGCTCTACGATCTCTCAAAAGACATCGGCGAAACGAGCGATTTGGCCGCGACGCATCCCGAAGTCGTTTCGGAAATCGCGAACATCATGGACACCGCCGTCACTCCCAATGCCCGCTACCCGATTGGCGAGATCTATCGCGGTGACGCCATCTGGCGGGTCGAGAACTATCACCCCTCACGGTCCAAACTTCCGCCCCTGACTCAGCCCGGAGAAGGCGCCTGGGAAAGCGCCGAGTTTCTTTTCAATCCGGAAGAAGCCCCCACACCGAGTTGTCATTCCTCGACCCTCGTCGAGCTGCCCGACGGACAACTCGCCGCCGCGTGGTTCGGCGGCACCAGCGAACCTGACATCGACAATTCCATCTGGTTCACACGCCGAGTCGAAGAGAAATGGCTGCCTCCCGTCGCCGTGGTCGATGGTACCGAAGGCGAAGACTCCGACCATCGCACCGGTAATCCCGTGCTTTTCCAGACGACGGAAGGACCTCTCCTACTCTTTTACAAAGTGGTTCCCCACGAACCCAATCGCGCGAGTTCCTGGTGGGGCATGATGACCCGCTCCGACGATGGCGGAAAAACCTGGGCCGAACCTTGGAAGCTCGGAGAAAACGAAAAGCTCGGTTCCAGTCCGCACCTGATCGGACCGGTGAAAAACAAGGCAATCCAGCTCGCGGACGGTGCCATCCTCTGCCCCAGCAGCACCGAGCACGACGGCTGGAGGGTTCATTTTGAGATCACCCGCGACCTTGGCAAAACCTGGGAAGTCATCGGACCAATCAACGACGCGTCGAACTTCAACGCCATCCAGCCGAGTCTCCTGTTTCACTCCGATCAACGCTGGCAGGTGCTATGCCGGTCGAAAGAGAGCGTCGTCGCCCAGGCCTGGTCCGAAGACGGCGGGAAAACCTGGGGACCGTTCACTGCCACCTCCTTGCCCAATCCGAACTCCGGCACCGACGCCATCACCCTCGCCGACGGACGGCATCTCATCATTTACAACCACACCCTCAAGCGCGCCCCCTTTCCCGCCAATCGCCAGATGCTCAATATCGCAATCTCCGAAGATGGAAAAAAGTGGACGCCGGTGATGACGCTGGAAAAAGAAGAACGGAGCGAGTTTTCCTATCCCTACGTCATCCAGACTCGCGATGGAAAAGTTCACTTCACCTGGACCTGGAAACGCAAGACCATCCGCCACGCCGTCATCGATCCGGGAAAACTTTGACTCCCTCCATTTCTTGGATGGCCACCATCGAGCGGTTCCTGATACGGTTCGCCCGAACTTTCAAATTCAGAACATCGATCGCTCCATGAAATCACTCTCGGAAGCCCAACGTTTTGTTCGTTGTTTGAGAATCGAGGTTTTCCTGTTCGCGTGCCTGTTTGCCGGGCTCAGTCAAGCGGCTGAACCCACCCGCAATGCGGTCGAATCGTCCTTGGAAAAAGCGATCAGATTCTATCGTGACGAGGTGGCCAATCAGGGTGGCTATGTCTATCGCTATAGTTCGGATCTTACCCTGCGCGAGGCGGAAGGGCTTCCCGACGAGAACACGATCTGGATTCAGCCTCCCGGCACTCCGGCGGTTGGAGAAGCCTTTCTCGACGCCTACGAAGCCACGAAAGAACCCGCCTTCGCCCGCGCGGCTCTGGACGCAGCCGAAGCCTTGGTAAAAACCCAGCTTCAATCCGGTGGCTGGTACTATCACGGCCATTTCGATCCGGAAACACGAAGGGAGTTTTTCTATCGGCGGACGCTTGCCGGGGAACTCGTTCCGGATCCGACTCCGGCAGCTGATCGCCAGGCCCCGAACGGTTGGGAACTGTGGCGACAGGGCGATTACCGAGGGCGAAATCAGACCATCCTCGACGACGACGTCACCCAGTCGGCCCTCCGCTTCCTGATGCGCTTCGATCAGCTGGAGGGTTTCCGCAACGAGGCCGTCCACGACGCGGTCACTCACGGGCTCGACGCCCTGGTCAAAGCGCAATATCCGAATGGAGGCTGGAGCGCCAACTTCGATCGTTTCCCCGATGTCTCACCCAGTGCCGAAACTTACACGGTGCTCCCGGCGTCCTACCCTGAGACCTGGTCACGCACCTGGCCGAAGGCCTATGACGGCCCCTACGTCACCAACGACAATCTGATGGCCAACGTCATCGCCACGCTCATTCGGGCGGTGGAAACCTACGGCGATCGCGAACCCAGCTACCGACGCTCCCTGCTCGCGGCCGGTGACTTTCTGATCCGCGCCCAGATGCCCGACCCCCAACCCGCCTGGGCGCAACACTACAATCGGGACATGCAGCCGACCTGGGATCGGGCCTTCGAACCGCCGGCGATCAGCGGACGCGAATCCCAGGAAATCCTGGCCGCGCTTGTGGATCTTTCCCGGACCACTGGCGAAACGCGCTTTCTCGAACCACTTCCCCGTGCCATCGCCTACCTGAAGAAATCGCGGCTCACGAATGGCAAACTCGCCCGCTTCTACGAGCTGGAAACAAACCGGCCGCTTTTCTTCACCCGCGGTCCCGGCGGCAAGGGCTGGGAAATCACCTACCAGACCGACCGGCTCGCGAGCAACTATGGCTGGGAATGGGAAAGCCGGCTCGAAGCGATCGAAGCCGAGGCTCAACGAGTCCGGGACAGGTCACCGGAGGCGCCACTGTCCCCGACCGAGCGCGCCGAATTGACGAATCGGGTGACGGCGATCCTGAGTTCCCAGGACGATCGCGGCGCCTGGACGTCGCCCGGCACGATTCGCGACGCGGATGGCAGGAAAGTCGAGCCAGTCGGCGGGATCATCGAATCCGCCACCTTCATCGAGAATGTGAAAACCCTTTCCGATTGGCTCGTGGTAGCCAAACAGCCCTGAGCTACTTCCGCTTGAAGGTGATCTCGTCCTGACCGACCACGGTGCCGTCTTCGGAGCCTTCGAAGTGCCGGATCGCCGACCACTCGTCCTCGGTCACCTTGATCACGCGACGGAAAGCGTCCGTGATCGGTTTGAATTGCCGTTTCCCGGAAAGTCGGATTCGACCAATCGCCCCACCGGCGCTGTCCCATTGCTGCAGGTAGCCCTGTTTTTCCAGGACGAATCGCATGCTGACCGCGAAGGGCAGCCCGAACACCGACCGGACCACATACACCTCCGCCGAACCCGGCTCCAGATCGGTGTAGACTCCCTGGAATTTGACCAGTGCGCCGAGCACTCCCGCCTGTTCGCCACCAATCCGTTCACTGAGGTAGTGGTTGATCTCCTCCTCGGTGAGCGTGATCTCGGTCGGATCGCCCTCTTCCGCCACGAGTACTGCCTGCACTTCGGACAGCAGATTGCGCGGTTTTTCCGTCACGATCTCCGCCGGGTAACCCTTGATTTGCTTGAGCTTTTTCGGCATCAGCATCATCGCGATGAGCCCCGCCAGGCCGAGAGCGATGATGAGGAGAAACACCGTCATCGGTGAAAAACCCGAATCCACCGGACCATGCACAGGACGGCGATGACGCGGCGGGGTGGCTCCGGCACGGCGGACCGTTTTGCGGGCGACTTTGCGCCGGGGAGCGGCGTGGCGCTTGCGGGGGGCGTCTCCTCCGAGATGGGGTTTCATGGTGCGTTTGCGTCTGATCTGGTTCGGTAAAATAGAGCCTGTCTCCCGGACTATTGCGGTATTTCTTCGCCCGGGCCAGAAAACTTTCGTCGCCGGCCCGGCGGTTCAGTCGCTCTTGGCGCTCGATGAACCACTGGCACTGCTCGATTTCGAAGACGAGGAATCGGACGAGGATCCCGAGGATTTCTCGCCTCCGCCGCTACCGGAGTCGCCACTGCTTTTCGAGGTATCCGCCTTGGCGGCCTTTTTGTAGGAATCGCTGCGGTAGTCGGTCTCGTAGAAACCCGATCCTTTGAAAATGATGCCGGCGCCCGTGCCAATCAGCCGTTTCACCTTCCCGTCACAGCCTTCCTGCGGGCAATCAGTCAGCCGTTCGTCCTTCATCGACTGAAACACCTCGAACTGGTGGCCGCATTTTTCGCATTTGTAGTCGTAGGTCGGCATGAGGGAAAAAAGGGGATTGATAGGGAGCTTAGTGGATGGGGACGCGACCCGCCACCGGAATACCGGTCTTCGGTCGCCGCGGACCGGAAATATGGTGAAGCGGGCGCGAGCTTCAATCCCATTTTTCCGGAGATGACACCCCGATCTGGACGTCACGCAATCCGGCGCTATCTTAAGCGTTTCGGAAAAGTTAATCTTTTTTCGGCCATGTTTTCTCTCCTCCGCATTTTTCAACTCTCTGGCGCACTCGCCCTGTTCTCCGTGCTCGCGAGTTGCGGCACCGACGGCAACACCTACAACGGTCCGGGCTACATCGCCGGACTGCGCGGGGAAAACAACGTCTATGGCCAGGGGCGAACCGCGGAGGAAACCAGCACGGTGATGAAAAAAGACAATGTCTCCTACTGGGACGGGGACGGCGTTCCGGGTCGCCCGGCGGTGACGATCGATCTGTCGCAACAGCGGGCCTATTTCTACAAGGATCGGAAACTGGTGGGCGTGTCCCTGATCTCCACCGGTACCGATGGACGCGACACCCCCATCGGCGATTTCAAGATCATGGAGAAAGACATCGACCACGAATCCAATCTCTACGGCGACTACGTCTATCCCGGCGGCGGCGTGGCGAAGAAGGATGTGGATACCAGTCGCGACCCGAAGCCGGCGGGCGCCGTGTTCGATGGCGCCGACATGCCCTTCTTCATGCGTTTCACCGGAGGCGTCGGCATGCACACCGGCTACCTGCCCGGCTGGGCCGCCTCCCACGGTTGCGTCCGCATGCCGCACAACATGGCGAAGGTGTTCTACGAGAATGTCGAGATCGGCACCCCCGTCCACGTGGTGCCTTAATCGATCCCCGAAAAATGCTTCCCTCCGAAGATCACTACGAGATCGACGTCGCCACCGCGTCGTCTTTGCTGGATTCCGAGGAGCCTCCTTTCCGACTGATCGATTGCCGGGAACAGGATGAATTCGACCATTGCCGGATCGAAGGCGCCGAACTCATCCCGCTTTCGCGCTTTGCCGAGATCGCCCACCAGCGACTGCTTCCCGCCCCGGAAGACGCCAAGCCACTGGTGATCTACTGCCACCACGGGATGCGATCACTGAACGCGACCCGATTCCTGCGGCAGAACGGTCGCACCCTGGTCTGGAGCCTCCGCGGCGGTATCGAAGCCTGGTCCACCCAGATCGATCCCACAGTCCCGCGCTACTGAGGACTTGGCCGGTGGCGTTTTGACGGATAGGATCACTCCGCGAACGCAGGAACACCTGCCGACCGGCGTCATGTCTGAAAACCACGATCGAGACCCTCTCGAAAAAGACGAACGTCCACCCGTCGATCCCGCGCTGATCGGTCCCGGGATAACCCTGATGGCGATCGTGGCAATGCTCGTCGTGGCCCGGTTTTACGATCGCCTCCCGATTCACGCGCCCGCCTGCGGCCTGCTCACCACAACCGGGGTGCCCTGCATGGCGTGCGGCGGCACCCGCTCGATGATGGCGCTGGCGCACGGCCGAATCATCGAAGCGCTCGCGTTCAATCCCCTCATTTTTCTCGGTGTCATCGCCGCGTTCGCCTGGGCCGGCACCTCTCTCATTCTGTGGCGATTTTTCCCCAATCGGCCCAGTCGCGCCCGCCGCCTGCCGATCTGGGTCATCGTCACCGGCCTGACCGCCCTCTTCCTCGCCAACTGGGTCTATCTCTATTTCTACCTGCCGCGATGATCGGGACCTGACAGGGTTACCTCCCCGACTCAACCCTGTTGAACCGGGTAATCCCCACCCGTCATGACGCGGGGTTTCTTTCCTTTTCAAAACACGGGTGCCATGGCAAGAATCGCCGCACTCATTCTGGTCCCAAACCCTGCATACCTTCATGAAATCCCTCCGCCTCCTGTTGCCCGTCGTCATTTTATCCGCACTGCTGGTCGCCACCCTGGTGGGGCAGGACAAAGGGAAAAAGGGAGGCGAAAAGAAGAAGCCGGAACCGATTCACGCCCTGCTGGTGACCGGCGGTTGCTGCCACGACTACGACACGCAGAAAGGCATCCTGATGGCCGGGATCAGCGAGCGGGCTGAGGTGAAATGGGATTTCGTCTACGAACAATTCGACGGCAAGGAACACAAGATCTCGCTCTACAACGATCCCGACTGGGCCATGGGCTACGACGTGGTCGTGCACAACGAATGCTACGGCGGTGTGACCGACGACGAATTCGTGAACCGCATCGTCGAGGGCCACCTGAAGGCGAAGGCCGCCGCGGTTTTCCTGCACTGCTCGATGCACAGCTACCGATCCGCTTCGACCAACCAATATCGCGCGCTGATCGGTGTCAGTTCCTTCAATCACGGCGCCAAGCATCCGATCACGCTGAAAAAGCTCGCCTCCCATCCGGTGATCGATCCGCTTCCCGAAGGCTGGGTCACTCCGAACGGAGAACTCTACAACACCAATCCGAAGACCCACCCGGACGCCAAGGTCTGGGAAAGCGCCACCGCCCTGGCCCAGGGAACGATTCCCTCCACCGCCGAGCCGCAGGTCTGCATCTGGGTGAATGAATACGAGGGACTTCGCACGTTCTCGACCACGCTGGGGCATCACAACGAAACGATGTCCGATCCGGTCTATCTCGACCTGGTGACGCGGGGTCTGCTCTGGACGCTGGGGAAACTGGACCGCTAATTGACGCAAATGAATGCGAATCGTTTTCGAGGTGGGCTCACGATGGAGACTTTTCAAAAAATTGGTGTCTATTGGCGTTCATTCGCGGTCGTTTTCCTTGGGCTCATTGGGGATGCGACGGTATCGAACCTCCGCGCCGCCGATCACCCCAACATTCTCGTTATTCTTTCGGATGACCAGGGCTGGGGCGACCTGAGCCTGAACGGAAACACGAATCTTTCGACGCCGAATATCGACGGTCTGGCACGGGACGGCGTGGCCTTTGACCGATTCTATGTCTGCCCGGTCTGCTCGCCGACGCGCGCGGAATTTCTGACCGGTCGCTATCACCCGCGCAGCGGGGTTTACAGCACTTCAGCCGGTGGCGAAAGAATGGACCTCGATGAGCAGACTATCGCCGAGGTTTTCAGGAAGGCGGGCTACGCCACGGCCGCTTTCGGCAAGTGGCACAACGGGATGCAGTATCCCTATCATCCCAACGGCCGCGGTTTCGACGAGTTCTACGGTTTTTGCTCAGGTCATTGGGGTGACTACTTCAGCCCACTGCTGGAGCACAATGGAGAACTGGTCACTGGCGAGGGTTTCATCATCGACGACCTCACCAACCACGCGATGAGTTTCATGGCCGACCAGAAGGCGGCCGGAAAACCGTTCTTCGTTTACCTCCCTCTCAACACGCCGCATTCGCCGATGCAGGTGCCGGACGAGTTCTGGGAACGGTTTGAAAACAAGGAACTCGAGCTGCGAAATCGCGATCCCGAAAAGGAGGACATCGGTCACACCCGCGCCGCCCTGGCGATGTGCGAGAACATTGACTGGAACGTCGGCCGACTGGTCGCGAAGCTCGAGGAACTTGGGATCGTCGACGACACGGTCGTGCTCTATTTCAGCGACAACGGACCCAACGGGTGGCGCTGGAATGGCGGCATGAAAGGGCGAAAAGGCGCGACCGACGAAGGCGGAGTACGCTCCCCTCTGATCGTGCGCTGGCCCGGCAAGGTGCCGGCGGGGAAAAAGATTCCTCAGATTTCCGGTGCGATCGACCTGTTGCCGACCCTGGCGGAGGTGGCGGGAATCTCGCTGGAAAGTCCCAAGCCGCTCGACGGCGTCAGCCTTGTCCCGCTGCTGACCGATCCGGAAGGCGCCGGCGCCGATTGGCCGAACCGGATGATCTTTTCACACTGGAAGAATCGGGTCAGCGTTCGCACCCAGCGTTTTCGGCTCGATCACCAGGGCAAGCTCTTCGACATCCCCGCCGATCCCGGGCAGGACAAGGATGTCGCCGCCGAGCATCCCGACATCACCAACACCTTGAAAGAGGCGGTGGCGGACTGGGAGAAGAAAGTGCTGGCCGGCTACGACCAGGACGACCGACCCTTCGTCATCGGGCACCCGGACGTTCCCTGGACCCAGATCCCGGCGCGCGACGGTATCGCCCACGGAACCATCGAACGATCCAACAAATTCCCCAACTGTTCCTACTTCCGAAACTGGACCAGCGTGGATGACTCGATCACTTGGGACGTTGAAGTCGGCGAGAGCGGCGACTACGAAGTCGGGATCTGGTATGCCTGCCCGGCTGCGGATGTCGGATCCACCATCGAACTCAGCCTCGGCGAAAACCGGCTTCAAGGAAAGATCAAGGAAGCCCATGACCCGCCGTTGCGAGGCATGGAACACGATCGGATTCAACGAGACGAGAGTTACATCAAGGATTTCCAACCGATGACTCTCGGCACCATCCATCTCGACAAGGGCCCGGGCACCCTGACCCTGAAGGCGATCGAAAAACCGGGCGCTGAAGTGATGGAGTTTCGCCTGATGATGCTGCGGCGGGTAGAGTGACGGGGTGGCTGACTTTTCTTCAGCGGAGCTGGTCGGTTCACTGGGGAAACACCCAGGAGGGCACCATGAACACCGCCAGGAATCCCAGGAACCAGGCGAGCAGGATGAGGCCAAAGGGCCGCCGGGCTTCCTTCCAGTGCAGGCAGAGAAAAACTAACGCGACGATCGTGCCGGGTACGATCAACAGGCAACTGGCGATGTTCGCCCCCAGCTGCCCGAATCCCCAACCGAGGGAAACGCGAAACTCCTCCACCAGGAACCAGATCGATCCCGTCAAAAACAGGATGATGAAAATGGGAAGAAGAATCGGTGTGATCAGTGGATGCTTGATGGAATCGGGAAGCAGCGAAGCCATCTCGCGCTCCGATTCATCGCCGTCCATGACTTCCTGGTAGAACCAGCCGATGTAGGGCCAGATGTTCCGGTATTTCTCGGGCACGACAATCTCTCCGTTTTCACCAACGCTCTCCCCCGAATCGGCATCGAATGTCGTTGGCCGTTCCACTTCGGAAAACCAGGCGGGATTCTTGAGGAGATGGGAGAGCACGTCACTGATCATCGGGGGCGTCCACTCTCCCCGGCGGGGACGAGGCGGAGTGTCGATTTGTGCCGCCGTGGAGACCAGAACTCCGGTCAGGTAGCCATGGAGCAAGGGTTTTTCGTCCCGAAAGTTCTCGTTCAGCTCTTCCAGCGGCTCGGAGATTTTTACCAGGAACTCCTCGCGCCAACCACCCATTTTCAAACCCGGCCACAGGGAATCGAGATCGGAGGTCAGGAGAGCCAGGACCACGTCTTCCGCTTTCGAATCCTCAGTCCGGTATAGTTCCGCGATCCGCCAGAGAAGACTGCCGAGCCCTTCTTCGTTGGCGATCACCTGCAGGTCTTCAGGTTGGACACCGGGAGGAATCGCAATCCGAAACGGCTTTCCGGTCAAACCATCCCTCTCCCATACCGCCGGCACCTCCAGGTTTCCGGTTTCCGGTGAAACGGTCGCGACCTTTTTCAGCAGGATCCCATCTCCACTCAGAAGGTCGGCTCCGTGCGCGTAGATGCCCATCCCGTAGCCGACCAAAAAGTTCTTTTCGTCGGTGAGTTCGCCCGACAACTCGGCGCGAGAGGCGAACCTCGCCAATCGATCCAACCCCGCCCGACTGGAAGTTTCCCGGCTGGGCAACAGGATGAATCGTCCGGGTCTTCCCGTTTCGAGAGAGGACAGGACAAACACATCCTGGTCTCCGACCTGAACCAGGCCCCAGGAACGAGTCGTTTCGCCCTCTCCGAGGTGGATGCGCAGTTCGTCCGCCTGAACATTCGAAAGACCTCGGACGATCAATCCAAAAGGGTGCGCTTCCCCCGGACCGTCCG
>JAGRPB010000055.1 GCA_020439945.1 Verrucomicrobiia bacterium
GCCTGGGCGGCCAGCCGACGGCACAGTTCCTGGCGAAGATCGCCAACGACGCCCAGGCGTCCTACCGGCTGCGCTCGCTGGCCGTGATCGGGCGCACCCAGCAGAATCCCAAGGCGGGCGCCGAACTCGCCATCGCCGTGCTCCAGTCCGCTCACGAGGGCAAGGATCCCTACGGCATTTTCGATACCTTCCTCAAAAACAAGCAGGGTCCGCCCGCGCTGGCCGCTCTGCTGAATCAGCAGAAGCCGGGTTCGCTTTCGCAGGAGATCGCGCTCGTCGGCGTGCAGAAAGCGAGCAGCGCCGCCACCAAGCCCGAGGGTCTGGTGAAGGCCCTGCAAAAGGCCGCCGACCTGAAGCCGATGAAAACCCAGCTCACTCCCGAGGAGATGGAGCGCATGATGTCGCTAGTCGCCGAGCACGGGGATCCGCATCGGGGCGAGGCCGTCTTTCGCCGGGCCGCCATGCAGTGTTTCGTCTGCCACGCCATCGGTGGGGCGGGGGGCATCATCGGCCCGGACCTCGTGTCCATCGGAGCGAGCGCGCCGGTCGATTACCTGATCGAGTCGCTGCTGGAGCCGAGCAAGAAGATCAAGGAAGGCTACCACACCACCCTCGTTACGACGAAGAAGGGCGAGGCCTTCGCCGGAGCCATCGCTCGCGAGGATGCCACCGAACTGGTCGTCCGCGACGCAGCCGGGATCGAGCACCGCATTCCCAAGGCCGAGATCGCCAGCAACCAGATCAGCCCCGTGTCGCTGATGCCGCCGGGACTGACCGCGCAGCTGCGCGAGGACGAGTTCGTCGATCTGGTGCGTTTTCTTTCCGAGCTGGGCAAAGATGGCGAGTTCAAGACGCCGCCGAACCGCTTCGTGCGTCACTGGCAGGTCCTGCAACCGCACGAGCGCACCCGCGACGCCATCGGTCACTACGGCGAGAAGATCTTTGCCGAGGACTTCAAGACCTACATCTGGACGCCCCTGTATGCCCGAGTGGACGGTAGCCTGCCCGCCGATGAAATGCCCCGTGTCGAGGGCCGCGGCAAGAACCGCTACGGCGTCGCGCATTTCTTCCTCGACGTGACGGCGGCCGGCAAAGTGCCGTTGAAGATTTCCGGCAAGCTCAAGGACATGCACCTCTTTGTCGGTGAAGAACCGGTCAAGCTGCCCGAGGAAGGCGAAGCGGTCACCATCGAACTCGACCTGAAACCCGGCACCCACCGCATCACCGTCGCCGGTCTGCTGGACTGGGGATACGACGCCGTGACCGTCGAACTCACCGGCGACGCCGGTCAGGCAAAGGCGCTGACGCTTTCCGAACTGAACTGACTTTACTCAATCGCGAATCCCATGAAAACCCTCCGACTCATCCTCCCCTTGGCGATCCTGTCGGCCTTTGCCGCCGCCGTGCTCGCCCAGAACGCCCCCAAGAAAAAGGCGCCGCCGCAGTTGAAATGGAAAGTCCAGCAACTGCGCAAGGACAACAACGAAGGCATCGCGGTCGGTGACATCAATGGCGATGGAAAACCCGACGTGGTGGCCGGCGAATACTGGTATGCCAATCCCGAGTGGAAGCCGCAGAAGGTTCGCCGTCTCGAGCCCTTCGGGAAAGATTATCTTCAGAACAACTCGGACCACCTCTGGGACGTGGATGGCGACGGCGACCTCGACGTGGTGGCCGGCGGCTACACCACCACCACGGTGAACTGGTATGAAAATCCCGGGCCCGGCGGCTACGATGCCGAGGACGGCTGGGCGCAGCATCTCCTCATCGATACCGGCACCGACCGCAACGAGCTGAGCTTTTTCCAGGACATCGATGGCGACGATGTGCCGGAGTGGTTGGAAAACAGCTGGGGCGATGAAAACCCCATGCTGGCCTGGACGCTGGCCAAGGACGGCGAAGGCAAGCCCACCCTGGAGAAGCACGTCATCGGTCCCGACAAGAACGGTCACGGGATGGGCTTCGGCGATATCAATGGCGACGGTCGCGACGACATCATCTTCAAGCAGGGCTGGTACGAGTGCCCGGAAGGCGGTCCCTTCGCCGGCGAGTGGAAATACCACGACGACTTCACTTTTCCCCACGCCAGCTGCCCCATGCTCGTGGTCGATCTCGACGAGGACGGACATAACGACATCATCTGGGCCGACGGTCACAGCTACGGCATCTACTGGGAAAAACAGCAGGAACCGCAGAGCGATGGCTCCACCACCTGGCGCACCTACGAGATCGACCGTAGGCACGCGCAGGCACACGCCCTCGCCTGGGACGATATCGACAACGACGGCCAGCCAGAGCTGATCACCGGCAAGCGCTACTATGCGCACTCCGGCAGCGATCCCGGCGCCGAAGATCCGTGCACGGTGCAGTATTACGACTGGGACAAGGCGACCAAGACCTGGACCAAGCATTTCATCTCCAACGGACCGTCCGGCGAAGCGCCCGGCATCGGCCTGCAGATTCGTGTGGCCGATCTCGACGGCGACGGCTGGAAAGACATCGCCGTCCCCGGGAAATCCGGCACCCACATCATCTGGAATCAGGGCTGGAATCAATAACTCGGAACTGTTACAACAACGATCTCACCCGCCACTCCTGTGAACTTCGCGAACCTTTTCCACAACGAGCCAAACCCCAGGTGTTACCTCGCCGGAGAGACGGTCATCCAGGCCGGCGAACCGCACAAGGAGATGCTGGTCCTGCTCGACGGCGAGGCCGAAGTGCTCGTGGGCGATCGGGTGGTTGAAACGGAAAAACCCGGCAGCCTGTTTGGTGAAATGGCGCTTCTGGGAACCCGCGAAGCCCGCGCCACCGTCCGAGCAAGGACCGATATCTCCGTCGCCGTCGTGGACGAGCGGCGTTTTCTCTTCCTGGTCCAGCAGCACCCGACCTTCGCCATCGAGTTGATGCGCCTCATGGCTGATCGACTGGAAAACATGAACCGCCTGATTGAGTGAGGTTCATGTTGTTTTCCCGGATTCTTCCCATCCTACTTGCCGCTTCCTGGTTCTTCGCCGGTGTTGCGCCGGCAGAGGAAAAGCAGCCCAACATCCTCGTCATCCTCACCGACGATCATCGCTACGATGCACTCGGTTTTCTCGGGCACCCGTTCCTGAAGACGCCCAATCTCGACCGGATCGCCAGGGAGGGCATCCACTTCGCCAACGCCTTCGTCACCACCTCGCTGTGCTCGCCCAGTCGGGCATCGATCCTTACCGGCCTTTACGCCCACAATCACGGGGTGGTGGATAACTACAATCCTCTGCCAAAGGGGCTCACCTTTTTTCCCGAATATCTCCAGAAAGCCGGTTACGAAACCGCCTTCATCGGAAAGTGGCACATGGGCGGGGAGGTGGACGACCCACAGCCGGGATTCGATCACTGGATCAGTTTCAAAGGCCAGGGCGTCTATTTTGATGATCCCGCGAAGGGCAAGGTGAAGGGCCGCTTCGTGCCGCAGGCGATCAATTCGGGCTACAACATCGACGGCGATCGCAAGTCGCAGGATGGCTATATCACCGACGAGCTGAGCCAGTATGGACTCGATTGGCTGCGGCAGCGCTCGGGCGAGAAGCCGTGGCTGCTCTACCTCTCGCACAAAGCCGTTCACGCCGATTTCATTCCCGCCAACCGGCACGCCTACCAATACGAGAACGAGCCATGGCAGCAGCCGAAGTCGTGGTTCGAGCTGCCCGACCAGTTTCACGATGTGCCGATGTGGGTGAAAAACCAGCGCAACAGCCGCCACGGCGTCCAGTTCGCCTATTACACCAATCTCGATCTCGCGACCTACTATCGCCGCTACTGTGAAACGCTGCTCGCGGTCGATGAGACCACCGGCGACCTGCTTGCCGAACTCGAAAAACGCGGCGAGCTGGACGACACCATCGTGCTGTATCTCGGCGACAACGGGTTCCAGTTCGGCGAGCACGGACTCATCGACAAACGCTGCGCCTATGAGGAATCCATGCGCATCCCCATGCTGATGCGCGCGCCCATGTTCAGCAAAGGCGGACGCACCGTGGAAGAGGTCGTCGCCAATATCGACATCGCCCCGACCCTGCTCGAGGCCGCCGGATTGCCCGTGCCGGACCACATGGATGGCCGCAGTTTCCTGCCCTTGGTGAAAGGTGAACCGGACGTGAAGTGGCGCGACTACCTGCTCTACGAATACTACTGGGAGCGCAACTACCCCCAGACCCCAACCATGCACGCGCTCCGTGGCGATCGGTTCAAATACGTCCGCTACCAGGGCATCTGGGACGTGGACGAGCTCTACGATCTGAAAGCGGATGAGAAGGAAACCCACAATCTCATCAACGATCCCGAGTACGCCGACACCGTCACGAAACTGAACGCCCGCCTCTTCGAGATCCTGGAAGAGACCAACGGCAAGCGCATGCCTATCCTGAACGATCGGGGCACCAAGTTTCTGCACCGCAAAAAAGGCGGCACCCCCGCTGCCGAATTCCCCGAGTGGTTCGAGCGCGACCCCGATCCGCCTTTCCTGAAGTGAGTATTCTGGAATCGACTCGTGGTGGGATTACGGCCAGACTGGTTCTCAATCCGCGTGAAGTTACCTGAGGAAAGAAGTAAAATTCCCGATCGACCCAATTCTTTGCAGAGCTCCGGAGAGTGCGTGGGAATTGAATAAGGCCGAAGGTCTTTCTCATCATAGCCTGGGGCAGAGCGAAGCGCCGCCCCAGGATCACGCCCACACCATGGCGGGCTTGGCTGAAGGCCAAGTTCAACCCGTTCGTGGCTTATGGAACCAACTCTCTCGGGAAGAGGTTACCACCTTTGTGCCCCCGTTGAAGTTGGCCTTCAGCCAACCAGATATTTTCCAACCCGTTTCCTGGGGCGATGCCCCAGGCTACGATGAGGCCGGGCCGTTGGCCCTGGTACTCCAAGGCTTTTGCCCTGATTCGGTACCGGTGATTCGAGAATTCGCTCAGGATGACAAGAGCCGGAGTGGAGGAGGGATCTGGTCAGGTTGACGCCATCCTCCAGTCGGCCTATCAGTTCGCTACTGTGAAACCCGCGCTCAAACTCGCTTTCCTGCTGTCCATTCTCGCCGCCAGCGCCTCCCTGGTCGGTTGCGCTTCAGGACCGCCTGACGGAACCGTCCCGGCGGAGGGCCTCTACGGCGATCCTGACATGGGACAGGATCGACTCTGGGAGGTCCACAGCCGGACCCTGCGCGAGCTGACTTACTGACTCGCCCCGGAAGTCTGGAGGAGGTAGTCGAGCAGATCGGTCGAGGATAGCGAACGCATGGAGGAGAGCGAACTTGGTGAGCTGTAGATCACCAAACTTCCCGTCGAGCCCGAGCTACCCGCAGTGAAAACCGACGTATTGGTGGTGGTCGTTGTTGGAGTGGTGAGCACGTAGTCGCTCAAATTGAACGCGCTGTCGCTGGTGTTGGTGGTATTCGAAGCGCTGGTCGCGGTGTCAGTGGGCGTGATCGAGATCTCGAATTCCGAATAGCCGCGCCGCTCGAGATACTGGATCAACTCGTCAAAGGTCTCCTGAGCGGTCAGGTTCCGGGAACTCGCGTCCTTGGAGCGCGTCACTTCCAGGCTGCCCGACATCTGGCTGATCCCGGCATAGCCGACGTTGCCCTCATCATCGTCGAAGGGCACCGAACTCTCGTCGTCCGCGGAAAGGGCGTAGCCTTTCATCGCCTTCGGCACCTTGACCTTGACGTTGCCCCCCTTGAGTTCCGTTTCCATTTCACCGATGGCGAGAAAAGTCGTCTGAGGTGTGCCCGACGCGGCGGAGGCGGAGATCACGCCGATGTAGTTTTTCCCTTCGTTGGGAAAGAACAGGCTTCCGAAATCCGTCACCGCCACGTAGCGGCGGTGTGGTCCTTCGCGGAAAGTCAGCAACCACGACGCCGGGCCGCCGACCGCATCGGCCACCACCCACGCTTCCTCGTAGAATCCGTAGTTGATCGACGGCCCTTCCTTTTCAAAGTTGAAGCGGTAAACCGCCACTTGGCTGAAGGCCGAGGGAGCGATCGCAGCGGCGGCGAGGGCGATCACGAGAATCGCCAGGGAGCGGGGCAGGTGAGAGGAACTCATTTCGAGGCAAATTGTAGCGACAGACGTCGAGACGTCGAGCGGATAGAACCGCCCGCCCCAGAAATGTACTCGCCCTATCTGCCCTCGTTCACAGAATGGAAGTCACGAACTTCTCGGTGTCGAAGACCTCGAAGTCGTCGAACTTCTCCCCGGTCCCGATGAACCGGGTCGGGATGCCCAGCTCGTGAGCGATGGCGACGACGCTGCCGCCTTTTCCGGAGCCGTCGAGCTTGGTCACGATGACGCCGGTCAGATCGAGCGCGGCGTGGAATTCCTTCGCTTGGGCGAGCGCGTTCGAGCCGGTGGTGGCATCGACCACGATCCAGCGCTCCTGCGGCGCGTTCTCATCCTGCTTAGCGATGGTTCGGCGCACCTTTTTCAGCTCCTCCATCAGGTTGTGCCGGGTGTGCAGTCGGCCGGCAGTGTCGCAGAGTAGGTAGCCGGTGCCGGCGGCGATGGCGCTGGCATGGGCGTCGTAGCAGACCGCCGAGGGGTCGCCCTGATACTGCGTTTTCACCAGCGGCACATCGATCCGCTCCGCCCAGACGGTGAGCTGCTCGATGGCGGCGGCGCGAAAGGTGTCGGCGGCGGCCAGCATCACCGAGTTGCCGCCTTTCTTGAGGAAGTGGGCCAGCTTGGCGACCGACGTGGTCTTTCCGACCCCGTTGACGCCGGCGATCAGAATGACCTCCGGCTTGCCGTCCTTGCCGGGAGAGGGCAGAGGTGGCGTTGGCCCGAGGATGTTTCGGATTTCCTCGCGCATGGCTTCCACCACGGATTCCGCGTCGCGAACACCCTTCTGCTTGCGGATGCGTTCGACCAGTTCCGCGGTCAGGCGAATGCCGAGGTCGCTGGTGACGAGAGTTTCCTCGAGGTCGTCCCAGTCGATGTCCCCGCCGCCGCGGAAACGATTCAGGATATTGGTGAAAAGGCCCATTCTCGGTGATCAGTAATCAGTAATCAGTAATCAGTGGAGGATCGAGGATCGAGGATCGAGGATCGCAAATCTCATATCGCCCATCGCCCATCGCAGATCGCCCATCTCATATCGCAGATCACCCGGCCGCGTGTTCCTTCCGGACGCGATCCAAGACGCCGTTGACGAATTTGGGAGAATCCGGCGTCCCGAAATCTTTGGAGATTTCGATGGCTTCGTTGATGGAAACCGGGACCGGGATGTCGTCGCGGAACAGCATTTCATAAACGGCGAGCCTCAACAGATTTCGATCGACCACTGCGAGCCGGTTGAAGGCGAAATTCTCGAGCGCGCCGCTGATCTTCTCGTCGATCTCGGGAAGGTGAGGCATCAGCCCGCGCACCAGTTGCGTGGCAAACTCGCGCACGCGCGGCTTCGCGTGGCGCAGCTTCCAGAAATCGTCGGCTTCGGGAGCGTCGGGGTCCAGCTCGGGATTCAGGTCGTGGCTGAACAGGAATTGCAACGCGGCCTCGCGACCCTCGCGGCGGAGGCTGAGGCGCGGTTTCTTGTTCGGATTGGGTGAGTTTTCTGCCATGCGAGAGAGGGGGCGCCCAATGTCGCCGGATTTGCTCCGTACGCAACCGACGCGGACTCCGGAAAGTAGAACGGGTCTCCAGGCCCGTTCCTTCGCCGCGCCCGGCACTATCGAACGGGCCTGGAGACCCGTTCTACGGATTCGCCATACCCGGTTGCATCGTCGGACTTACCCTGTTCAGTGTCGGCCTTTTCCCATGAATCGCGATCGTTCCCTGCCTATCTTCGATCTCGAAATCGACCTGGCCAAAGCCGCGTCGGTGAAGGAGTTCGCGCGACTGGTGATCGAGGCGCCGACGGGATCGGGGAAATCGACCCAGGTGCCCCAGATGCTCCACGACTCGGGCGTCTGCGGCGACGGCGAGATCGTGGTGCTGGAACCCCGTCGCCTGGCGGCGCGCATGCTGGCGCGGCGCGTCGCCTGGGAACGCGGTGGCGAGGTCGGCGGCGAGATCGGTTGCCAGGTGCGCTTTGAAAACCGCACCAGCCGGGCCACCCGGATCCGCTATGTCACGGAGGGCATTCTCCTGCGGCAACTGCTCCAAGACCCGAACCTCACCGGCGTCGCGGCGGTGGTTTTTGACGAATTTCACGAACGCCATTTCTACGGCGATGTCAGCCTGGCCCGCTGCGTGGAGGTGCAGGAAAGCCGGCGACCTGACCTGAAGCTGGTGGTCATGTCGGCCACCCTGCAGGTGGAGGCGCTCAATGCCTTCCTTGGCCCGGAAACCACGCACCTCATCTCCGAGGGGCGGACCTTCCCCGTCGAGATCGGCTACGTCCCGCCCAAGGAACGGCACGGCGACGAGGTCTGGGATCACGTGGTTCGGACCCTGCATGCCTACTACAAGGACCACGGCGTGGATGGTCACGCGCTCGTCTTCCTGCCGGGCACCCACGAGATCCGCAAGACCGTCGGGCTGCTGGAGCGCGCCAGCTGGACTCGCGGCTTTGAAATCCACTCCCTCTACGGCGAGGCGTCGCCCAAGGCCCAGGACGCCGCGGTCGATCCCAGCTCGCGCCCGAAAATCGTGGTCGCGACCAACGTGGCTGAGACCTCGATCACCATCGATGGCGTGCGCCTGGTGGTGGACAGCGGTCTGGAGCGGCGGTCGGATTTCGATATCCGGCGCGGCATCTCCACGCTGACCATTGAGAAAATCTCCCGCGCCTCCGCCGATCAACGCGCCGGTCGCGCCGGACGAACCGGCCCCGGCGTGTGCTTGCGGCTCTGGAGCGAATCCGATCACGCGTCCCGCGACAAGGCCACCCCGGCCGAGATTCATCGAATGGATCTCGACGAGGCCGTGCTGGTGCTGAAGGCCGGCGGCATCGATGACGTGCGCGGGTTCCGGTGGTTCGAAGCTCCGGAGCCCGCCGCGCTGGACCAGGCGCACGAGTCGCTAGTGCGGATCGGAGCGCTGGATCCCGAGACCGAATCGCTGACCCCGCTGGGCCGCGACCTGAGCCGTCTGCCGCTTTCGCCCCGTCATGCCCGGGTGTTGTGGGAGGCTGCCCGGCACGGTTGCCTGGAGTTCTTCGCCGTCGTGGCGGCAGCCAGTCAGGCGCGATCGCTCTTTCCGCCCCGGAAACGCCGCGCCAGCGATCTGGAGCTTTCCGATTTCGTGGAGACCGATGACGGTTCCGATTTTCAGGCGCTGTATCGGGCCTTTTCCTCCGCGAAAGGCGCGGGCTTCCAGTTCGATGTGCTCGACCGCATGGGGATCAATGTGAATGCCGCCCGTGACATCGACCGGGTGGCGCGGCAGTTTGCGGGGATCGTCTATCCGCTGACCGATCGCGAGGATCAGGACGAGGTGCCCGACGCCGCGACCATCGGCCACATTCTCCTGACCGGCTTCTCCGATCGGGTCTGCGCGCGCCTGAGCGATGCGACCCTGGCCTGTGCCGTCGTCGGAGGCCGACGCGGACTTCTGGAAAAAGGCAGCGTGGCCGCGAGTCGGGACGCGCGGCTGTTTCTCGCCGGAGAAATCGTGGAGGTCGAGGGACGCGACGTGACCGTGAGGCTGAGTCTCGCGACGCGGATCGAGGAGAGCTGGCTGCGCGAGGCCTTTCCCCACGATTTCCAGGAACGCGCCGGAGCTACCTGGGACGAGTCATCCCGCCGCGTGGTGGCGCGGGAGGAGAAACGCTTTCGCGATCTGGTGTTGGAATCGAAGGCCCGTGGCGAAGTGCCGAAAGAGCAGGCCGCCGAGATCCTCGCCGAGCAGGTGATGGCCGGAAACCTGGTGCTGAAAAAGTGGGACCAGGAAGTCGAACAATGGATCGCCCGGGTGAACACGCTGGCGCATTTCTTCCCCGAATACGAAGTCGCGCCCATCCACGAGGAAGAGCGGCGCCTCCTCCTGGCCCAGGTCTGCGAGGGCGCACTCGGGTACAAGGAGATCAAGGATCGCCCCGTGAAACCCGTGCTGCGGGACTGGCTGCCGCCGCATCAGGCGGGGCTGGTCGATTCCCTGACTCCGGAGCGGGTGGATTTGCCCGGTCGCGACCGGAAAGTTAAAGTGACCTACGATCCCGCTGGCGGAAAACCGAAGATCTCCGTGCTGATCCAGCATCTTTTCGGCATCAAAGAGACGCCCTCCCTCAGTGGCGGTCGCATCCCGCTGGTGGTGGAGATCCTGGCGCCGAACTCCCGCCCCTGCCAGACCACCGAAGACCTGGCCGGGTTCTGGGCGGGCAGCTACGCCGCCGTTCGCGCCCAGTTGCGGGGACGCTATCCCAAACACGCCTGGCCCGAGCCGGGCGAGGTGTAGGGCGGTTGCCGTTTCGGGTTCGCTTTGCCATGTGTCCGCACTTCTTGTCCTTGTCATCCCGAGCGAGCTTGCGAGTCGAGGGATCTCCCGAGTTTCCCTTTGGCGTTGGCGTGTTGGCCACGGCGGTCGCTTTTGATTGCTTGGGAGGTCCTTCGACTCCACCGCTCCGCGGTTCCGCTCAGGATGACAAGGGAAGCGGGGCGAACCAATGCAAGGGCACGCACCTTCACCGCCCCTACGGGTTCTCGACAAACTCCTCGCGCCGCAAGAAAATCAATTTCGTTTCCCCCTCGCGGAAATAGACCGATTTCATGTCGTCGAGGGTCTGCAGCACCCACGGGCGAATGCGACTGGTGCCATTCTTGGTGAACACGAGGTCGTCGGCCACATAGTTGCAGGCGTGATAGATCTTTTCCGGGTTGGCTTGATCGACCACCAGGATCACGTCGCCCAACTCATAAGGCGGCTCGATCGGCAGCCAGCCCTCGAAATCACTGTCTTCAAACGTGACGTCCAGATAACGCTGCGAGATCTCGGGCGTGAAAAAGTTGTGAGCGGTCCAGAAACAGTCGGGGCGTTTGGTGCCAACCATTGATTGGGGAGGGGGAAAGGTGAAAACCAGGCTGCGAGGGATCGGCGGCAACAAGTGGATCAAATTGATGGGATCACGCCCTTTGGAACGGGCCGCCGCTTCAAGTATCGGCACGACGTCCAGGTTTCGATTTCGTGCCGACCAATATCGAATGATTTCCGCGGCCTCTTCATTGGCGAAGGGATTCATCCTGGCGAAATGGCACCTCGTGCGAAGCAACAGTTTGGCGAAGTCGAGGCGGGCAAGCTCGTCGGGCAATGGTCCCGCCATGGCGGCATAGTCGGCGAAGACGTGTTTCCGTCCGATTTGGTAAACCAATTTGTCCGCTTGAGAGATGAACTCCTTTGGGAATGCATGCGGGGCCATCTCTGCCACATCGGTGAGACGCATGGTCCCAAATTCGAAGGGGTTCGAATGGTAGGGATTGAAATCCCATTGACCCAAGCGGGTGTAGAGAGCCTCTCGTTGTCGGTTCGAGAGTTGGAGAACCATTTCCCTCGTTGGCACATAGCCAACCGCAACACCGGGTTTCAAAATCCTTTCCTGAGTCAGAAACTTTTCGATGAAGTCTTCATCCAAACCTGATTCCCGGAAAAAATGGGAAATCTTCTCGGAATCCCATTCCAACGGGAATGCCCATAGCAGGGACGGGGCATAGTAGAGTGGTTCATCGAGCAGCTCATCAGGCGGTTCGAGGACAAACTGAGTCGTTTCGATCTTTCCCCAGTTCGGTTTCGGGGCGGGATCCACGGAATCGGAATCTTCCTCTGGCGGAGCGGAAAACAGGACCGACGTCGCCATGGCGGTTCCGAGGAGAAAACCGATGCTCAGGGTTTTTCCTGGAGAATCTCGTGCCACGATTTGAATGCCTCTGAAGGGATCGATGGGGCGGTCGTATCGATTCCCCAAGCTACATTGCGCTCGGTAGAATGAGCGGAAGGTGATCACGAAACGCTTCAGAATGGAATGAGGAAACCTCATCGGGGGAGAGGCGGCTCAGCATTCCGGGTGGGCTCATCCGGGGCGGGCGCGGACGAGGATTGCCGGGGCAGAAAGCGGCGATGCCGATAGACCGCGGTTTGGTGGAAACCGTCGACGGAATAGGTTTTTTCCACCTCGGAGATGGGCTGGATCAGCCAGGGACGGAGAAAACTCTTGCCGTTCTTTGTGAAGACGAGGTCGTCGGCGAGATAGTTGCAGGCGTGAACGGCGTCTCCGGATCTGAGTTCTTTGATTAGAATGAGGTCTCCAAAACGATAGGGTTTTTCGACCGGAATCCACTCCGACCCGAGGAGCTCTCCGACGATGGGATCGAGGTAGCGTTGCGAAAAATCTTCTTCGAAGAAATTCAGTGAAGACCAGAAGCAGTCTGGTCGGAATTCTCCCACCGCCAGGGCCACCGGAGAGTAGGTGTAGAGCAATTGACGGGGGAGTGGCGGCAGCAGATGGACAAGATCGAGGGGAGGCGCTGCCGCAGGATCGTCGGTCGGAAATGCCGCATTCAGCGCGGGAAGAGAACTTTCGATCTTGCCATCGAGAGTCCAATATTTACGAACCTCGTCGAGACTGGTTCCCTCCGGTATCCGCAGTCGAACCATCAGCGCGCGAGATCTCAACAGAAGCTTGGCAAATCGGATGCGGACAGCGACTTCGTCGGGGAGTTCGGTGCAGAGAAGCGGGTAATCTGAGAGGAGGTTTCTCGGCGAGCCCTCAAAGACGAATTTGTCGGCAAACTTTAGAAAATCCTCAGGAAAAGGGTGCGTCGCCAAGGCCGCCAGGGAACTGACATTGTCCCCACCCAGCGAGAAAGGCGCAGTCTGGAAGGGATTGATTCCCCATTTGCTGAACTCGGCATAGAGAGCAGCTCTCTGTTGCGGGTTCAGGTCGATGATGGCACGGGCGGTGGGCAATAGCGTGGTGGCATTGACATGATGTTTGACGGTACCGGATTCCAACATCGCGGCGACCTCGGCGGGAGCGATGCCTGATCGGGTGAGGAAGTGACCGATCCGTTCGAGATCCCAATCAGGTGGAAAGGCCCAGATGAGGGGAGGATAGGTGTAGAGTGGTTCCCGAATCAACTGATCAGCCGGTTCGAGAACGATCTCGTAGGATTCCAGTTGGCCCCATGGACCGACCTTGCCGAGTTGCAATGGCGATGCGTTGGCCGCGGTCGCGAACGCGACCAGGGACAGGCAAAGAAGGGAACGCGGAATCAGCGCGAGGCGCCGAAACATTTTCATCGAAAGGAGGGGGACGACCGCCACGGAACTGCGGCGGGTGACTTGTGAAAATCCATCGAACGCGGGGTGGCGGCAAGGACGCTTTCGTGGGGAATCCACGCTTTTTCCGGGAGCGCTCGATGATCGATTTTCCTCCGGTTTGTGGAAGGAATTTTGGGGGCGCTCTTGGCAGTCCTTTTGCTTTGCATGACCTTGGGAAATCGGCGATGATCCCGCCGTTGACACCCTTCAAGGGCGTCGAGGGAACGGGCTCGCTCGCTTCCCCAACCACCAACGACCATGTTCCATCCCTCACCCGACCGACTCGTCTACTGGGCCAATATCGAGTTCTCCTATGATGCGGGTTCCAAGCATCACGGCGAATTCGAAGGCGGCTACGTCTATTGCTTCGTCCAGGCCACCGACGCCCGCGACGCGCTGGAGCAATTCCAGATCGAGTTCGCCGGGCGAAAACTGGGCATCCGCTTTGTCGAATTCGTGAGCCTGTATTCGGACGTGCCGTGGCAGACGGAGGACGATCAGGAGCACTACGATGCCATCGCCGCTCTCGCGGCGGCCAGCGAAGAAGTCGTTTTCGACAGCTTCGAGGTCTACGAGCGTCGCTGATCCCGCCGCCGCCGGAGACGGAGACGCACGCTCCCGTTTCCGGCCACTTGCAGAGCGGGGGAGTTGCGGCAGTTTTTGCCGATGCATTTCCATCGTCTCCTGGTTCTATTCGCCGCCCCTTGGTTCTGGCGATCCGTTCTTCCGCTGTTTTTTCTGGTTGCGGCTTGTTCGCCCTCTGAAGACCAGGGGGAAGACGGTGATTCCGTGACCGAGGAAACCGCGAAAGAGTCGGCGGTTCATGATTGGCCCGTTTTTCGGGGCGATCCCGAAATGCAGGGCATCGCCCACGAGTCACTCGCGCCGCCGTTGGAAATTGCGTGGACCTTCGAACCGCCGGTGGAGGAGGGGAGAAAGCGCCCGCCTTTCAAGGCATCACCGGTCATCGCCGATGGTCGGGTCTTTGTCGGCGGGCAGGATCTGAAATTCTACGCCATCGATCTCGATACCGGCGAATCGGTCTGGACCTTCGATGCCGAGGGACCGGTCACGGCGCCGGCGGCGGTGGCGCAGGGGAAGGTTTTTTTCGGCGACACCTACGGATTCGTCTATGCGCTCGACATCGCGACCGGGCAGGAAATCTGGCGTCTCGAAGCTGATGACAAGGTCGAAGGCGGACCCAACGTGCTCGAAATCACCGATCCGGAAACGAAGCAGAAAGAGTGGCGCGTCTTTTTCGGCAGCCACGATTTCAATCTCTATTCCGTCGTGGCCGAGACGGGTGAGATCCGGTGGAAACACGAAACGGACAACTACATCATGTCCACTCCGTCGATCGAGGCGAGCCTGCCGGCGATCACTTTCGGCGGTTGCGACGGCATCTATCACATCCTCTCCGCGGCAACGGGCGAGCCCCTTCATGAGGTCGAACTGGGACAGTATGTCGCCAATTCCTCGGCGATTCGCAACGGGATCGCCTACGTGGCCCACTACGGTGGCGAAGTGGTCGCGGTGCAGATCGATTCGGGGGAAATCGTGTGGAAAACGGTCACCGGGGTCGAATATCACGGCTCCCCCGCGGTCACGGAAACGCGGGTCATCGTGCCCGGCACCGACAAGCGCCTCGCCGCCTATGACCGCGTCACCGGCGACGAGGTCTGGAGTTTCCAGGGACGGCGCGACTTCGAGGCCTCACCGCTGGTGACCGATGGCGCGATCTGGATTGGAGGCATGGACGCGCGCCTCTACGCCATCAATCCCGAAGACGGCGCCGAACTCTGGAATTTCGATCTCGGCGCGCAGATGCTGGCCTCCCCGGCGCTGTCAAACGGAACCCTCGTGATTTGCGGCGAAGATGGGGTGGTGTATGGTTTTCGGCACGCGGTCCAGCCTTGAGCCGGCATGTCAATCATGCCGGATGGTCTCGCGTCTCCCCGCAAATCGGCCCCTTGCCGGGCCATTTCCTCCTCCCGATCTTTTCTCCAGCCATGATCGAATCCACCGACGACGCCGAACTTAACGCCCAGGCGCTGGCCGACCAGTTGCCCGGTGCGCGAACGCCCCTCGAATCCGAACACGAGGGCGACGACAAAACCGAAGCCGGTAATTACTTCGTCGCCAACTACCCGCCTTTCTCCTTCTGGTCTCCCGAGCACAAACCGAAAGTGGAGGAGGTGCTGGAGCGTCCCGCGCCCGAAAACACCAATCTCGGCGTCTATTTCCACATCCCTTTCTGCCGGAAACGTTGCCATTTCTGCTACTTCCGCGTCTACACCGACAAGAACGCCGCCGAGATCAACGCATACATCCAGGCCGGGTTGAAGGAATTCGAGATGTTTTCCAAAAAGCCCTACCTCGCCGGTAGGAAGCCCCAGTTTGTCTATTTCGGCGGTGGCACCCCGAGCTACCTCTCCGTCAGCCAGCTCCAGGACCTGACCAACCGAATGAAGGATCTCTTCCCGTGGGACGAGACGGAGGAGGTCGCCTTTGAAGCCGAACCCGGCACGCTCACCGAGAAAAAGCTCGAGGCCATCCGCGAGATCGGTGTCACCCGTCTCAGCCTCGGTGTCGAAGCCTTTGATGATCACCTTCTCGAAGTCAACGGCCGCGCCCATCGCTCCAAGGAGGCCTACCGCGCCATTGATTTCGCCAAGACCCTCGGTTTTGAACAGCTCAACATCGATCTCATCGCTGGGATGATGGACGAGACGGAGGACAACTGGAAACGCTGCGTGGACACCGCCATCGAGCAGCAGCCCGATTGCGTGACCATCTACCAGATGGAGATCCCCTACAACACGACGATCTACCGCCAGATGAAGGAATCCGGCCAGGTCACCGCTCCCGTGGCGGACTGGCCGACCAAGCGCCACTGGGTCAGCTGGGCCTTCGATCGCTTTCAGGAAGCGGGCTACACCGTCAACAGCGCCTACACCGTGGTGAAGGATCCGGACAAGGTGAAATTTGTTTATCGCGACAGCCTCTGGAGCGGGGCCGATCTGCTCTCGGCGGGGGTCGCGTCGTTCGGTGAGTTCGGTGGCGTGCACTACCAGAACCAGGCCGACGTCGGTCCCTACATGATGGAAGTCGATGCCGGGCGCCTTCCAATTTTCCGCGCCTACCCGACCAACGAGGAAGAGCGTTTCATCCGCGAATTCATCCTTCAGCTGAAACTCGGCCAGCTCGACATTTCCGGCGTTCGTGAAAAATACGGCATCGATCCGATCAAGCGCTACGCGAAACAGCTTGCCTACATCGAGAATGAGGGCTTTCTCACCGTTGAAGGTGACGTCATCACCCTGAATCGGGAGGGACTCCTTCAGATTGATCGCCTTCTCCACGAGTTCTTCCTGCCTCACCACCGCGATGCCCGCTACACCTGATCGCGCCGCCGAAGCTGCCGCCACCCAGAATTCAGCCGATCTCGCCCAGGCGTTGCATTGGCTGATGCCGCTGCACTTTTTCTACGAGCAGGCGGGGATCCCGTTGCCGGATTTCCAGTTCCTATCCGGAAAAGCCGTGCCCTATCCCTATCGGTCGCTGTTGGTTCATGAGAACGACATGACCCCGACCCTGGCGGCATTTCACCACTCGAAGCTCTATCTCGAAGTTCATGAGAAAGTCCTCACCGACGACTATCTCATGCGGATGGTGACGCTTCATGCCGCCGCGTCCGACGTGCCGGTCGAGTTCGGGGCCATCGGCATCCATCTCGGTTCGCTGCCCTCCGATACCCGCGAAGCGGTCGTCGATGGGCGAATCCCCCTCGGCGCCATTCTCGGAGAGCACGGTGTGCCCCACCACGGGAGTCCGGCCGCGTTTTTCTCCGTTCCGGCGGACCAGTTGATGATTCGCACCCTGCGCCAGATCGAGGGCACGACTCTGTTTGGTCGGTGCAACCAGCTCGTTGACGACGATGGCATCGCCATTGCCGACATCGTGGAAATTTTGCCGAGAAGTGATGAATCCGAGCGATGGATCGGTGGCGTAAATAAGATAAACTGATAGTTTCCTTTTTTATTAGAAGGACTGATAGTTTCCTTATATCGCACCTCCATTCGTCATCGTGAAAGCCTTGGATCCCACAGAAACCGACAAGCCTTGGGACGTCATCGTCATCGGTGCCGGGCCCGCCGGCGCCACCACCGCCGCTTTGCTGGCGGAAAAGGGGAGACGTGTCCTGGTACTGGAAAAGGAGAAATTTCCCCGCTACCACATCGGCGAGTCGATGATGCCCTACTGCTGGCACGTCCTCGATCGCCTCGGTCTGGCGGAAAAGATGGACGAGATCGGTTTCACCCAGAAGCACTCCGTCCAGTTCGTCTCCACCAACGGCAAGGTCTCACGGCCCTTCTATTTCTTTCAGCATTACGAGCACCCGTCCTCCACTACCTGGCAGGTCGAGCGCAGCGTTTTCGACCAGATGCTGGTGGACAAGGCCCGTGAAAAAGGCGCCATCATCCTTGAAGAGACCAAGGTGCTCGATGTCGTCCGCGACGAACAGAGCGGCGCGGTCAAGGGGGTCAAATCCCAGATTAAAGAGGGTAGGGTCGATACCTGGTATGCGCCGATGACGGTGGACGCCAGCGGTCGCGACACCCTGATGATTTCCAAGAACAAATGGCGGAATCGCGACCCCATGCTCAAGAAGGTTGCCATCTGGACTTATTACGAAGACGCCGTTCGCGATCCCGGGCTCGACGCCGGTTCCACCACCGTGGCCTACCTGCCGAACAAGGGCTGGTTCTGGTACATCCCCATGCGCGACAATCGCGTCAGCGTCGGTGTGGTCGCCGAGCGGGAATACCTCTACCGCGATGGTCTCCGCGATCCGGCGGAGATCATGGCGCGCGAGATTCCCGAAAACAAGTGGATCGCCGAGCACCTCGCCCCGGCGAAGCAGGTCGGCGAATACTGGGTGACCGGCGAATACAGCTATCGCTCCAAATTCTGCGCCGACGACGGCGTCGTGCTCGTCGGGGACGCCTTCGGATTTCTCGATCCCGTGTTCTCCTCCGGCCTGTTTCTCGCCCTGAAATCAGGCGAATTTGCCGCCGACACCATCGACGAGGCGCTCGCGGCCGGTGACGTGCGTGCGGAACGCTTCGAGGAATATGGCAAGAAGGTCTGCTGGGGGATGGAGATGATGCGGAAGGTCGTTTACGCCTTCTACGACGAGGAGTTCAATTTCTCCAAGCTCATCAAGCGTCACCCCGAGCTGCGCCCCAAGCTGACCGACCTGCTCATCGGCAACGTCTTCGAGAACGATTTCGACGACCTCATGGCCGCCTGCGAGGAGATCTGCGAGATCCCCGGCGATCTCGACTACGGCATGAAGATCCCGAGCGGCGATTGCGGGGATTGCGGTGATCAGAAAAAGGCTGCTGCGGTGGCGTGATCGTTTCGAAGCGAGCGTCAGCCCCAGTGTGACACCGGCATCCCTGCCGGTGCCCGGAGCACGCGCTGGTCCCGCAGGCACAGGACGGCAAATATTTTACACTACGCCGACCGCAAAAATTCCTCAATCACCCGGCCTTCGCTGAAGGCGAGCGGGCGATTGGCGGAGGTCATCATCTCATATTCCGGATCGATGCCGAGCGCTGACTGGATGGTGGCGTGCAGGTCGGCGACTTTGATCGGGGAATCCGGCTCCTTTTTCTCGCCCGTGGGATCGGTGGCGCCGTGAACGTAGCCACGTCGAATGCCGCCACCTGCCAACATCACGCTGAACCCGTGCGGCCAGTGATCGCGACCCTCAACGGCGTTGAGCTTCGGCGTGCGCCCGAACTCGGTGCCGCACAGCACAATGGTGTCGTCAAAAAGATCGCGCTGGATCAAGTCGCGGATCAGGGCGGAAAAGGCGGTGTCGAGAATGGCTGCGTTCTGATTCTGTTGTTCCTGATTGTTGGCGTGCGTGTCCCAGCCTCCCAGGGTGACCTCGATACACCGGGCTCCGGCTTCCACCAACCGGATCGCCGCCAGGCAGCCGCGTCCGAACGGAGTATCGCCGTAGGTGGCGCGTTCGGCTTCGGTGGCCTGCTTTACATCGAAGGCGGCCAGTTGCTCGCTGCTCATCATGCGCCGTGCCTGTTGCATCTGGTCGCGATGAAGCGTCTGCTTGGCGTCGATGTCGGTCGCCCGTCCGCGGGCGAAAGCGCTTTCGATCACGTCGAGATCGGATTTCCTCCGGTCGGTCCGGGGATCGCCGACGTTCGATTTGATGTCGGGAATCGGTTGCGTGGGATCGCCGACTTGAAAGGCGTCATACTTCGCCCCCAGGTGCCCTCCCCGGGACGGCCACTGGGCGGGAAGGATGGAGATGTGAGTGGGAATATCGAGACCGTTGTCGGTCAATTCGTGACAGATGATCGCGCCGATGGATGGGTGGACGACCGAGGGATTGATCCGATAGCCGGTCTTTGCCAGGTAAACGGCCCGCTCGTGATCACCTTCCGCGCCAGTGACGGAACGAACCAGCGTCATCTCCGGCAGCAGCTCCGCGGTCCGGACAAGTGACTCGCCCAGCTTGATCCCCGGCATGGCGGTGTCGATGGCCTTGGCACCATAGGCGATGGATGATCCGGGGTGAGGATCGAAGGTATCCAGCTGGCTCGCGCCTCCTTTCATCCACAGCAAAATGACGGAGCGCGGACGTTTCCCGCTCTTTTCACTTTGAATGGAGAGGGCATCGGCCAGCGGTGTCAGCCAACTCAACCCGGAGAGTCCGGCCGCTTTCAGCAGCGTCCGGCGATTCCAGTGATCGGCGCTGCCGCAGGCGCCCAGGCAGGTGTGGGAATGGTTCATGAAGGGGGAGAATTAATGATTCCACGAAAATTCCGTCGCGTTGAAGAGCGACCAATAGAGATCCTGGAGCGCTCGCTGGCGATCGGTTCCCTTCGCCTCGGCGAGCTGGTTTTCGAAATGTTCCGCTTCGGGTGCGGATGGACGGCGGGTGAAAACGCAGAGGTAGGCGGTTTCCACCGCCGTCTTGGCGTCGGGTGCGAGTTGGCTGACTCGCGTGACCCCGTTGATGCCCGGCTTGTTGTCGGTGCGCTCCCGCACCATTTTTCCGTTCATCAGCAGCAACCGTTGGGGAATGGTGCCGGTCTGATCGGCAAACTCGTTTTCGCCGAGATCGCCGTAGCGTTTCACGAAATCGTTTTGCTGGCCAAATTTCGTGAGCCTCACCAGGAAGGGGGCATCCTCGTCGATCGTATCGAGATACGCCGCCTGCGCCACGCTCCCGGCGACCTGTTCGGGACGGAGCCGGGTCAGGGGAAAGGCTGCCCAAGCGTCCTCGTGCGCGCTGGTCACGGCTTTTGCCGGATCGGCCGATTGGCTGGCGAGTTGGAACGGCGTCGTGGTGGCGACGGTTCGAATGAGGCGCTGGAAATCGAAACCATGATCGATGAAATCCTGGGCCAGCAATTCGAGTCCGGGTGGCAACTCGGCGGAATCGAGCGGAACGTCATCGATCGAGCCCACCAGGGGGCGGCCGAAAAGCAGAGCCCAGGTTCGATTCACCGCTTCGCGGGCGAAGGGGCGGTTTTTGGGATGGGTCACCCAGGCGGCGAGACGCTCGCGCGGCTGACCCTGTTCGGGCATCAGCTCCGGAGAAAACGGCACCACCGGCAGGACTGTGCTTTCCTCTTCGTCACCACGGAAGCGAACCTCGTGGGTTCGATGGCGGTTGTCTCGGACACCGGTGAGTTTCATCTCGGCGCCGGCGAAGAAGGCGGCCAGCTGATGAAAGTCTTCCTGTTTCCATCGGTCGCCGAATTTGTCGTCATGGCATTGCACGCAATCGATTCGCACACCGAGAAAGGCTCGCGTCGTTCGGATGGCGAGTTGGACCTGGTCGGGTCCCTCTTTTTTCTGATTCTGATCGATGGTGACGGTGATGAAATTGGCGGCCGGGTTGGTTGTCCACAGGCCCTCGGCGGCGATCATTTTGCGGACGATTTCGTCGTAGGGCCGCCGCGAGGCCAGTTGTTCGCTGAGCCACTGTACCATTCGGCGTCGTCGATAGACGAGGAAGGGGCCGTTTTCCGTGCCGACAAAGGCGCGAGCCAGCCGCTCGGCCACGTAGTCGGATGATCTCGGGTCGTCGAGCAGTCTCGTCAGCCACCAGTCGAGGCGTTCCTCGCCGGGTTGGGATTCCAATGCCCGGATCTCCTCCAGCGAAGGAATCGTTCCCGTCAGTGCCAGTGAGAGCCGGCGGGCGATGGTGAGATCGTCGGCTAGTGGGGCCGGTTCCAGCCCGGCAGCCGCCCACGCCTCGGCGAAGGCATGATCCACCGCCTGAGCGGTTTTCCGAATTTCGACATTCTGCGTGGGGGAAGAAACGGGTGTTGTCACCTCCGGCCGTGCCTTTTCTCGCCACAGGGATCCCGCGATGAAAACACCTCCGGCCACGAGGCCCACCAGGCAAAGCCAGCCTCGCCAGGGGAAGCGGCGGGCTGGCGACGGTGGTGCTTCGTGCGAAGAGGCAGGGCTGGAAACGTCTTCGTCCATCTAGTGCGGAAAAGACGCGATTCCGTGGTCGCCGGTTACAGAATTTTCACCGGACCGGCAGCGCTTCGGCGACGGGAAGAATCGATGCCGCCGTCACGGTCGAGACCGGTTCCTCGGGCGGTCCCTCGCTGGGAGGTGGCGAATCCAGGAGATCTCCCGCCGAAACGGGAGGCAGCACTTTCGGGAGGTAGATGCCGACCGTTCCCAGTTTGTCGGAATCCCGAACGCCGTCCAGCAGTTCGATCCGAATGCGATCGGGCGCGAGTCCGGCTTCGATGAGCTTGCGGAGGATGGCCTTCGCTCTCGTCTGGCTGAGCCAGTCGTTGTAGGCGTGACGACCGGCTGTGTCCGGGTAAGCGCGAATGACAACCTTGCCCGCCGATTCCGGCAGGTCGCGGATGCGTGATTTCGCCGCATCGACTTTTTCATATTGATCGAACCCGACGAGAAAACTGTTGGTGGAAAAACGAATCTGCTCGGCGGCTTCGAGCGCGATATCCGGTTCGGGTGGAGCCTCCGCCGAATCGGGAATCAAAACCTCCGTTGTCTTGGCTTCGACCAGTTTCTCCGCTTCCAAGCTGATGCTCGCCAGCGGCAGGGCGCGCAGTTCCGGCATCGGTCCGTATTCATTCTCAGAGAGGACGAAGGGAGCCCGCTCGAGTGGTGCCGGATTCAAGGCAGGGCGGGGGCGCCGGGGCAATCGAGAGGGACGCAAATCCTCATCAGGCACCAGGCAGATGCGATTTTCCCAGACCTTCGACGGGTGTCGCGCCGCCAGCTGGCTGAGCCGAGCTTCGAAGGCCGCGTGGGTGACCAGGCTGTCCGAAAGTCCGGACACCACCACCGACGAGTTGGTCACGATCAGGCTCCCGTCTTTGGTGGACAGGGCCATCTCCAGCAGCAGACCCGCCAAGTCCTTGCTTTCCGGCAATCCGACAACCGTTCTCAGCGGATTGATGATCAATCGGTCTCGAACCGGAGTTCCCGGGCAGACCTGGTGGATCGCGATGATCACACGATTGGCGGTCTTTTGATCCGGCACGGCACCGGTCAATTCGATCTCGTCCGCCCAGAAGCGGACCTTCAGCGGAATGATTCCCGAATTTCCCCCATAGGCCCTCGGCAAGGCGAAACTTCCCAGCGCCACGAGGGCGAGAGAAAGCGTGCGAATCTGACGTGATCCGCAGATGGCCTGGAAAAGCGAAAACATGGAACAACGATGTCCTTCTTTTCGATCCTGATACCCGCACGCATCAAAGTCAATCCAAGCCATGGGGCGCCCGAGAAAAATGGTGAGGAAAAGAAGAGAAAATCAGGATCGCCATTGGTTGGATGAATAGAAAATCAATAGAAACCAGACGGGCAATTCGGACTATGAATCTACGGCGAATGGCTCAATGATAGGGACCACGTTTGACCGGAAGAAGTCACTCGTCGATGTTGCCTTCCTTTCTGAGAAACCATTTTCCTTTCCCATGAACCCAAAATTCCTTTTCACTCTCATCGGCGCGCTGCTCCTCGTGACCATTGGCGGCATCTTTGCGTTGAAGAAATTGGGACCGCAGGACGAACCCGCCACCGCGGCCGCCGGAGCGGCCCAATCCGTCACCACCATGAGCAGCGATCCGACGCTGCCGGTGAAGGATCAGGCGCCGACCGACACCGTCACCAATGCGCCCAAGCCCGAGATGGCGCAGCCCGAAGTTTCCGAGCAGGATCGGGAAATCTGGGACAACCAGATCGCCGATCTCCTCACTGACACCACCATCGAGAATCGCGAAGCTGGTCAGAAACTCGCCGCCATCGCCGCCAACAACAGCGCGCCCGAAGAAGTGCGCATCGATGCCATTCAGCACGCCCTGAACCTGATTGGCGACGAGGAATACCTGGAAGACATGATGGCGCTGGCGGCGCGGACCGACATCCCCGAGGAGATGCAGGAGATCATTTTCTCGGACATCCACAATCGACCCGAGGAAATCTCCGTGCCGGTCGCCAAGGAGATCGCCCGCCAAAAAGACCACCCGCTGGCCCAGGAAGCCCAGGACTTTGTCGATTTCTTTACCGATGATCCGCTGACGGAAGTGGGCTCCCCGGAGGCGGGTAAATGATTGGGCCTGGCCGACTGATGTTGAAGCTTGGGCGGACACGGAGGTCCGCCGTCCTTTTTTCTTCCCAGATTCGTGACTGATTCTTCGAAGTCCCTCGGCCTCATTGCCGGCAATGGGATCTATCCCGAGACCATGGCCCGGGCCGCCCGTTCCGCTGGCGTGGGGAAACTCGCCGCCGCCGCCTTCATCGACGAGACCGAGCCGCATCTGGCCGACCTCGTCGATGCCATCGAATGGATGCGCGTCGGTCAGCTCGGCAAGATGATCAAATTCTTCAAGCGCGAGGGCATCACCGAGGCCGTCATGGTCGGTCAGATCGCGCCGAAGAACCTGTTCGATCTCCGTCCCGACCTGCGGACGCTGAAGATGCTCAGCAAGGTGAAAGAGCGGAACGCCGAATCTCTTTTCGGCGCCATCGCCGCCGAGCTGGAAAAAGACGGCATCCACCTGCTGCCCGCGACCACCTATCTCGACGACCTGCTGCCCCAGGTCGGACACGTGTGCGGTCCCGAGCTGTCCGACCGCCAGCGCGACGATGCCGCCTTCGGCTTTCGCATTGCCAAGGAAGTCAGCCGCCTCGACATCGGTCAGACCGTGGTCGTCAAAAAAGGCACCGTGCTCGCCGTCGAAGCCTTCGAAGGCACCAACGAAGCCCTCAAACGTGGTGGTGCACTCGGCAAAGGCGAGGCCATGATGGTGAAAGTTTCCAAGCCCAACCAGGATCTCCGCTTCGACGTCCCCGTCGTCGGCCCGAGCACCATCGAGACCGCCGCCGAAGCCGGCGTCAACGCCATCATCGTCGAAGCCGGAATGACTCTCCTCTTAGGAAAAGACGAAGTCGTCCGCTTGTGCGGTGAGAAAAGCGTGTCGATTTTTGCGAAAGAGGAGTGACCGATGAGCGTCAGGTTGCGAATCCTGTTCTGGGCTCTGCTCGTCCTGAGTTTCGCCGGATTGACTTGGAGGAGTTATCGAACGGGAGACACGATCGTTGGTCCGATAGGGATGGGGAACACAATCGAATTTGTGTCATGGAAAGGGAAGGGGGCAATGATCGTCGGCTTCGGTACGGTGAGTAGCGGAGGAGTGCATCATTCAACGACTCCGATGCGCCCTGAGATGGAGGATTTCATTGATCCGCTGGTGCAGTTGGGAATCCGGAAGGTTGTCAGCAAAGCCGGAGCCTCCGGCATTGTCTTCTGTTGGCCGAGCTTTCTTCCCGTGGTGCTGCTTTTCCTATTCATGGAAGGAACGTGGTGGCTCCGCCGCCGTCGAAAGCTCAAGGTTGACGCCGCGCCCGATGCCGGGATAGCCAGCAGCCACGAATGCCAGCGGAACTCCCAGCGATAGGCAATTGCCTTTAGGTCATTTTCAGATGAACCGTCGCCGTCCCGTGTGTGGGAGACGACGAAATCTTGGCGCTAGACGCTCCTATTTCCGAATCGCCGCGTCCCGTCGGGACGCTGCATTGATAGCCCGGTCCTTCAGGGCCGGGAATACCGTGGACCAAACAGCCTGGCGTCCCATCGGGACGCTTCATGGCCATCCGCGTCCGTGCTCGAATGGCCGCGAATTCGGGCCAACCACGCCATCAATCGTCCCGACGGGACGAGGAACGGTGGGGGGCTCACCACCCGGCCCTGAAGGACCGGGCTATCAATCATTTGTCCCGATGGGACAGTAGGGTCGCGGGTCCAACCTCTTGGATCGTTTTCTGCCAATCCGTAGCCGTCCAGTGACTGCGGGACAGCCACAGATCAACTGAATGTACTCTAAGGGAGACAGCCGACCCTACGAGCAACACCGAAAAAGACCCGGAGGCACGGCAAGAAAGTAGCCCGGCGTGAATCCCGCGGATGCGGGAGAAACGCCGGGACAGGTATCGCCCCGATTGAGAGAACCCCGGAGGGGTGGCAAGACTAGGCGGCCAAGATTCCCTTGAAAATCTGATAATCTGATTGTATGATAATGACATGGAAGACAGAAAAATGACGGTGACCGAGGCGGCCAGACATTTTGCCGATCTCGTGAATCGCACCTATTACAAGGGCGAATCGACCGTGCTGATTCGATCGGGCGAACCCGTTGCAAAACTCGTTCCACTTGGAGGGAGCAGCATGCTCGGGTTGGACTTCGCTGCCAAGTGGCGAAGCATCCGCCACTTGGATCCCGCCGAAGCAGACGCCTTTGCCGATGAGGTGGAAGATGCCCGCGAAAAACTCGATATGCCAGCCTCAGCATGGGATTAGTGCTGGATACTTCGGTGTTGGTCGGAGCTGAGCGCGGCCGCTTCGATCTCGGAGCGTTTCTTGAGAAGGAGGAGGCGGCAGATCCGATTTATCTGACCACGATTACCGCCTCGGAACTCCTGCATGGCGTGGAGCGGGCGGAGGGTGCCAGACGACTTCGTAGATCGGATTTCGTGGAAGATCTGCTCGCCGATATCGCGATTCTGCCTTTCGACCTTTCGGCGGCCAGGGTCCACGCCCGATTGTGGGCGGAACTGGAGCGTCAGGGAACGCCGATTGGTCCGCACGATTTGATGATTGGTGCCATCAGCTTGGCCTTGGGTCATCGCGTTGCGACGCTGAACCGAAAAGAGTTCGATCGAATATCCGGATTGGAAATGGCACCCACCGATCCCTATCAACTGAGAGCCTGATCCCCAAAAACCTCCCGGTTGACGCCGCCCTCGTTGCAGGGATAGCTGACGACCATGAGTGACAGCGGAAAAGTCAGGGCCGGCGTATGCGGCGTGGGAGCGATCGGGCGAAACCACGCGCGGATCTACTCCGAGCTGGAGAATGCGGAATTGGCGGCAATTTTCGATGCCGACACGGAACGGGCCCGGGCCATCGCCGATGAGTTCGGCGGCACCGTCACCGGGACCATCGATGAATTTCTCGCCATGGTGGATGCCGCCTCGGTCTCGACACCGACGGTGACGCATCGCGAGATCGGCACCGCCCTGCTGGAAGCCGGAAAGCACGTCCTCGTTGAAAAACCCATCGCCGACTCGCTCGACGATGCCAAGGCGTTGATCGATCTGGCGGCGGAAAAAGGCTGCGTGCTCCAGGTAGGACACATCGAGCGATTCAATCCCGTCATGGCCCAGCTTGAGGCGCGGCTCGATCAGCCCAAGTTCCTCGAAGTGCACCGTCTCTCGCCCTTTCCCAACCGCAGCGTGGACATCGGCGTCGTGCTCGACCTCATGATTCATGATCTGGAGATTATCCTGCACCTCGTTGATTCGCCCATCGCCCACATCGACGCCGTCGGCATCCCGGTGCTGACCCATCGCGAGGATATCGCCAATGCCCGGCTCCGCTTCGAGAATGGCGCCGTCGCGAATGTCACCGCCAGCCGGATTTCCCCCGAGAAAATGCGGAAGATCCGCGTGTTTCAATCCGATGCCTACCTGTCCCTCGACTACCAGGACCAGAGCGGCTGGATTTACCGGAAAGACGGCATGGAGATCGCCCGGGAATCCGTCGAAGTGGAAAAGGACGAACCGCTCAAGCGCGAACTGGCCGACTTCATCGATTGTGCCGCCAAAGGCGCCGCGCCCAAAGTCTCCGGCGAGCACGGCGCCGCCGCCCTCGACGTGGCCCTCGAAATCACACGCCTGATCGAGACCGCGAACGCGCGCCCATGACGGATCAATTTTCGGACCGCGAATGGACGCGAATGAATGCGAATTTTGAACCGCAGATGGACGCAGATAGACGCAGATTTTTTTGAATTTCGGGATGCCGACCAGACAGAGTGAGAAGCTTTGCCTAACCCCATTAAGTCAGTAATATATCTGTGTTCATCTGCGTCCATCTGTGGTTCCCATTTTTCATCCCTTCCTCCACGAAGCCGCCCAGTCGCGACCGGACAGGGTTGAAAGGTTCCCCTAACCCTGTTAAGTCAGCAAACATCCCGGATCCATTCGCATTCATTCGCGTCCATTAGCGGTTCCGTCTTTCATTCACCGTTCATGAGTAAAAAACGTCGTCTCTTCCTGGTGGCTGGCGAAGTCAGTGGGGATACCCATGGCGCGGCTCTCATGCGGGCATTGCCCGAGGCGGAATTCGATCTCGGCGGACTCGGCGGTCCACAGATGGCGAAGCTGTCGGGCGAGGTGGAGGATTGGCTCGATGAAGCTGCTGTCCTCGGTCTTTGGGAGGTGCTGAAAAAATACGGCTACTTTCGCGCCAAGATGGAGGAGACCGTGAACCGCATTCGCGAAACGAAACCGGATGCGATCATCCTGATCGACTACCCTGGTTTCAATCTTCGGCTGGCCAAGCGCATCCGGGAACTGGGAATCACCACCAAGCTGATTTACTACATCTCTCCCCAAGTCTGGGCCTGGAAAAAAGGACGCATCAAGACGATGGCGGAGTTGCTGGATCTGATGATCTGCATCTTCCCGTTTGAGAAACCACTCTACGAAAACTCCGGCCTCGAAACGGTTTTCTCCGGGCATCCACTGGTGGATTCGCTGGCAAAACAGCGGCGCGAAGACCTCACCCGCGAGGCCGATCTGGTCGCGCTGCTGCCCGGCAGTCGTGAGCGCGAGGTGGAGGCCCTGTTCCCGGTCATGGCGGACGCGGCGGTGAGGATGAAACAGCGCCATCCCGAGCTTCGCTTCGCCGCGTCGGCGGTTTCCGAGCGGCTCGCGGAGCGGATGCACGCGATCGCCAACGAAGTCCGGCTTCATCCTTCCTGTATCGAAATCGGGGTGGGCAATGTTCACGACGTGATGCAGCGCGCCGCGGTCGGCGTGGTGGCCTCGGGAACCGCGACCCTGGAGGCGGCCTACTTTGGGCTGCCCTATTGCCTCGTTTATAAGGTCGCTTGGCTGACCTACGTGGTCGGCCGTGCCGTGGTCGATATTGATTTTCTCGGCATCGTCAACGTCATCGCCAATCGGGAGGTCGTGCGTGAGCTGCTTCAGGGCGATGCCACTGGGGAAAAAATCGCGGTCGAACTGGATCGCCTGCTTTCCGACGAAAACGCCCGCGAATCGCTCCAAGCCGAATTGGCCAAGGTGATCGAAACGCTGGGCGAAGGGGGGGCTCACGAAAACGCCGCGAAGGCGATCGAAAAGGTTCTCGGGATAGACATTTGAGCGTAACTACCGGGCGCGGTAGAATGGCCGCCAGTTTCGATTCTCGATGGACCAGGGAAAAATTATTCGCATTTGTTTGGTCGGCTTGCCGATCGGCTTGCTGTTGATGGGCGTGGCGACTGTCTTCGTCACCCACTTCGTGGACACGAAGGATGCCGAAGAGATCAAGGTGGAACAGAAGCAGGCCGAGGCCGCCGGTATCATGAGAAAACCCGTCTCTCAGGAGGATCTGGAGAAATACGTCAGCGTCCTCGCCAACGACATCGGCGAGCGGAATCTGGCCAACGACAAGAAGCTTCGCGCCGCCGCTTACTGGATCGAATCCTCGCTCGGCCCGTCCAACATGGGCTACACGGTTGATCGGCAGAAATACGAGGTCGATGGGCAGGAAGTCTGGAACGTCGTCGCCCAATTGCCGGGCACCGAATACGCCAACGAGATCGTCGTCGTGGGCGCCCACTACGACACCGTGCCGGGATGTCCCGGAGCCAACGACAACGGAACCGGCGTGGCCGCGCTTCTGGCCCTGGCCAACGCCTTCACCGGTACTCAGCCCGCGCGCACGATCCAATTCGTCGCCTTCGTTAATGAAGAGCCGCCCTATTTCCAGACCGATTCCATGGGCAGCGTGGTTTACGCGAAGCAGTTGGGTCGGCAGGGTGCGAAGGTGGCCGCGATGATCAGCCTGGAAACAATCGGTTGCTACAGCGACGAACCCGGTAGCCAGAAACTCCCGGAGGGCCTGCCGCCCGGCGCCTTTCCCGATGTGGGAAACTTCATTGCTTTCGTCGGCAATACCGAATCGCAATCGCTCATCGATCATGCGAAGAACGCCTATGACGGAGCCGGCGTGGACGTCCCGTCACTGGCTGCCGCCCTGCCGGAATCCATCAACGGAGTCGGTTGGTCGGATCACTGGTCATTCTGGAGGGAAGGGTATCCCGCCTTCATGGTCACCGACACCGCGCCGTTCCGCTATCCGCATTATCACGAACCGACCGATACCCCCGACCAGATCGATTTTCCCCGATACACGGATGTCGTGAAAGGCCTGCGGGCTGTGGTCGACTCACTGGCAAACGACCGGTGAAGATTGATCCGGTGAAACTCTTTCCTGATTCGCGTCATGTTCGCAAAGTTCGCACTCTCTCACCTTGTTCATTCCGAGCGAGCTTGCGAAAAGCCCGTCCCGAGGGAAGCCTAGGGAAGGGCCCTCCCAGATCACCCTTTGCTTCCGCATGTATGAGAGCGTGTCAGCACGGGCGATCGCTTTGGAAACCTTGGAGGTCCTTCGACTTCTGTGACGGCGGAAGCGCTTCGTCACGGGATTTGATTGCCGAGCGTCGGGCAAATTTGTGTCCATTCTTCCCATTCGCGAAAATTCGTGTCCAAAAAATTTGGCGGAACACGAATGGCCACGAATTGAAAGAATATCCACGAAACGGCCTCTCGGCCGAACTGACTGGGCGAAAGTGAATACAAAGCCATAAGAAAAGATCCGGGAGAGATGACACCTACGGTGTCCGCTCGAGACCGGATCACAGTTCGATCACGTAAAAGAAATCCTGAGATACCTGCGTCGCCTCCGGCACGGAGATCCAGCGCTCAGTGAATCGCTCGCCCCAGCTGTCGGAAAAGGCGAACTCGTTGGTTTCCTCATTGTAACCGATAATGATGACGATGTGAGCCCGGGTGGAATCGGGAGGCAGGGAGTTGCTTTCCGATTCCGTCTTCACCTTTACCGCATAAGCCGAAAAGTCTCCTTCCTTTTCCAGAATCTCGCGGCGTTCCTCGCTGCGCTGGTTGGCGATGTCGTTGAACTCCTTGGTGCTGTAGAGTCCCCACATCACGGGGATGCCATCGTCGATGTAGCGCTTGATGGTTCGCAGCGACAAGTCGTCGTGCCAGCTCTCGAATTTCTTGCCCTTCCGTTTCAGATCGCGCCCGATGTTTTCCAGCAACAGGCTGGGTGAGGTGCCGCCTCCGATCTGGGTGTCACCGACCATTGCGAGCAGATACATGTCGGCGGGGATTCCGAGGTAGCGCATGCAGCGCTCCACCGTGGCGGGCACGCAGTAGCCCTTCGGTCCCTGATCCACCATGGGCAGGTTGGTCAGGACCACGTCGCCATTGGCGCGCTGTTCGATGCCGCTTTTGGCCCGCTCCCGAATGACCGTTTCGGGCATCCGGGCGATGCGTCCCCGTTTGTCCGCGAATTCCGTGGTCTGGATGGTGAGGCCCACGTATTCCTCCTCCACGTGGGAGAGAAGGAACGCGTGACCGTTCCAATCCCACCGCATCACTTTGGTCCGGGTCTCGCCGTCGCCGAAGCGCTGCGATTCTCCCTCTCCGAGCAGATCCGTCAGGGCCTTCGTGATCACTTCCGCGTCGTGATCCATCATCATTCGGAATCCCGCCAGCCCGCCCGGAACCGGTTTTCCCTCGATGAAATGTTCCTCGCCCGAACCCTGCGCGCCGAAGGAGTCGCCCTTGTTCGCAAAAACCAGGGACAGGCCGGTCACCTTGCCGTCCTCGCCATAGAGGGCGGTCGAATACGGTCGGGCACCGAGAAAGCGATAGTCCGTTTTCGGATAGGCGCGATAGCTCTCGGCGTAAGAAGTCTCCGATTCGCGCGGCCAGGCCAGTCTCTCCGCGACGGTTTTCGGATCACTGTCCCAGAGCGTGATCTTGTCGAACAGTGGCTGACCGATGGCTTCGTCGAACGTTTCCGCCGAAACGCCCTTTTCCTCCTTCAACGGAGTCGCGTCTGCCAGAGCCGGATTCCATTGGGCGATGTAGGTCTGGTCCTCCGCAGAGAGGGAATCGATCGGTACGGTAAATTCCTGGCCGTTCTCGAGCCGGATCGTCGCTTTGTTCGCTTCCTTTTTGACCAGCTCGGCCTCGAGGGTTTTTCCGGCCGTGTTGGTGAAAGTGCGAAACTCTCCAGCGCCCGTGATTGAGGCGAGGAGGCACAGGCCGCAGGCCAAC
>JAGRPB010000056.1 GCA_020439945.1 Verrucomicrobiia bacterium
AACGCCGGAACGCCGGAACGCCGGAACGCCGGAACGCCGGAACGCCGGAACGCCGGAACGCCGGAACACCGGGTTCGGCGTGAAACACCACCGAACCGTCCGCATCCGGTTGCCCCATCGGGGCATTTCATTGATAGCCCGGTCCTTCAGGGCCGGGAAATGAGACACCCATATTCAGTGGCGTCCCATCGGGACGCTTCATCCCCACAGGTATCGCTCATCGTAATCGATTCCGTGCCGGTCCAGAAACTCTCGATACTCCTCCTGAAAACTCCGGCGCCGATGATGCTCGCGCTGATTCGCGATGTAGGCCGACACCTCCGCCACTTTCGACGGGCTCACGGTGAAGGCCCCGTAGCCCTCCTGCCAGCGAAAGCGGCTGGACGCCTCCACGATTCCCTGATCATTGACCCACGCGGACGAGCCTCCCTTGATGAGTTGCACCGCCTTGGACACCGTGAGAGTCGGAGGAATCGCCACCAGCAGGTGAACGTGATCCTCCACCCCGCCGATCCGTTTCGGGGAAATGCCGTTGTTTTTTGCGATCCCGGCCATGAAAGCCCAGAGGCGCTCTTCCATGCCTGTATGGATCAGCGCCTGGCGACTTTGCGTGCTGAAAACGATGTGATAATCGAGCGACGTGTAGGTGTTCGCCATGCGGAAAGGCTGGACGCTGGAGACGCCATTCGTCAAGGCGAGCGTGCCGATGGGACGCCGGACATGGTGGACTCCATTTTCCGGCCCTGAAGGACCGGGCTATTAATGAATCGTCCCGATGGGACACTTCTCCCAGTTCCCAAGCTCCAGCCAAGCATGGAAGGCGCCAATCCTTCTCTTTCCTGAGGTCACTCCGGCGTCGGCAGACCGAACGCGACGCGCGCTTTGGCGACTTGGGCGAGCACTTCTTCCACGGTTTCGGCGAGGAAGGTGGCGTGGCCCATCTTGCGGCCTGGGCGCGCTTCGGCTTTGCCGTAGAGATGAAGTCGAGCGCCGGGCGTTTCGAGGATCGGAGACCAGTCGGGGAATTGGGTGGGCGCCGGCCAAAGATCGCCAAGGAGATTCCACATCACCACGGGACGCAACAGGCCAGTGCCTCCGATCGGCAATCCGGCGACAACGCGAAGCTGTTGCTCGAATTGTGAGCACTCGCAGGCATCGAGAGTGTGGTGGCCGCTGTTGTGGGGGCGCGGGGCGATCTCGTTGACTAGCAGGCGCCCGCTGGTATCGACAAAAAACTCGACGGCCATCACGCCGGTGTATTCGAGCGCCTCGGCAACGCCGATCGCCACTTCCCGGGCTTCAGCGAGGAGCGCCTCGGGTTGGCGGGCGGGAACGATGGAGAGGTCCAGGATGTGGTTTCGGTGAAAGTTTTCCGCCGGATCATAGCTGCGACAGTTGCCGGCACCGTCGCGGACGACGAGAACGGACAATTCGGAAGCGAGCGCGATCTTTTCCTCCAACACCGCGCGCGGGGTGTCGAATTCCGCCCAAACCGTTTCGGCATCTTCGTTCGGCCGAGTGACGCGTTGGCCCTTGCCGTCGTAGCCGAACTCCGCCGTCTTGAGGATCGTGTCGGATCCAATCTCGTCGAGCCCTTCGCGCAGGGAAGCGGCATCATCGACGATGCGAAAGTCGGCACACGGAAAGCCTTTCTTCTCCAGGAACAGCTTTTCTCGTTCGCGATGCTGACAGATTGCTACAGCTTCCGCTGAAGGCATCAGTGGCATGCGGTCGGCGACCTGTTCGAGCAGGATTCGCGGGATGTTCTCGAATTCCACCGTCGCCGCGGCAACTGATTCTACAAAGGCCACGAAGGCCGCTTCGTCATCGAACGACTTCGCGATCGCTTCGTCCGCCATCGCCGCGGGTCCAATTTCTCCGTCGACGCCCGTCCAAGTCAGAATGCGATATCCCATCCGCCGCGCTTCCAGCGCCAGCATTCGCCCAAGCTGGCCGCCACCGAGCACACCGATGGTCGAATTTGGCGAAAGGATGGAAGAATGGGGTTCTGAATTCATGGACAGAGGCCAAGGTCGCGAGATCGCCTTGGATCTCAACACGAATGGCCGCGAATGGGCACAAAATGTCACAAATTTTTCCCGCCACGCGAGTGGGCAAGAAATTCGTGGCCATTCTTTTCATTCGAGAAAATTCGTGTTCCCCTATTTCCGATGAGCGATTTCCAAGACGGAACTTACGAAATCATCGGATGCGCGATGGCCGTGCATCGTGAGTTGGGATCAGGCCTCCGGGAAAAGCCGTATGAGAACGCGCTGATCATTGCCTTGCGAGAAGAAGGCTTCGCCGTCGAACCGCAACGTTCCTATCCCATTTACTTTCGTAGCCACATCGTTGGCGATTGCATCCCGGATCTCACCATCAACCGGGAAATATTGATCGAAATCAAAGCCGTCGATTCACTTGGTGAAAACGAAACCGCCCAGACGCTGAATTACCTGAGGATCTCAGGTTTGAAACTTGGATTGGTGATCAACTTCAAGCCTTCCAAATTGGAATGGAAACGGTGCGTGATGTAGAGCGAGGATCGAACCCGGGTATGCCAAATTCGTGCAGATTCTTTTCATTCGTGAAAATTCGTGTTTCCTGATCCCAGCGAATCCACTTCCGAATGTCGAACATTTGACTTTCAACACGAATTGGCTCGAATTAGAGGAATTTTCACGAATTTCTTCGCACTGAAGATGAGCGACTTACGCTAAAACCGGCGATAGTCGTGCCGCGGCTATGATTATTTCCTCAGTTAGCCGAGACCTTCTCAATCTTCCAATGGCGGCAGTTCGCTGGCTTCGATCTTGGCGCGAAGTGAATCGCGATAGTCCTTCAGTTTCTTAGCCAGATCAGGGTCATTTCCCGCCAGCATGGCGACAGCGAAGAGCCCTGCATTGACGGCGCCGGCGTCGCCAATAGCGAAGGTGGCGGTGGGAATGCCGGCGGGCATCTGGACGATGGAAAGGAGGGAATCGACGCCGTTCAGGGTCCGGCTTTTCACAGGCACGGCGAGGACGGGCACGGTGGTGATCGCGGACGCCATACCGGGAAGGTGAGCGGCTCCGCCAGCTCCCGCGATGATGCATTTCAGACCGCGTTCGGCGGCGCTACTGGCGTAATCGTAAAGCAGTTGTGGCGTCCGGTGGGCACTGACGACACGCGACTCGAAGGGCACGCCGAAATCCCGGAGCGTGGCGGCGGCCTTGCCGAGGGTCGGCCAGTCGGAGGTGCTGCCCATGATGATGCCGACGAGCGGCGGTTGATCGGTGGCGTCCATGGAAAGTTCGGTCGGAGTTCGAAATCAAAGGGGTGTCATCGCATACGCCCCGGAGGCGGATTCCGCAAGTCGATCAACTCTCCGGCTTTCCGTCAACCTTCCGCAGCCGCACGGCCACGGAATCGAGCCGTGTCCCGGTCAGGCGATTGGCGCGGGTCTGGGGAAAATGGTGACTCAGGCAGACGAGGCCCGGTTTCAGGCGGTCAGAAAGCTCGCAGGTGACCTCGATTGAACCCTGTTGACTCTCCAACCTGACCCTGTTGCCTACCTCGATACCGAGTTTGGCCGCGTCTTCTTTTGATATCGCCAGGAAGTCGCCGTCAACGAGTCGACGACCGAAGTTCCGGCGACTCTCGGAGCCTGCGTTGAAGTGTTCCAGTCGTCGGCCGGTGATCAGGATCAGCGGAAACTCCTCGTCCGCTGGGTCTTCCGGTTGGGGCAGAGTCGGGACCAATCGGATTCTCGGCGCGGGGAGGCGTTCGGTGCCGTCGTGATCGGTGGTCGGGCAGGGCCACTGGATTCCCTCGGGGGTCTCCTCGAGGCGCCGATGACTGACGCCGCCGAAAATCTCAGGTGCGACGCGTGAGATTTCCCGCCACAGATCGGCGGCATCGTAGGGCGGCCACGAAGCCCCGAGCTTGCGAGCCACGGTGCCAATGATGGCCCAATCCGAGCGCGCCAGCCCGGGCGGATCGACAGCGGGCTGCAGCAACTGCATGCGACGCTCGGCATTGATCTGCACCCCGCTCTGCTCGAAGCAACTCGCCGCCGGGAACAGCAGATCGGCGTGCTTCGAGGTGTCGGTATAAAAAAGATCCTGCACCACGAGCAGGTCGAGGTTCTGGAGCGCGGCGAGCGTTTTTTCGGTGTCGGGATGGGCGTGGATCGCCTCGTGTCCCATGATCCAGAGCGCCTTCAGTTTTCCGCTTTCCGCCGCTTCGATGATCTCGGGTGCGGTCATGCCGCGAGCGGTCGGGAGCGGTTTGCCCCAGAGAGATTCGAGGCGCGTCAACGTTTGTGGATCATTGATGTGCCGCCGTCCCGGCAACCACTCCGGGGCCGCGCCGACATCGAGACAGCCCTGCAGATTGTTCTGTCCGCCGAGGGGTAACAGGCCGGACGCGTTTCTCGTGAGGATCGCAAGGTTGATGAGCGATTGGATCGGCGTTTTTCCCTGGTGACTCAATCCGGTGCCCCAGAGAAACAGGGTCTGCCCTCGATGCTCGGGCAGCAGCTCGGCGGTACCGGATATGCCGCCCTTGATGCGTTCGGGAATTCGTTTCAGCGCGTCGCGAAAGATTTCCGCGCCATCGATTTCTGTCGTCGCCGATTCCGGCAGCGCCTTGAGCAACGCCTTTGCGATCTGGTTCAGCCACGCGAGATCCTGGCCGGGTTCGGTGCGGAGAAAGACGTCTGCGATTTCCGCCAACTCGGTGCGCCGGGCGTCGATGACGATGAGGCGCGCGCCAGCGGCGGCGGCCTTGCGGATACGCGTCGCCAACACAGGATGGGAGGTATCGGGATCGGCACCGGCGACGACGAGACAGGTTGCCCGGTCGATGTCAGCAAACGAAGCGGTCGCCGCAGAAACACCGAGTGATTCATCCATCGCTTCGAAACTCGCGGTGTGACAGAGTCGCGCCGATGAATCGATGTGCGGGCTGCCGATGACACTGCGACAAAATTTCTGCAGGAGGTAATTCGACTCCGCCGTCGCGCGGGTCGAGGCCAGCGCAGCGAAGGACTCGGGACCGTGTTGGTCGACGATCTCCGTCAGGCGTTTCGCGAAAAACTCGAGCGCCTCGTCCCATTTCACGTTTCGAAATCCCGCGCCGAGCCGTTTCATTGGCGCGTCGAGGCGTTCCCAGGTCAGGTTGTGGGTGTGTCCGAATCGCCCTTTCTGGCAGAGAAGCCCGTCAGGATTCGTCGCCGTCCCGGTCAGCGGCGCGCCGACCTTGCGCACGAGGCCGTCGATGGTCACCACCCGCGTCCGACAACCGACGGAACAGTAGCCGCAGACGCTCTCGACCTCCGAGACTTCGGCGTCGCGCGGCCAGCCGAATCGCCGATCGACATCGATCACCGCGCCGGTCGGACAGCGATCCACGCAGGCGCCGCAGGCGGTGCAGGGACTGTCGCGCAGATCTTCGCCACCAAGCGGGCGGACGCGCGTCTTCGAGGCACGGCCTTCGATCTGGAACACGTGGCGCTCGGCGATGTGATCACAGGTTTTGACACACAGTCGGCAGCCGATGCAGGCGGTGGAGTCGAACTGCACCATCGGATGATGCTTTTTCGCCTCAGGCTTTCGGCTCTTGCGCGACGACTTCTTTTTCGGGCGGGAGATGACGTCATGAACGCGGTAGGTGTTCAGCAGGTTGAAAAACGGCCCCCGCCAGAGCGCGTTCGGATCGAAGCCAGTGCGATTCGCGCTTTCCAGGTGCATCTGCAGGAGCGAGCGGCGCAGTTTTTCGACCCGCACGTGATGCGTCTGCAGGTCCATCCCCGCCGTCAACGGCGTGTGGCACGAAGCAATCGGCGTGTCGTGATGCTCGCTGTGAACGACGCACAGGCGGCAACCGCCCTCGGGTGCCAGCGACTCGGCGTGACAAAGCGTCGGGATCTCGATGCCCAGTCGCCGGGCCGCGCCGAGAATCATTTCGCCCGGGCGGATTTCCACCTTCCGACCATTGATCTTCGCCTCGCCAGAGGCTGAGCTTTTGTGGGAAATGCGGCTCATCAATCTGCGGGCGGGCCGTCGTAGATCCAGTCGATGCCCACCTTTTCGATCAGTTGACGCAGGGGACGGGGAAAGTCGCGACCGAAGCCGCACAGGCTGGTCTCGGCGATGGTTTCGAGAATCTCGCGAAAGCGGTGGCGACCGCGCAGGTCGTGGGAGTCGAGCATCTCCAGCGCGGCGAGAGGACCGAGTCGACAGGGGGCGCACTTGCCGCAGTTCTCGCGAGCCGCGAATTCCAGCCAGCCGCGCACCAGCACACTCAGGTCGGCCTCCATCGGCAGCGGAGCGAGTCCCCAGTGACCGGGCGAAAAGTCGCGCTCGGCGAGAATTTCCGCGTCCAGCCGCAAGTCCCAGTCCTCCGAAAACACCACGCTCCCGAATGGCCCGCCCAGCAGCAGAGCACGCGGGTAGTTCTTCGTTTTCAGGAACGACGTTCCCTCTCGCGACACGCCCCGCAGCGACACCGAGGCGTCGATCTCGACCACGCCGGGTCGGGAAAAGGGCGGCGTCAGGGTGACGAGGCGATGGCCCATGTCTTCCTCGCTCGCCAGCCAGCCGGGCAGCAGGGCAAAGGTCTCCGCCGTCTCGATCACGGTCGGGAGACCGAAAACGCCCGACGTTTCCGGTTCGGGCGGCCGGATCCGCACCTCGCCGCGTTTGCCTTCGATCGCATTCAGCAGCGCGGTTTCCTCGCCGCCGACGTGACTGCCGAAGGTCGCGATCACCGAGATCTCGAACTGTCCCTCGCGCAGTTTTCCCGCCGCGATCGCATCGCTCAGGGCCTCCTCCACCGCGGTAAAGACTTCCGGCAGATCGTGATGCACGCAGATCACTCCCTCCTTGGCGCCGGTCAGCCACGACGCCAGCACCATGCCGTCGATGACCGCGTGCGCCCGATATTGAAGCAGCCATGCCGAACCCGTCGCACCCGGATTCCCGGCGTCGGCGTGACAGACCAGGAACCGTTGCTCGGCCTTGGCGTCCGCCACTTCGAACCACCGCTCTGTCAGGGTACGCCCGCGCTTTTTCCGATGTCGATCCAGGCCCGCGACCGCTTTCAGCCGCTTGCGAATGGCCGCGGCGCGATTCTTCTCCCGGCCGAGGATGGCCACACAGGCGTCCGTCTCCTTTTCCCACGAAGGCCGCGTCAGCCGCGACTCCGGCGCGAGACAGCGACCGATCACCGTGTTGGGAGTGTCGCGAAAGTGCAGCTCCCCGTGCCGATCCACCCGGACTGGCGCGTGATGACAGCGCCCCAGGCAGGCCAACACCTCGCCGCCATCTGCCGGATTCGGAGCCTCCTTGCCCAAGGCCAGCATGCAGGCCAGGTCGCCGCAGGAGCGATCGCCCGTGGCCGGCAGGGTGGGCTCGCGGAATTCCTCAAAAAATCCCGCCACCGACCGCCACGCTGACAGCGGCGCCTTCGAATCCTGCGCCAGTTCCGACAGGTCGCCCTCTCTCAGGTAACGCCCATGGCGACGCTGAAACTGCCGCAGCCGGTGCGCCATGGGCGGCGTCGAGCGTGGCTCGCGTTCCGGCGGCGCGTCCGCGGAATCTTCTGTGGGCGGTTGAGGCACAAACTTTGTTATCAGGACACTAGCCACGTCCATGCCGTGATGTCGCAAAAATTTTCCAATCGAATCCTTTGAGCCCCGACCCGACTCGGAGTATTATTTGCCACTGTTCGCCTGAATACCCCTTCAGCTCGACCCGAAACCCAACATGGCGCCCCCTTTCTATCCCTTTGACGCCGGCGAACCGGAACCACTCGACTCGCTCGAGCCGGACGATCACGTCGCCTTTCGGGAAAGCGCCCCGGGCCGGGGAAAGCACGGCGACGGCGAGGCCAGCGGACCGGCCGAGGAAGACGACGCCCTCGTGCTTTCCTCCGATTTCTCCACCATCGGCCACGATCGCGCCCTCATCGAGACCGCTTGGGAAAACGGCGACCGCATCGCCGGAAACGACGCCGCCCTGTGGCGAAAAGACCAGTTCGGCGCCTGGATCTACCGTCCCGACTACGGCCGACGCCACTCCCAGTTCGGCTGGGAAATCTGCGACCTCAGCGCCGGTCGTGGCGGCGGAGGCCTCGCCGCCCTGCGGCCCATGCAGTGGCAGAACTACCTCGACCAGGTCGCCGCCCTCACCCGCAGCCGCATGACCGCCGACGGTGGGCGGAACGTGCGGCGACTGGTGTGAGATCGAAATCGCGCGGAGAAATGCCGTGCGAAAGCTTGCCCGTGAAGCGCTTCCTGTCTAAAACCGGAGCGAATGCCTTTGCACGAAGAAACACTCATCTTGGCCGGCTTCTTTGCGATCGGGAGCGGGCTGAATTGGGTTTGGGGCGATCGCTCTGTCCTTGGCCGTCATCTCGTTCTGCGATCCGGCATCGCATGGCGGATCACCCGATGGACCGGACTCGCCCTGTTCATCGTCGGCAACCTCGCCTACCAGTTTTTGGCCGAGGCCGAAACGGCCAAAGGCTCGCTCGCCTGGCTTGCGTTGATCGGGACCTTCCTCATGAGCATTGGCACCGCGCGGAAGCCTGCCCGTTCGCCAACTCCCGCCCTTGGCAGCGAACCCGATTGAAAATCCACCTGTCCCAAACCCCATGGACCCATCCCAAACCCGGTGCCCCATCTGCGGCGGCTCGATGAAAAAAGTCGAGGCCGGCCTGAACCGCAGCTGGGGAAATGTCATTCTCACCTCCTACGGATCGTCCCAGCTCCAGATCCGGCAGGAAAGCGGCCCCTGGCACACCTACATGACGCCCTCCCGCAGCGCGGAGGGACTCTACTGCACGGACTGCGGCGCCCTCACCATCGCCCCGACCCGTTCCGTCGATCTCTGATTTCCGCGTTCCCCGCCTTCCATGGCCCATCGCCTCTACACCACCCCCTTCGCCAGCGTCCATCCCCTCTACGTGGCCAAGGCCGAGCGAAAGGGCCGCACCCGGGCCGAGGTCGACGAGATCATCCGCTGGCTGACCGGTTACCCCCAGGAACAGCTCGAGTCCCAGCTCGAGAAGGAGACCGACTTCCAGACCTTCTTCGCCGAGGCCCCCGCCATGAATCCCTCGCGCAGCCTCATCACGGGCGTCGTCTGTGGTGTCCGCGTCGAGGACGTCGAGGAGCCCCTCATGCGCGAGATCCGTTACCTCGACAAACTCATCGACGAACTGGCCAGGGGAAAAGCCATGGACAAGATCCTGAGAAAACCGTGAGCCGGCGATGCCCTGTCCCGATCCCTTGAGAGTTTGGATGGATGACGTACGCGATATCACCGGAAAACGACCCGTATCTCGGTCCGGCAACGATGGCGGATGATCAACCAAACCGAGAGAAAATCTCAGCTGTCCGGTAAACTCGGTAACTGGTTGACCCAAAAGGCGCCAACGCAGGCTTCCGCCTCGCTGTTTTGACCGAACACGGCGCTTTTATATCGACAGCTGGATGGGTAAACTAATACTGTTGACCCTGAAAAATATATGAATCCGTATGTTTCAATCCCCGTGTTGCTCCTCTCTGTAGGATGCTCGACACTTCTGCCTACAAGTGAAGGGGATTGGCGACCATTGGATGAGTTACCCTCTTCCATGCTGACAGACCCCAATGTGCGCGTACGTATGACTCACGGTTGGGAACACTTCACACTAACCCCCGTAAACTCTCTCAACGAAAAGCATCGTGTTGAACTTGTGAAGGTTGACCAAGACGGACTTGTTTGGATCCGCGCACTTGATACTCAAGAGATTCTGAAAGCGTATCCTGGGGAACCATTTATTGGAAGCTATGAAGATATTGGTCATGGACTCAATGTGAGAACATTTGGAGAAGAGGGGCTTATGGTTGAAGCCTCAGATCCTGATGATCAATCTGCAGTCTTGAAGCGATTCTTTGGAATTTACGAATATAAGGATGGAAACCAAGGTCAACAAGAGGCTGGTGAGAACGCTTCGCGTCCCACACCCTAGCCGTTAGGGCTGGAAAATGGACCGAGATCTAGATGTAAAGCCCGGCCTCAAAAAAGCAGGTTGCGTTGCTCTCATCGTCGTAGTGCTCGTATTTGTTGGGCCTTATATTGCCTACGTGTTCGCTTGGGGATATTCCGGCTACAACACCGGAAAACACAAGAATCAGGATTTTGAGTTCTTCGGACAGATCATCTCCGAATCGGGCGAGCCGATTAAAGGGGTTTCCTTTAACGCGGAGTTGAAGTCCTACCGAGAGAATTTTGTCTCATGGAACCTCCAGGGCCGTATGGCCACGAATTCCATGGAGATCGAGTCAGATTCGGATGGTAGATTTGCGATCACAGGGGTTCGAGGCGTCAACCTGCAGATATTTGACTTCACCCATCCGGCTTACGAGATCGCCGGAGAGCGAAAGTTCTGGGGATTCTCCACCGGCTTTGGGCAACCGAGAACGGAAGGGGCCAGCTACGATGACCCGTTCATCATAACGATGACTCGGAAGCCAGGCGACACACGGCCCTAATCGGGTAGGCGGAGGGATTGAACCTCCGCCCCCCACACCACCGGACGTGCGGGTTTGCCTTCGGCTATGGGGTTTGCGGCTCCGCCGGCTTCCCTGAACCGTTCCGGTCACGCCATTGCATCCGGCGGTTCCAGCCGTCATTCAGGTTTTGGTAACCCGGTCCAAACATTCCGGGATTTCGAATGACGACCCCACCGTCCCCGGTCCGAGGACCGTTTCAGGTGGTGGCGCCACGCAGGCTTCCTTTTTGATGTCGCTACGCTCCACCCTTCGGGCTGTCCTGCGGACAGTCTATCTCCGCTTCGCTCCGATTCTGCCCGACTGCCCGCCTCGATTCAGCTCCGCCGATCGGCATCATCGCTTCGAGAGGACAACCGGGTTGGTTTGCCAGGCTGGTTTGGCCCTTCGCTTTGACGAGAATTCCGGTTTCGTTGTTCAGGCGGGCATCTTCCAGCCCCCGGCTCGTCGCCACTACTATGGCCTCTGCTGACTTCTGCCCGATCACCCGGCCCATTACTGAACCGGGCGCTCCCCGGCCGAAGCCGGGACGCCCCGTCGGACAGATTTGATTCGCTTCGCTCACCCTTCGGGTAGCCTTCGGCTATCTATGTCCGCTTCGCTCCCATTCCCCAGGTAAGAGCGCAGTCCTCCGCCACACAACCGCCTGATTTACCTTCCGGGATGAAACGAACGGCTTCGCTGTGTTGTGCCAGCTCACCGGTCCCGACCGGCCTCTTATCAGGTTTGATTCACTTCGCTCACCCTCCGGGCTGCCTTGCAGGCAGTCTATCTCCGCTTCGCTCCGGTTCTGTTCGTCGGCTCATGGCTTTCGCATAGCCTTCCTCTCCACGGTCGGTCGCCCTTCCGCAGTTGGCCTCTGCTGGTGCTTCTTACTTTCATCGTTTCTCACACGGGAGACTTGAACTCCCTTTGGACTGCGCCCATGCTGGGCGCACACAAGACGTCGATCGTAAGCCTGATCACGTTTCGAGTTGATCGTCTTTCCTGATTCGAATCCCTGACTTTGTTTCGAGACATCGCTCCCTGATCAGGCTACGATGACTCGGACGTTCGCGGAACCATAGCCAACCATACACCTAACCGATCCTTTCAGAACCGCATCCCAACTGAGACTGGCATTCTTCGCCATCTGCGCCCTCGTTCCGCTGGGGCAGCTCACCGCTCTTGCCGAGCAGGCCAAGCCGAACATCGTCTACTTCCTCGTGGACAATCTCGGCAATGGTGAGCCGGGATGCTACGGAGGCGGCATCCTCCGCGGGGCGGAGACGCCAAGGATCGATCGGTTCGCGGACGAGGGAATGTTGCTTCTCAACTTTGCTCCCGAGACGCAGTGCACGCCGTCCCGGTCGGCGCTGATGACGGGCCGCTACTCCATCCGCTCCGGCAACCACACGGTCGCTCTCGCAGGAAGCGAAGGCGGCCTGGTGAGTTGGGAGAGAACCCTGGCGGAGGTGCTTTCTGATGAGGGCTACGCCACTTCGTGCATGGGCAAATGGCACATCGGGGCCTCGAAGGGCCGTTGGCCAACCGACCAGGGCTTCGACGAGTGGTACGGTCCGCCCCACAGCTACGATGAGGCCCTGTGGGCCGAGGATCCCTGGTACGATCCCAAACGCGATCCGGTGGCCTACCTGTATGAAGGAAAGAAGGGGGCGGACGTCGCCCAGACTATCCAGCTCACTCCGCCGGTGAAGCGGGATCTCGACCTCGAATACCTGAAGCGGAGCAAGGATTTCATCCGGCGCAGCAAGGAATCCGGCAAGCCGTTTTTCCTCTACTTCAATCATACCCTGATGCACCTGCCCACGACTCCACGCGAGGAGTTCGCGGGGAAATCCGGCCACGGCGAACGCGCGGACTGCCTGCTGCAGCTGGATCATGACTTCGGAGACCTTCTCGATTTCCTCAAGAGCATGGAGCTCGACGGTAACACCATCGTCGTTTTCTCGGGCGACAATGGTCCGGAACAGATGGATCCGTGGCGCGGGACCGCGGGCTTCTGGGACGGGTCCTACTTCACCGGCCTGGAAGGTTCGCTCCGCACGCCGTGCCTCGTCCGCTATCCCGGCGTGGTGCCGGCGAAGCGTCGGAGCAATGAGATCGTCCACATCACCGACATGTTTACCACGCTGCTCAAGTGGGCGGGCGCGGCCGTTCCCGCCGACCGGGTGATCGACGGCCTCGACCAGCGGGGCTTCTTCGAGGGGAAGGAGGACAAGTCACCGCGGGACGGTTTCCCCTACTGGATGGGCGAGCGGATGTACGGAGTGAAGTGGCACCAGTTCAAGATGGTGATGGTGCTGCAACGCGCGCTCGATGAACCGGCGCTCGCGTTGGCCACGCCTCACATCGTGAATCTGGATGCGGACCCGAAGGAGCGTAACGCCTACAACTACCCGCACGTCCATAGCTGGGTCATCGCCCACACGAGCAAGATCATCCAGGACTTCCAGGAAAGCGTGGCGAAGGAACCGCTGATTCCCCTGGGAGCGCCAATCGATTTCGTCCCGGCCGCAAAACAATAGGCGCAAACCAGGTGTCGCCCAAAACACCCGCGCCGCCGCGAGTTGCAGTCGTCATGACCGCTCAACCTGCAAGCCGCCGTCGAAGCCTCTCGCAAGGGCAGGTGCGGGAGGACTTGGAAGTTCTGCCAGAAAATTCGAGTGCCGCGATACTCCCCTGACCGGATGAGGGTGCGCCGATATCGGGCCGGTGAGGAGGAGACGCTGCGTCGGCTGTATGCGGACTCGACGCGGATCGTCAATGGGCCGTTCTACACCGGGGAACAGATCGAGCGCTGGGTGACGCGATACGACGATCCGGACGGGTGGGTGGAAAGGATTCGCGACCGCAACCCTTTCGTCGCGGAGCGGGACGGCGTGATCCTGGGTTTTGCGGAGCTGGAGCCGGATGGCCACATCGACTTTTTCTACTGTCATCACGCGTATCAGCGACAGGGCGCGGGCTCGGCGCTGATGCGGGCGATCACCGAGGAGGCGGATCGGCTGGGATTGACGCGTCTCCATGCCTCGGTGAGCGCGGCGGCGGTGAAGTTCTTCCTGGCGATGGGTTTCCAGATCGATGAAACGAGGGACAACCTGGTGTGCGGGCACCCCGCCAGGCAATACCTGATGAGCCGGAGCCAGGGAGACTGACCGGTCGAGCGGGGCGGCTCGCCAAAACGCCGCCCGGGCGCTCTCAAAAGCATGGACCGGGAATCGGATGTTTGATTGAATCGGCCCATGAGCACCGACAGGAAGACTTCAGACACCGGAACCATCGAGAGTATCGGGAAGAACAATCACTCCGCCAAAGATGGTCCCATCGTCCACTTCGTGGGGCAGGTATCTTCTTCGCACAACGAATGGCCCAGTTGGACCTATGACCTGGTGAAGACGGCCTACATCAATGGCAAGCGATTGACGGTGACTTATACGGGTACAAATCCGGACGCGATCTCTGTCACGGACATCAAGGTCCACGACTGAAGTGCCGGTGCATGGCTCGGGCGTTCCGCCGGTCCGATCGGGTGTCCCGGGCTCCTGCGAACGATTTCCTTCAATGAACCCAACGGCACAGGCTGACGCGACTGGGAAACAAGGCATCACTCGGCCCATGACCATCGAAACCCGTCTCGAGGAAGTGAACGCAAGGCTCAGGCAATTGCGGTACGCGCACTCGATGAGCGTCCTCGCGGCGGCGGCGCTCTTTTTCGCCGTTACGATATCTCTCATCGAGGCGGGGAAGGTTCTCTTCGCGGTTTCCTTCCTCCTGCTGATGTTTTCCCTGGGGACGATGTTCGCGCGTTGGCATCGCCTGAAAGTGGAGGCGGCGCTGCTGGAGGCGCTGCGTCAGTCGGCGGAGGGGGACGAGGCGAAGGCGGTGGGCGGCGGTTCCTCCGGGCAGGGTTGAGCGAATTCGGCGCGTTGTTTGGCATGCAGGCCGGTCATTTGGGTGTAGCGTTGGCGGTCTGCTGCTTCCGTCTCCATGCCTGAATCCCCGTCTTCAGTCGCCGCTCCCGATTCTGCCATCGCGGTCGGCAAACCGCCGGTGGCCGCGGTCTCCCGATCGGCCGGTGGGCGGGTGCGAACGAGGCCGGCGGGAAACGGCGTGATGGGCCTGGCGAAACAGTTGGGATCGGCATGAAGGGATTGCTGCGCGCGTTTTTCCGGCTGACCCTGCTCCCGCTCACGCGGCTGATCTATCGGCTCCGGATGCTGAACCCGGAGCGGGTGCCGACGACCGGCGGGGTGCTGCTGCTGAGCAATCACCTCAGCTTCATCGACGCCTTCATCCTCACCGCCGCCTGCCCGCGCCCGGTGCGATTCGTCATCGTGTCGCGCTACCTGGAAAAGCGGGCCATCAGCTGGTTTCTCGAGCTGTTCGGCGCCATCCCGATCACGCCGGGGAAATCGCGCGACGCCATCCGGGTCACGGCCCAGCGCCTGAAAGAGGGCGATTTCGTCTGCCTCTTTCCCGAGGGACAGCTCTCCCGCACCGGGATGCTGAACGAGCTGAAAAAGGGCTTCGAACTCATCGCCCGACAGTCGGGCGCCGACGTGCAATGCGTCTGGATGCAGGGCCTGTGGGGTTCGGTGTTCACCTTCGAGCGCGGCCAGTATTTCCACAAGTGGCCGCATCGCCTGCCGTGGCCGGTGACGGTGGCCTTTGGCGAGCCGGTGAGCGCGAAGGAAGCGACGGTCGATTGGGCGCGGGAATCGCTGCTCGGGCTCTCGGCCGAGGCGCTCGGCGCGCTGCCGATGGCCAACACGTCGCTCGCCGAGGGCGTGGTTCGCGGCCTGAAACGCCGCCCCGGATCGGTCTGCTTCGCCGAGTACGCCGGATCGGGCAAAGCCCCGCGCCGACTGCAGCGTCACCACGTGCTCGCCACCGCCGCCGGGCTCGCCGAGCGCTGGCGCGCCGCGCTGCCCATCCAGGAACGTCGCGTCGGCGTCCTCCTACCGTCCGGACCGACCCCGGCGATGATCAATCTCGGCATTGTTTTCGCCGGGCGCGTGCCGGTGAATCTCCCCTTTCCCGCCAGCGCCGAGGGCCAACTCGATCCGGCCGAAGTTTCCGCCGCCATCCGCGAGGCGGGCGTGAGCACGGTGATCACTTCGCGCGCGTTTCTCGGCGTGCTGGAGAAAGTCGAGTGGCCCGACCCGGACAAGCCCGGGAATTTCATCGACATGGCCGGCGAACTCGGCGCGATCAGCCTGCTGACGCGGCTTCGCGAGCGATTGCTGATTCGGATCGAGCCGACCTGGCTGACCATGAAGCGCCTCGAACTCCGCCGCGACCCGATCGACGGCGAACCGTCCTGGGCCTGCATCGATGAAAACGGCGACTTCCGCGAATTCGACGATCGCGCCGTGCTCGCCCAGACGCTCCGGCTCGGGTCCGGAAACTGGCTCGAAGCGGGCGAGGCGATTTTCACCGAAGAAGGACTCGCCAGCGTCGCCGGCGCTCAGTGGTCGCTCTGGCTGCCCGTTCTTCGCCGCCACTGCGCCGTGAGCCGTTCCTTTGGCGCTCGAACCGACGTCGATCTCATCGAAGACGCCTGCCTCGGCGAAAACGTCCGCCGGCTCATCCTGAAGCCCGGAACCGCTGAGACGATCGCCGAGTTGGAGGAACCATGGCACCCCGAGCTGAGGTCGATTCTCCGCAGTGCGCTGATTTTGGAAACGCGGATCTCGGAACCCGGAACTCGGAAAAACGGGGACAAGGCCGAGCCGATCTCCGTGTTCCGCGTTCCGCCTTCCGCGTTCGAACGCGTCACCGGCGCACTGCCGTGCCCGACCTGGCAGCCGACCGAACTCGGTGTTGGGGTGTTGGCGGTGAGCCAGGATGATCCGAATCCAGAGGCGCTGAAGCACATTCACCAGCCCCAGCACGGCCGGAAAGACGGGTCGCTCGGTCGCCTGCTGCCGGGGATCGTTTTCCGGGAAATCCCTGACGGCGAGGGCCTTCAGATCTACGGTCCCGGGCTCGAAAATGGCAAAAAATGGATCGATTTGCCGACCAGGACCCGGATTGATGAGGAAGGATTCGTCTTTCCCCCGTAAACTCGGGAAAAATCGCCCCAGACTTTTTTAAAAATCGCTTGCCCGTCCCCCTGACTGGTGGCAGTTTCCCCGCCCCTCGAACCCAGGGGACAAACCGATGGCTTACGCAATTTTCAAAACCGGCGGCAAACAGTACCGCGTCAGTGAAGGCGACAAGATCGCAGTCGAGAAGCTCGACGCGAAGGTCGGCGACGAAGTGACTTTCTCCGACGTCCTGCTCAAGGGCGAAGGCGAGAACGTCACCGTTGGCGCGCCTTTCATCGATGGTGCCGCCGTGACCGCCGAAGTGGTCGATCAGGCTCGCGCCAAGAAGGTCATCGCCTTCAAATTCAAGCGCCGCAAGGGTTACCACAAGACAAAGGGTCATCGCCGCCAGATCACCAAGCTGCAGATCAAGTCCATCTGATCTCCGTTCATTTCAGTTTTTCATCAATCCGAGGATTTCGTCATGGCTCATAAGAAAGGACAAGGTTCCGTCAAGAACGGACGCGACAGCAAGAGCAAGCGCCGCGGTGTGAAGCGTTTCGGCGGTGAAGCCGTCGTCGCCGGCAACATCCTGGTGCGCCAGTGCGGCACCAAGTGGCAGCCTGGCAAGAACGTCGGCCTCGGTCGCGACTTCACCATTTACTCGCTCGTCGACGGCAACGTGCGTTTCGACCGCAACGGTCGCCGCGTGAACGTCGATCCGGCCGAAGTGGCCGCGAGCAACTGATTCGATCGAACGAATCACGATCCGAAAGGAAATCAAATTTCCCTCCCAAGCGCGGTCCCGAAAGGGTCCGCGCTTTTTCGTGCACCGGAGGGGCGACAATCCTGTCGCCCTTTGATTGGATAATCTCCAAGGAAGTGCAGGGCGACAGGATTGTCGCCCCTCCGTTCACTTCAGATACGCCGCCAGCCCGTGGCGTCCGCCTTCGCGTCCGAAGCCGCTTTCCTGGTAACCACCGAAGGGACTGGTGGGATCGAACTGGTTGAAGGTATTCGCCCAGATGACGCCGGCTTTCAGCTGGTTGGCGAGCTTGAAGATCTTGCTGCCCTTGTCGGTCCAGATGCCGGCGCTGAGGCCGTAGCAGGTGTTGTTGGCGCGCTCGATGGCTTCCTCTGGCGTGCGGAATGTCAGCACGCTGAGCACCGGTCCGAAGATTTCTTCGCGGGCAATGCGATGACTGGGCGTGACGCCGGTGAAGAAACTCGGTTTGAACCAATAACCTTCTGACGGGAGTTCACAGGACGACGGCTGCACCAACTCCGCGCCTTCCTCGACGCCGGAATCGACCAGTTCGCAGATGCGCTGGAGCTGCTCCTTCGAGTTGATGGCGCCGATGTCGGTGTTCTTGTCGAGCGGGTCGCCGACGCGGATTGTCTGGATGCGATCGCGCAGTTTGCGGATGATTTCGTCGTGAATGCCCTCCTGCACGAGCAGTCGGCTGCCGGCGCAGCAGACGTGGCCTTGATTGAAATAGATGCCGTTGATAATGCCCTCAACGGCTTGGTCGATGGGCGCATCCTCGAAAACGATATTCGCAGCCTTGCCGCCCAGCTCGAGCGTCAGCTTTTTCTTCGTTCCCGCCACAGCGGCGGCGATCTTCTTGCCGACCTCGGTGGAACCGGTGAACGCGACTTTGTCGACGTCGGGATGCTCGACCAATGCGGCTCCGACGTCTCCGGCGCCCGTAACGATATTGACCACGCCATCCGGCAGGCCGGCATCCTGGAAGATCTGCGCCAGGTGCAGGATGCTGATCGAAGTTGTCTCGGCCGGCTTGATCACGACGGTGTTTCCGCAGGCCAGTGCGGGCGCGATTTTCCACGCGGCCATCAGGAGTGGGAAATTCCACGGAATCACCTGACCGGCCACACCGAGCGATTGCGGTTTCCGCCCGGGAAAGGCGTAGTCGAGTTTGTCAGCCCAGCCGGCGTAGTGGAAGAAATGCGCCGCCACCAAGGGCAGGTCGATGTCGCGACTCTCCTTGATCGGTTTGCCGCCGTCCATCGATTCGAGAATGGCCAGCTCGCGCGCTTTTTCCTGGATCATTCGCGCGATGCGAAAGAGGTATTTCCCGCGCTCCGAGGCCGGCATTTTGCCCCAGGCGCCCTCGTAGGCTTTCCGGGCGGCTTTCACCGCTCGATCGACATCGGCTTCGCTGGCTTGGGCGATGCGGGCGAGTCGCTTGCCGGTGGCGGGATTGATCGACCAGAAGCTCTTGCCGCTTTTCGGTTTCACAAAATCCCCATCGATAAACAGGTCGTAGGATTTCTGCAGCGGCACCGGAGTCGTCTCCGGCGCGGGCGCGTAGTCCCACGCTTTCCCAAAGCTCAGCGCTGGCGTAGTCTGCTTCTTGGCGTCAGTCATCAGATGATCAAAACCCTATCCCTAACTCAGCCCTCGCTGCGAGACGAGTCAATTTCTTCAATCGCATGAAGACATGGCTGCAACATCTCGCGGATCGATTGCGTACGAGTTTCTGGTTCGTGCCCAGCCTGTTCGCCATCGGTTCCTTCGTGATAGCGGGGGTCATGTTGAAGGTCGATCGGGAATTCAAAGACGATCTGCTCACCCAGTTTCCCGGGCTGGCCGAGATCTCGGCGTCCGGCACGCGCGAACTGATCAGCACGGCCGCCACTGCGATGTTGAGCCTCGCCGGCATCACCTTTTCCGGCGTGCTCGTGGCGATGACCCTGGCTTCGAACCGGTTTGGTCCGCGCCTCCTGCGTAACTTCATTCGTGCCCGCTCCACCCAGATCACGCTGGGCATGCTGCTGAGCACTTTCATTTACTGCCTCCTCGTGCTTCGCGGCATTCGGAGCCAGGAAGAAACCGAATTCGTACCCCACGCCGCCGCGCTGGCCGGATTTGTCGGTACGATGACTTCCCTGGCGGTATTCATCTATTTCATCCACCACATCACCACGTCGCTGCAGGCCGACCGAGTCACGGAGAAGGTATTCTGTGAACTTCGCGAAGCGATCGATCGATTTTTTCCGAAACGACCCTCCTCCGACGCCATGGAAGAAGCGGTCGCCGACCGGGCTTCGGACGAGTGGGAAGAACTTTCCGACGAACGTGCGCTCGATGCCCCCCGTGACGGATACCTGCAGGCGCTCGATCTCGAGACTTTGGTGGAAGTCTCCGCCGATCTCGACACGCGCCTCCGAGTACTGAAACGGCCAGGTCATTTCGTGGTCGAAGGCGATCCAATCCTCGCGTTCTCCGGAGATTTTGATCTTGATGAGGAGGCGGAAAAAAAGCTGCGAAACTGCTTCATCATCGGGTCGATCCGAACCCCGGAGCAAGACTTCGAGTTCGAGATTCGACAGTTGGTCGAAGTGGCCCTCCGGGCGTTGTCACCCGGTATCAACGATCCTTTCACCGCGATGAACTGCATCGACTTTCTCGGCGCCGCCCTCAACGAGATCGGTCATCGCCAGTTGCCCGCCCACCTTTATCGCGACGGAAACGACATTCCCCGGGTACTGACTCGTCCAGTCAGTTTCGAAAGCCTGCTGGGCAGCGCGTTTCATCAACTAAGGCAAGTCGCTGGCCCGAAACCCGATGTGGTCATTCGAATGCTCGAAGCGCTTGCCCTGATCGATCAGAGCAAACTCGATCAAAACCAACGCAAAGCCGTCTGTCATCACGCCAGGACGATCTTCGATGCCGCCAAGCAATCCAAGCCCGGCGAATCCGATCTCGAGGACATCGAGCGGCGCATGGAGCCGTTCCGGGAAACTGAAGAAGGGTGAGGTTCTGGCGTGGTCGGCAATTCGAGGCCGCAGGTCTCAGACAGAGGCCCACATCGCGCTGATGATCCAGAACGACCCGAAACCGAGACCCGCGTAGGCAAAAGTCGAGATCAGGCCCAACACCCACCACTGTCTCGCCCGCGGTTTCCTCCTGGCGAGGTAGGTCCACCAGCCGATGATGATGCCAAGAGGCAGGACAAGGCCGAAGAGGTAAAGGGTTCCCAACCCGGGAATGAATGGCAGAAAAACCGCCGCCAGATTCACGGCGGCATAAACGGAAAAAACCGACCACCAGACGACCATCAATTTCATGTTGGTTCAGCCGAGCGAGAAATAATCGCCACCCTGATAGTTACCGTCGACCATTTTGGCGATCTGAAATTCGACGTCGCGTAACAGGGAACTCGCTCCGAAGCGGAACAGATCAGGCGTCAGCCAGTCGTCGCCGAGCGTTTCCTTCACCATCACCAGATACTGGAGCGCCTCCTTGGCCGTGCGGATACCACCGGCGGGCTTCACCCCGATCTTCTTCCCGGTGGCGTAGTAGAAATCGCGAACGGCTTCCAGCATCACCAGCGTCACCGGCAAAGTCGCGGCGGGTGAAACCTTTCCCGTTGAGGTCTTGATGAAATCAGCGTCCGCCTCCATCGCGATCTGGCTGGCCAGCCGGACGTTGTCGTAGGTCTGAAGTTCGCCGGTTTCGAAAATCACCTTCAAGTGAGCGTCGCCACAGGCCTCCTTCACCGCGACGATCTCGTCTCGCACTGTTTCAAATCCACCGCTCAGGAACGTGCCGCGGCTGATGACCATGTCGATCTCCGTCGCGCCTTGAGCCACTGCATCGCGAACGTCGTCTAACCGGATTTCCAAAGGATACTGGCCGCTGGGAAACCCCGTCGCCACCGAGGCGATGCCGAGCTTGGTTCCGGCGAGATGCCGTTTCGTTTCCGCCACCATCGAGGGATACACGCACACCGCCGCAACCGGTGGGCAGTCGTAGCGCTCTGCCATTGGCTGGCGTGCCTTGCGACAGAGTTGGGCGATCTTTCCCGGTGAATCTGCCCCTTCGAGCGTGGTCAGGTCCATCATCGACACCGCCATTTTCAGACCGGCCAACTTGGCTTCGTTCTTGATCGAACGTTTCGTGAATTTGGCGGCACGCTCCTGCACGCCAACCTGGTCGATCGCGGGCACAGGAAACTCGGTAACAGCTGACTTTGCGCTCATGGTCGGGTTCGGGAAGTTGGTTCGACTCAACTCAGTTTCACCATGTCCTTCACCAACTGTCCATAGAGATAAAACAAGCCTCGCCACGAGTAGCGCACCCGGTCCGGCTCCTGGTCACATTCCTCGATCAGACCGCGGTCGAGGTTGTGGCGAATCTGCTGATGCGTTTCGGTTTCCATCAGCTCCGGCAGCGCCTCCGGATTTTCATCGATCAGGTTTTCAAAGGCCACCCCACTCCGCTCGATGAACTCGCGATGATGTTTGAGCAACGCAGCAAACGATTCCGCATTCGGCACGCGATTTACCTGGATCTCGGGCGCCATTTTCAGCGTGTAGCTGAAAGGAAAGTTCCACGTCCGAAAAATTCGTCCATCCTCAGCCCGGGAAGTCAGGGAGACAAACACGAAGGCCATCCCCTGCTGCTCGTTCAGGCAAATCGCCGCCTGGGTTTTCGCTTCCTCCGAGTAGAAGATGCGGAAAAACTGCTTCAGTTCATCCCATTCCCAACCCGCGTCTTCGGCGTATTCAAAGCCTTCCTTTTCGATCTCATCCGTGAAATCGCCGAGATTCGGAAAACGACGCGCGTTTGGCGGAGACTGGTGGTGCAGCGATTTCCGCATCGGCAGACGCAACTTGCGGATCCGAGTCAGCAACTCGATCCATGGCAGCAAAAACCACATCAGCACCGCCGCGACACCAGCGACGTGACTCGCGGTCGCAAACCAACCCGCCAGATACGTCGCCACCAGAATCGCTACCGCGCCCGCTTTTCGCACCACCGGATGGCCGAAGCTGCGCAGAGCCATCGCCAACACGATGACGCCGAGAACGATCAGGAGCTGAGTCATGTTTGCAGAAAAATGAAGTTTCGCTTCGGAGCCCGGGATTCTAGCAGACCCTTCGTTCAAAGGAAATGCCGAGCTTTTCAAAATCACGTCACCAATTGTCGGGCGCGCAAAGCTATTTGATCCCGGCGTCGCTCTGGCTCATCGGTAGATCCATGCGAGCCCTCATTCAGCGTGTTTCGGAAGCCAATGTTGCCATCGGCGGGGTGGAAAAATCCCGCATCGGTGAGGGTCTGTTGATCTTGCTGGGAGTCGAATCGGCCGACTCTGAGGCGGACGGGGAATGGCTGGCGCGGAAGATTTCGCAGCTGCGGCTCTTCGAGGATGCGGAGGGAAAGATGAACCGATCACTGCTAGAAACGGGTGGCGATGCAATCGTGGTGAGCCAGTTCACGTTGCACGCGCGAACGAAGAAAGGGACTCGGCCGTCGTTCGACAAGGCGGCTCGACCGGAACAGGCCATCCCCCTTTACGAGGGATTCGTGGCGGCCTTGGGAAAGGAAATTGGGAAGCCGGTCGGTACCGGGGAATTCGGCGCCATGATGGCGGTCAGCTTGGTAAACGACGGGCCGGTGACATTGATGATCGATTCGCAGAACCGGGAGTGAAGGCGCCGGCCCTGAGGAGTGGCCGTGTCAGATTTTTCCGACGGTTGGCAACCAGAGGCCCTGACGCTCACGCTTCCACCAATTGCCGGTTTCTTTCCTCTCCTCGCGAGTCGTGAATTCGTAGTGGTAGAGCGCGCCGCGAATGAATTTCGGGGGTTGCTCCGGAAACGGATTCTCTTCGAAAAACGACAAGGCTTCGGGATCGTTTTCGAGCAGGCCGCGAACGAGGCCCGACATCCAGCCAGCGTTGCGACTGCGTGGATGATAGGCGGGCTCGAGGGCCGCGAACCACATTTGCCAGGCGAGCCGGGGCTGGTGAGGCGCGACGATTGGCGGCGCCTCATCGAGAGCATCTGGCTTCCAGCGGACATCGTATTCTCGCCACTCCTGGCCATCCAGCGAACCTTCGAACACGATCTCGGGACGCGTGGTCGTCATGGTCCGGAAAAGACCGTAGCCGCTGGCGAGATTGAACGGGTAGAATTTTTCTCGCAAGGCATCGGTCCAATCGGGAGTGAGATCCCTCGACAGGTGCGTCCAGGGCAGCACCGGATCCGGAACCGATTCATCGGCCCGATGCCAGTCAGCGAGACAGATGTGGAGGTTCAAAAATCCGAGCAACAGGATGACGGGTGCCCGCCAAGCGATCGCGATCCAGTTTTCCCCCGGAGTAACAGGGTTGGGTCGCGGACCCGACCCTGTTGACTTTGCATTTTTGCGCAGCTTTCTGGGTAGTGATTTCAGGAAATACCAGTAGCGATCCGCGATCAACGGCAGGCACAGGACGATGGTGAGGAGATTGAAGTAGGTGTAGTTCCCCGTCAGTTGGATGCCGACCATGAGCGCGACAAATCCGAGCGCGGCGACGAGTCGAAATCTTGAGCCGAGAAACACGAAAATCGGCAGCACCAACTCGACGAAATACATGGGCCAGAGCGAGGCTTTCTGAAACCAGATCGGCAATTGCTGCATCGACCACGCCAGCGGATTCGGGATCGGCTGGGTGAAATAGTGAAAGGTCAACGCCGTGTGGTCCGGCCACCATTCGGGTTGCTCAGAAGTGGCCCAGGCGAGTTTCACCCAGCCGGATTGAAACATGAGCTTGGCGATGACAATCCACGCGATCCAAAGCATGGCCGTCTCTCCCCAGGTCAGGGCGGCAATTTTTCCCCGAACTGCCAAATGCCATCGTCGCCACGGCGCCAGCCAAATCCCAAGGAAACCGGCTTCCAACAAGAGAATGTCCCACTGGAAGCTCATGAAGGCGCCGCCGGTATTCACCAACGAGAGATAGATGAACCACAGACCGACCAAAGCGGGTCCCGGCACGGTTCCGGCTGCGAGAAGAACCGCCAAAATGACACCGGTGAGGCAGACGACGTGGATGAAAACGTCGCCAGAATTGATCCAGAACACGGAAGGCACGGTACTGAAATGCCCCCGTTTCTGCGAATCCAACGCCTCGCCAACGCGTTCGATAAACTCCGACATGGGAGTGAGTCCCTGGCTGCCCACCAATTCGTCCACCTGGACCCACCACGACAGGATGGCGATGAAGAAGATGACGCCGAGCCCGCGCAGGAAAAGGGCGCGCGAGATCGCGTAGGTTTCACCTCGAGGAAACAGCCAGCGCAGAAATTTCATCGGCAGCGCCATCTTGCGCCCGAAGTGGTCCTGGAGTAAACCGTTTTCTTATAAAAACCATAATTCACCAGGCCGCGCCCAGCGTCGGTTGCGTCTGCACGCGGTAGGGCATCCAGACAACGCCGGCGGCTCTGGCTTCGCAGTTTTTCTTGAGCGGCGTCAGGCGAATGGTTTCCAGTTTTTCATTCATCGGATCCATCGCGGCTTCGAGTTCTTTCACCTCGGCTTCGCACTCGCGCTCGATGTCTTCGAGTTCGGCCTGAAGGTCGTCGACTTTTTCTTCGGCGCGAGCGACGTCGCGGCTCTCTTTCCACGCTTTCGAAGCGCCGGACATGGCGCTGCTGCTGCGCCGGGAGACACTGCGCCCGAGTACGGCGCTGAGGATGGTGCTGCCGATCCGCATGGCGGTGTCCATCTTGGCGCTATTGGCCTGCGCTTTCTGCTCGGCGACCTCGTCCATGGCACGGCCGATGCGGTCTTCGATGGTCTTGATCTTCTTGTCGTACTTTTCGCGCAACTCCTGGACCTTGGCGTCGCGGGCCTCGTGCGAGGCATGAACGAGCCGACCGCGAAAGTCGCCTTCGGTTTCGCCGAGCTTGGAACACTCGCCAGTGAGCGGGCTTTCGAAAATGGTGATGCTGTCGTTGCCGTAGAGCCAGTCGATCCAATCATCTTTCATCTGGGTCCAGACCTTGGATTCGATCAACGCATTGGGCAGCTCGCCGAAGCTGGCGCCGCTCAAGGGCTCGCCGGACAGTTGGCTGACCTGGAGTTCGCCCGGCAGTTCGCGATTCTGACGCCAGTCGATGTCGCCCGACTTCGGATCGATCTCGTTGATGACGACGACGGTCCGAGTGCCGTTGACGCCTTTCTTGGCTTCGTCGTAACGCACATCCCCGATGCGGATGATGGCGGGCACGTAGTTGATCTCCGCCGCCGGAACGCCGGCTCCCGCGGGAATGAAGAATTCTTCGGCTCCGCGAGGCAGTCGCGGACGCATCACGGGTGGCTTGGGCGCGGCGGGCTTCGCGGCCTCGGCGGCGGGCGCGGCTTTGGCGGCTTTTTCAGCGGCTGCCTCGACCTCGGCGCGGCGGGGATCCATCAGTTCCTTGATCTGGCGACGTGCCAGGGGGCCACGCAGGTAGCTCATCACCCAGCGAACGTGAAAGACGGTCGGCGCATCCTCGTGGACGTTGTTCATGAGGAAGACCCGTGCGCCGAGACCGGCGAGGAGTTGTTCCATCTGGGCGCGATTGAAACCGGAATCGTTGCTGGCGGCGGCGCCTTCGAGACCGTCGAGGACGCGCATTTTATCCCGCTCGGTCTGGAGTCGGCCGAGGAACCAGCTGCCGATATTCGAGAGCGCCTTGTAGTCGAGGTCGACGGGATTCTGTGTGGCGAGCAGCACGCCGAGTCCGAAAGCGCGCGCTTGCTTGAGCATGGTCATGAGCGGCTTTTTCGAAGGCGGATTCGCCGTCGGCGGCAGGTAGCCATAGATCTCGTCCATGTAGAGCAGCGCGCGCAGGCTGGTGGTGCCGGACTGCGACCGCATCCAGCCGAGCGTCTGGTTCAGCAGGAGCGAGACGAAGAACATGCGCTCGGTGTCGCTGAGGTGAGCGATGGAAAAAATCGAGATGCGTGGCTTGCCCTCGGGCGTGTGCATCATGCGCTTGATGTCGAGCGCTTCACCCTGCAGCCACGCCGAGAAACCGGGCGAGGCGAGGAGATTGTTCATCTTCATCGCCAACTCCTGCCGGTCTTTTTCCGGCATCACTTTCTCCAGGTCCATCACGCCGATCTTGTCGAAAGGCGGCACCTGGATGTGGCGGATCAGGGTTTCCAACGTGACGCCCTGGCCGGCTCGCCAAGCGTGGCTGAAGATGTTGGATAGGACGATGTGCTCGGGACTCTGGATCGGGTCGGCATCGATCCCGATGAGCGAAAGCAGGCTGGACACGGTCGACTCGATCCGCTCGGCGAGCAGTTCGGCATCATCGAGAATCTCGAAGTCCGGGACGTCGAGCGAGGCAAGAATCGAAACCGGCAGCCCGGCATTCGAACCCGGCGTGTAGACCGCCATGTCGACCTTGTCGCGAAAGGAGCGGATGCGCTCGGCCGACTGCCCCCACTCACCGAGACCTTTTCGCCAGAGATCAGCCTGTTTGGCGGCGAATTCGTCGGGAGAAATGCCTTTCTTGTTGGCGTCGTCTTCATTGATCCACGGCCGGAAATCCTCGGGTTTGAGATCGGGAAAAGTCAGCAGCAAATTGGCGATGTCGCCTTTGGGATCGATGACGATGGCCGGGATATTGTCCATCGCCGCTTCCTCCAGTAGGGCGATACATAAGCCGGTTTTTCCCGAACCGGTCATCCCGAGCACCACGCCGTGAGTGACGAGGTCCTTCGAATCGTAGAGAACCAGTTGGTCTTCGAGCGACTTGGCCCCGAGATCGTATTCGCGACCGAGGTAGAAGGTGCCCAGTTTTTCGTAGTCTTCAGTGCGGATTTCCATTTCGTTTGGAGTCGGAGGATGGGAGGAAGAACGGTTCCGGAAAAGTTTGATGGGCGGCCGTCGGCCGGGTCAACGGGTGAATTTCAACGTTTTCGATTCGCCATGAAGACGCTGGTAACCCTCGCGTCCCTGCCAGGCCCACATTTCGAGCTTGTGCTTGCCGGGCGCGACCTTGCGGAGATCGAGCGAGGTTTCGATCCTGCCTTTGCTGATGGGTTCCTTGGGGCGAAAGGTTCCCACCACTTCTCCGTCGAGGCGCGTTTCGATGCGATCGATGGTGCCGGTCTGGGTGGAAAATTCCGCCACCAGCGGGAGCTTGTTTCCCTCGATTTTTCCGGCGCTGAATCGGATGCGCGGTCGATAGCGATTGGTCGCCAGAGGACTTTGCGGTCCCGTGAGCGTCCGCGTCAGGGAGGGACGATTCCCTGGTTTCGGACCGGCCTGAACGGGCAGGGCTCCGACGGCGAGGCACGCGGTGACGATCACGATGAGCTTGGGGGTGGTTTTCATGAAATCAGCCTACGACAAATCCTCTCCAGTGCCTATCTCAGCGCGGCCAGCGAATCAAGAAAGACCTTGGTTTCCTATTTTTGCCAGATGGTTTACTGTACATGGTTTTTATGCGACCCCGCTGTTGGGCAGAGATCGATCTGGAGGCAATCAGGCACAACGCGGCTGTCTGCCGCACCGCCGCGCCCCCGCACAATCGCCTGATGGCCATCGTCAAGGCGGACGCCTACGGACATGGCGTCGAGGCCGTGGCACGCGCCTTGGCGGATTGCGTGGAGGGATTCGGCGTCGCCAATGTGACCGAGGCGGAGGGGCTGGCCAAAACTCTCGGCACGGTGCATGCGGGGCGAGTGTTGATTCTCGGTCCGGTGCTTCCCGAAGAACGCATTCCGGCGATCGACGGGAATTTCGCGGTGCCTGTTTCGAATCATGAGGAAGTCGATGCCTTTCTGCTTGCCGCCAAGGCGGTCGGAAAATCGGCCCGCGTGCATGCGGTGGTGAATACCGGCATGGGGAGAATGGGCGCTCAACCGGAGGCGTTGCCGGACCTGATCGAGCACATCAGGAACCTGAAGGAACAAACCCGCGGAGCGATCGTGCTCGATGGGGTGGCCTCGCATTTCCCCTCGGCCGATGAAGAGTCGGAGTTCACCCGGAGCCAGATCGCCCGGTTTCAGGCGCTGATCGCGAGCCTGAAACTCGGTCCCGAAGTGCGTATTCACCTCGCCAACAGCGCGGGTCTATTGGAATTCGGGCCGCAGTTGGGATTCACCACCGAATCGCGGCCGGGCCTGGCGATTTATGGAGTCGCCCCGGTTGCCAGGCATCAGTCCCGTCTGCATCCCGCCATGATGTGGAAAACGCGGGTCACCCTGGTTCGGGAAATTCAGCCGGGAGATACCATCAGCTACGGACGCACCTTCGTCGCGAAAGCTCCGATGCGGGCCGCCACGCTGGCGGTGGGCTATGCCGATGGCTACCCGCGTTCACTCTCCGGAAACGGGGCGGACGTGTTGATCGGTGGGCGCCGCTGTCCACTGCTCGGCCGCGTGACGATGGACCAGGTGATCGTGGACGTGACCGATCTGCCCACGCCGCCGCTTCCCGGTGACGAGGTGGTCTTGATGGGACAGCAGGAAAACGAGATCATTCATGCCGCCGAACTGGCCGAGAAAGCGGGAACCATTCCCTGGGAAATCCTCACCGGTATCACCGGCCGCGTGGCGAGGCGCTACCGGTGATCAACGATCGTCCGCATCGCGGGCATCCTGAATGCGTCGGACCAGGCCCTTGATCCGATGGGCGGCATAGACGTCGGCAAACGCCACCTCCACCGAACTACCGCCTGACGACGCGAACTCGACCGTCCCGACGCCGAACAACCCGCGAAGGCCCGGCGTGTGCACATTGATGGTGCGAATGTCTTCGATGCGGACTTCGTTGGAACTTTTTGCGATGAGTCCCCGGACCAGTTCAACGCGGCGCGGCGTGATGAGATAGAGCCGCATCGAGCGCTCCAGCAGGATCCAGGAAACGCCGAACAGGGCCAGGATCAGACCGCCGAACAACCACCAGGAACTGTGTGCGTTTCCGTAGAAACCGCCTGCGATGGCGAGGACGATGACGAAAAGGGTTTTTGGAAAGCTCAGCACCGAGGGATGGCCGGCATAAAGAATGAGATTCGGGTTCCGGGGCGGGCCGGGTGCCTTGTTGAGCCTCGAGGAAGGGGCCACCGGGTTGGATTCCGGATCGTCCTCCTCGGTGTCCCAGAATTCCGGATCATCCTCGTCCTCCTCGGATTCGTCGAGGCCATCCCACTCGTCCGTGTCTTCGTCCAGATCATCCGCATCGGGCGGATTCGGCGTGGTTTCTTCGCCGGAACCGGCACCCAATTCCGCATCGCGTTCGCCTTCCCAATCGAGCACATCCCGCAGGCGCTCGCATTCGATCTCGCCGTCGCGCAGGCAAACGTCGTCATAGTTCAGCGCGCCTTCATCGATCAGGTCGAGCAGATCATCCACTGTGTAGGGTCCCAGCCGCGCCCCATCTTTCAGCACGTAGATGATTTCGTCCGAATCGGAGGAACCTTTCATGAACTTACCCGGAAATTGACGAAATCGAGGTGACTCAAGCGCCGCCGCCGGGTGAATCGTTGGCCCCCGGCAGCAAGTCGAGGCGGCTCATGAGTTCGGGAAGATTCAGGCCGGCGAGGGCGGGCCCCGAAGCTTGAAGAATCAGGACGAGAAGTGGCGAAAGGCGATCCATTTCCAGGATGGTCGTGTGGACAAGACCGCGGACGATCTCCGGATCGGCCGCCTCGGAGGGAAACAGATTGGTGGCCCGGAACAGAACCCGGCCCGTGTCCCAGTCCATTTCAAAATTTCCGACGGTGAGATTCTGATTGGCGCGCAAAACCAACTCCGCGAATCGCTCGCGCTGAGCGGGGTCGGAGGTGGTCAGTGGTGATTCCGACACCACCGAAACCGCGTTCAGCGCCGGGAAGGCCTGGACGTGCAATTCCACCCGCGTGTGATGGGCTTCGAAACCCGCCTGGATCACGGCTCGTCCCGGAATCTCGTGAAAATCCCATCCCTCGGCGGCGAAGACTTTTTTCACCGCGGCAAAGAGCGCCGACTTTTCCTCGGCAATGGGATTGGTAGATTCGACGTTTTCCATGGGTAGTGAACTGGGAGTGACGACAGGCGTCGGGAGCACCCTAGCCATTCCGCCCGGACTTTCAGGGAGAATTTTCCCGGCCACCATCAGGGTTGAAGATAGCGAACCGCGGACGTGTTTTTCCCCGGACCGCGATCGATCAGGAGGGCCAGCACCAGCAGTCCCGCCACGGCCGCCCAGGCCCCGTAGCCGGCCGTGACCCCGGTGGCCACGCCCACCACGATGGGGGTGAAAATCATCAGCGCGATGATGAGCCCGCTGGCGGGCGGATCGAGGGGATTCTCGAAAAGCCGCAGACGGGCCCGGCCGAGTTGGAGTCCATAGGCCACATAGAGCGCGGCGACCAGCGCCGCGGAAATGATCGAGGCTACACCGGGCCAGATGGCGCCACTGCCGGTGGCATCGCTCATCAGGTTGAGGAATCTCCAACACGCCGCCACGGAAGTGCCGAAGGCGGAAAAAACGCCGATGCCGACCAGCAGGAACCGACCGAGCAGGTTGCCGAATCCCGATGCCCCGA
>JAGRPB010000057.1 GCA_020439945.1 Verrucomicrobiia bacterium
GACCCGGAGGGGTTTGTGGAGGAAATTCGCCAGCACATTCAAGCGACCGCGGTGAGCCATGCCCATCGAGATTTCTTTCACTCCGGCCTCCGGACACCGTTCGAAGATACTGTTCAGCGCGACCATCAACGACTCGCCCCCTTCCAGCGAGAATCGCTTCTGACCGACATATTTGCGGTGAAGGAAACGCTCGAATTCCTCGGCCTCTTCCAGCCAGGTCAGGGCGGACAGCTTCTTCTCCGGAGGCGGCGACGGCAGATCGACGCGGGTCTCGACCCGCTCCCGGATCCAGGTCCGCATCTGCTCGCTGAGGATGTACATGTACTCGATGCCGAGCTTGCCACAGTAGATTTGCCGCATTCGCTGGATCAAATCGCGAAGCGTCATCTGCCGCCCGTCTTCGAAAAACTGGGTGCTGACGATTTCGTCCAGATGCTCCTCCCTGAAACCCAACGACTCGAGGCTTAGTTCCGGTGGGTCCGGCGCGCCCTCAAGCGGATCCAGCCAGGCGGCTTTGTGTCCGAGGCTGCGAAAGGTATAGACCAACGTCACAATCCGAGCCCGGGTGGCGAGATCGAGACCGCCCTCCGAGTCGAATGAAACGCTTCCGTCCGGCCCCGGCGTCGATTGCGATTGGCCGAGTTCGAAGCCTTCAAAAAAAGCCGACCAGGTCGCCTCCACGGAATGGGGATTTTCCTTCCACTGAAGGTACTTTTCCTCCAGCAGATCAGCATTGGCGCGCGGCGCGATATTCGACGAACTCATGACCTCTCGACTCAGGGTACAAAGCGAAAACAGCGGTCAACCATCCGTGGTTTCCTCCGCGGACGCAAACGATGAGTCGGAATTTGCGAGCTTTTTGCCAATCGACGCCCGAACCCTTTTTCCGGCCCGGTTTCCGGAGCCGATTTTGCTTGTTCCAGCTCAGCCAAACCACTTGACTGGACGGAACGTTTCCATGCGGTTTTCCTTCTCCCATCGGCTCAGCCAATTTGTCGCTCTCAGAGTCGTCATCGCTCTTACCGCCTTTCTCGCTACCGTGGATGCCGCGACCGCGGCGGATGCTCTCTGGACCAACCAGAAAGGGGAATCGATCCATGCGGAAGTGATTGGTTATGATATCGATAGGAAAGAAATCATCTTCGCGAGAAACGAAGATGGTGAAGTCATCCACTACCCACTTCGAGATCTGGCCTGGCCGAGTCGCCTGCGCGCCGTGTTTTCCCCCGCCTCGCTCGCTTCGTTGAGGGAGTCCGGCTGGCGCCTGGCGCCGGGATTCTTCATCCGTGTCGGGCTGATCTGGGTGGTGTCGCTGCTGGTCTTCGTCCTCGTCTGCGGCTTCGGCGGTTTCTGGACGGCGGCCCGGCTCGTCAGCGGGAAACCGGGCCTGTTCCATCACCTTTCCGGCTATCTGAAATACCTTTTCTCCAATTCACTCATCGCCCTCGGCGCCTACACTCTCCTCATCGGCGCCGCGCTACTCTCCGTTTCCGCGCAGCAATCCGCCGCCGCCCCGGAGCCCCTGAACCTGCGGGCCATCCTGCCAAGCCAGGCCATGCTCATCGCCCTTCAGGTGATCACCTGGATCCTCCTCGTCTTCGTGATCGATTTCCACTACCGCGTCGGATTCGGACGCGCGCTGCTCATCCTGATCCTCAACGGCCTGTTCAGTTTCCTCATCGCCGCCGTCCTCGTCGGCACCCTTTCCGCCGGTATCGTCTACGTGGCAAAGCAACCCTACTTCATCGATCACGCCGTGAACGATTGGCTCCTGGAACCAATCGGACTTCTCTGAGTCGACGACTGGCATTTGCGATTGCCGCGTTTCCCCCTAATTTCATAGGTTTCCGATTCAAACCCCTCGTCGACGCGAAAAATCCCCCATTTCGAGCGCGACGGAGTGATGGTTGTTTGCCCGCCCCCATGATTCACGTCTCCCACCTGACCAAGCGATACGCCGGCCGGACCGCGGTCGATTCGATCTCGTTCGACGTCGGCCGCGGAGAGATCGTGGGATTCCTCGGACCCAACGGCGCGGGAAAGAGCACCACCCTGCGCATCCTGACCTGTTTTCTGTCCGCCACCGAGGGCAGGGCCACCGTGGCCGGTCACGACATTTTCAACGAATCCATCCAGGTGCGACGGAAAGTCGGCTACATGCCGGAAAACGTGCCGCTCTACACCGACATGCGGGTGATCGAGTACCTGCGTTTCCGCGCTCAGATCAAGGGACTCGGTTTTCGCGAAAGTCGGCGCGCCGTGAGCGAGGCGATGGACGTCTGCACGCTCAATGAAGTTTCGAAAAAGCTCATTGGCACGCTTTCCAAAGGCTACCGCCAGCGTGTCGGCCTGGCCGATGCCCTCGTCAACAAGCCCGAGCTCCTCATCCTCGACGAGCCGACCAACGGACTCGATCCGAACCAGATCCGCCAGGTGCGCGACCTCATCCGCCAGCTCGGCGAACGTCACACCATCCTCATTTCCACCCACATCCTGCACGAGGTCGAGATGACCTGCGGCCGTGTCATCATCATCGATCGCGGGAAGATCAAGGCCTCCGACACGCCACAGAATCTCGTCCGCCGCCTCCGCTCCGCCGGCACCGTGAATCTCGAGGTCCAGGCCGAGCCGGAACTCGTCGTCGCCGAAGTCTCCAAGCTGCCCGGCATCGCCTCCGCCACCCACACCGACACGCGCCAGGAGTGGGCCGCGATCGAGATCCGCACCGAAGCGAACGTCGACGTCCGCCCGGAACTCTTCGACCTCGCGGTCAAAAAGAAGTGGCCCCTGCGCGAACTCTCCCGCCGGCAGGCTTCGCTGGAGGACGCCTTCGTCGACATCACCCACCAGCCCGCCGACGCGGGAAAATCGAAATCCTGATTTCCAAATCCTAAATTTTCGTGCGTTCGTTTTTCATCCTGTTCCGAAAAGAGCTGCGGTCGTTTTTTCTCTCGCCGCTGGCCTTCGTGCTGATGGCGCTGTTCGTGTTCCTGAACGGATGGCTGTTCAGCAGTCTCGTGCAGGCCATGCGGGCGGCGGTCAGTTCGCGGAGCCTGATCTACAATCTCTTCGACTCGGGCTGGTTCTGGATGGGTTACTTCATCCTGTTTCCCCTCATCACCATGCGTTTGTTTGCCGAGGAAAAAAAACTCGGCACTATCGAGGGGCTGTTCACCGCCCCGGTCCGTACCTCGGAGGTCGTGCTGGCGAAATACTTCGCCTCCGTCGTCCTCTACGCGGTGTTGCTGCTGCCCATCTTCGGCTTCTTCGCGCTCTTCCAGAAAGTCACCGGCACCGGCGCGGCCTTTCACTCCGGCGCCTTCTGGGGCGGCGCGCTGGCGCTGATGCTGATCGGCATGTTCAACATCTCCATCGGCGTCTTCGCCTCGGCCATCACCTCGAACCAGTTGATCGCCGCCATGGTGACTTTCGTCGGGGTCATGCTGCATTACTTCCTCGGTTTCCTGCACCAGTTTCTCTCCACCCCGGGATCGATCTGGACGTCGACCCTCACCTATTTCTCCTCCATCGAGCACATGCACACCTTCGCCGACGGGCTCATCGATACCCGCCCCATCGTCTACTACCTGACTTTCGCCGCGTTGCTGCTGGCACTGACTCACCAGGTGCTCGAATACCGCAAGTGGCGCGCCTGAAAAAACCGGCGCCGCATTCAACCCTCTTCAGTCCCCGACCTGACCCTCTTCAATGGCCAAGGGAAAACCCAGCAAGAACCCGAAAAAAGCCGCCGCGGAAACGGTCGAACCCGTGACCGAGACGGCGACCGTTGCCGCTCCGGAAACGGAGAAGGACACGTCGCCGCAGCGCTTTCTCGAGCGTCTAAAGATCGCCGGTCACGTCGGTCTGCAGATCCTGCTGGGCATCATCATTTTCGTGCAGGTCAATTACCTCAGTTGCCAGCGCTACGAACGCTGGGACCTGACCCAGAATCGCAAGTTCACCCTCTCCGACACCACCACCAACTTCCTCGGCCGGCTCGACTCGGAGGTCAACCTGGTGATGGCGTTCCTGGGAAGCTCGGAACTCTTCGATGATGTGAAGGGGCTCCTTTCCGAATACGAACGCAACAGCAACGGCCGGGTGACGGCGGAGGTGCTCGACCTCTCGCGCGACCGCCAGCGACTCGCCCAGCTTCGCGACGAAAACGGCATCGAGTTCAATCGCGATTCGATCGTCATTTTTTCCCGTGATCGAACGAAGATCATCCCCTCGGAGGAACTGGTCCGGAGAGATCGCGGCACTGGACGAATCGTGGAATTTCGCGGTGAAGAAGTGCTGACCTCCGCCCTGCTGGAAGTGACCGAAAAGCAGCAGAAAAAGATCTACCTGGTGATCGGCAAGCGTCGCGGTGAAGAGATCCAGAACATCGCGGAACAGTTGTCGAAACTCGTGGCGGCGCAGAATGCCCGGCTGGAAACCCTGGCTCTGGAAGGCGCGCCGAGGATTCCCGAAGACGCCGACGCGGTGATCCTAGCCGGAAACAGCCAGCCGCTGACCGAACGGGAGGTCGAATTGCTTTCGGATTTCTGGTTCAACGACGATCAGGAACAAAAACGCGGGGCGTTGATCGTCCTGCTCGATCCCGAGAACAAGGACGAGGCGCTGCACACTTTCCTGCGAACCTACGGCGTCGGACCGGAGGACGATCGCGTCCTCAGCGTCGCCAGCGTCCCGGGCTTCGCCTCCGCGAAAATCACCGACGTCACCGTCGCGCTCCTCGAGGGCCCTGGAGTGGCGCCGAATCTCGCGCGCCTGACAACCCAGCTCACCGGCCAGACGCAATCGCTCGCCGTGGAACGCGAGAGCGATCTCCTGAAAATGGACAACATCCATCCGCAACCGCTGATGGTGACGGCGCAGAATTTCTGGGGAGAAACCGACTACCAGAACGCGGACGTGGCCTTCAGCGAAAACCAGGATCACGCCTGGCCCATCTTCACCGCCGCCTCGGTGGTGCGCGGTTCGATCGCGGATCCGGAGCTGAAGAAATCGACCTCACGGCTGGTCGTCGTCAGCAATCCCGACCTGATCGATCCCGCCGGCAACACCTCGAAAGTGAGCGCCGATTTCCTGATGTCGACGCTGAACTGGTCGCTCGATCGCGAGGAACTGGTCGGCATTTCGCCGCGCAAACCGACCACCTACGTCCTGTCGGTCGATCCCGCGAAACTGAGCCTCTTCCAGAATCTCATCATTTTCATCATGCCTACCCTCGCCCTGTTGGCCGCCGGTTTCGTGTGGTTCATTCGCCGCGCCTGAAACTTAACACCTAAGCCCTTCAACACCCAGAACAGCCCCATGCGTCCCCTCACCACGCTCGCGCTTTTCCTCACCAGCGTCGTTCTCGGCGGCGTCATCTGGTGGGTGGATCGCGACACGCCGGAGACCGAGATGGCGGCCCTGGGATACGATGCCGGCGCGGCGCTGGTGCGCATGATCCCCGACACCATCGGTCGCGTCGTGGTGAAACGTCCTGGCGGCGAAGCGGTTCTGGAAAAGGAGGACGGCTTCTGGTTTCTCCGATCGCCGGTGGAGGATCGGGCCGATTCCGAGACGATGGAGTCGCTGCTCGACCTGCTTACCCACCTGACTGTCCTCGATCAGATCCCGATCGATGAAGTCGGGGAAGGCAACGAGTTGTCACCGGAAGCCCTCGGATTGACCGGTGACCAGGTGATCCGAATCGAGCTGACTCCGGGCCCCGCCGACGGCGAAGACAAAGCGGATGGCCCGACCCAGGTCCTCTTGCTGGGAAACCCGACGCCCCTGGCGAATTCGATCTATGCCCGCGTCCCCGACGACGAGGAACGACCGGACATCTATGTGGTCGACGGCAATCCGCGAAAATACCTGGATGAACCGGTCGCCGCGTTGCGGGATCGCCACCTTTTCCTGGCGCCATCGGAGGAGATCGTCGAAATCACGGTGAAGACTCCCCGGGGCGATATCGTGATGGAACGCCAGTCGGATTCGCAACACTCCGACTGGACCCTGACCCATCCTTTGCAGACCCGGGCCGACCTGGACCGGGTCGACAAGCTGCTGGCTTCGCTCTCCGCGTTGCGGGTCGATGAAGTCACGGCCAGCGGCGAGTTGCCCGGTCCGCCGCCGAATCCCATTCCCGACGGTAGCGTGGCGCTGCAGCTCTTTCGCCGGGGCGTGGAATCTCCTCTCACGCTTTTCCTGAAACCCGGAAAGGAAAAAACCGAGGGTGGAAAGACGCCGCTCGTCGAAGTACTCGTTTCGGATCGACCGGCGGTGTTCCAGGTTCGCACCGATCTGCTGGAGCATTTGCCGGCTTCGCCAAACGCCTTCCGCGATCCTCATCTCGCGTCAATTCCGCTCCAGACCGTCTTCGGGATCGGCATCACCAGTCGCGGTCTGGCCAATCCTCCCGTGATCCTCAAGACCGCCCGCACCCAGGAAGGCGTTCGCTGGTATTCGCAGCGCAATGGGGTGGAGGAGCCCGCCAACACGGCGCAAATCATTTCGCTGATCGAGGCGATCAACAAGGAGGAGGTGATCGATTTCGTCTCCGATACCGAGGCGAACCTGGCCGACTACAACCTCGCTTCGCCTGCGGTGGAAATCGCCATCAGCCACTACGAGGTCCAGCCCGCCACTGCTCCCGATGGTGCCCCGGCGGGCAGTGCGGGACAGATCGGGATCACCAAGAAAGTGCTCCAACTCGGCTACCAGGAAACCGAGGTCAACGGCGTGCCGAGTCATCGGCTTTTCGCGACCTTCGCCGGCGAGCCGTTCATCTATGAGATCAGCCCGGCTTTCGCGGAGAACGTTCCGACGCACCCGTTGAAATGGAAAGATCTGCGCATTCTCAGCTTCACGCCCATCAGCCTGCGCGAGATCATTCGCCGCCGTCCGGCCGAGGGCACGGAGATCAAGCTGATCTACGACTACAAACGCAATCATTGGGATGCCTTTCTCGACGGCGTCGACAAGAGCGACCAAATCAACAAGGAAGCGGTTCGAAAAATCCAGAACACGCTCGGTTCCCTCTCCGCCAATCGGTGGCTGACCCCCTCGCCCCAAGCGTTTCAGGCGTTGGAGAATCCGGATGCCGAATTCGAAGTGACGGTCGAGGAGGTGGATCGCGCCACCGGTGGAGTGAGACCTGTCACCCATGTCCTGCGCTTCGCCAAGGCCACCGAGGCGATCGACGAGACGCTCGACAGCTATTACGGGCGGCTCGATGACATGCCGGATATTTTCCAGATCGATTACAAGACTTACCGCGATCTGATCGTTCCGCCCCTGGGAACCCGGGTGGAAACGCCCGAGTGAGAGAGTCAACCCGGCTCCTCTTTCACGGCCGAGTAGATCGAGGAAATGCCGCCCCACAGCGGGAAGGACCGCGCCTGCTGAAAACCGCTCGCCTCGATCAGTTCTGTCATTTTCTCTCCCGAAGGGAAGCGTTCGATCGATTCCCCGAGGTAGGCATAGGCCTCACGATTCCCGGTGAGCCAGCCCCCGAGCGTCGGAAGAATGCGATGCAGGTAGATTCGGTAGGGCGACCGAAGGACCGAAAAATCTGGAAGTGAAAAATCGAGAATGACCAGCCGGCCACCCGGCCTCAGCACCCGATTCATTTCCCGCAGGGCACCGGACCACGATTCCATGTTTCGAAGGCCGTAGCCGATCGTCAGGGCGTCAAAACTGTCGTCGTCGAATGGCAGGCGCATGCCATCCGCCACGACGAGATCCGTCACCCCCCGTTCCCGGGCGTGGCGCAGCATGGGAGCACAGAAGTCCGCCCCGATGACGCGGGTCGAGTCTCCGCAGGCGCGCTGGACCGCCTTCGCGAGATCGCCGCTGCCCGTGGCCAGGTCCAGCACCGACGCCGGTGATTCCGCCGCCACCAGTTCGGCCACCCGCTTTCGCCAGAGCACGTCGATGCCCAGGCTGAGCACGTGATTGGTGAGCACGTAGCGATCCGCGATCGACGCGAAGGCGCGCCGCACGAAAGCGGGATCCTGATCGCGGGTTTCGGCGCCGGCGGAAGGGGTCATCTATTTGAATACGAATCGAACGCCGCCACCGCAACTGGTTCGGTCACCAGACCAACAAGAAAGCCGGCATCCTGCGATGCCGGCCAACCGTTGGTAAAGATGGTGCTCACGAGAGGACTCGAACCTCCACGGGGTCGCCCCCACTAGAACCTGAATCTAGCGCGTCTACCAATTCCGCCACATGAGCATGTCCGAGGACGCGAGCCGGAAATAAAGCCAGATCACCGTTTTAGACAAATGGAAATTTCGGGAGATTCAGCCCTTCCCGCACCTTCTCCCGTCTCTCCTGAATCTCACCATTCACCCGCCTCGATGATGAGCGCTCCATCGCTCTCGCCGACATTTCGATGGGCACCGCCCACGAGCTGTTGTTTCTGGAAGACCACACCCTCCAGTCGTTTCCTTGTCCCGCCCGATGGGTCCGATGACCAACCTCGGAAGAGTCCGTTCCGGCGATTGATGCCACCCACGATCCGACGGGCACCGGAACCGAATAGGCGATCGTTCTGACGCCAGTCGACCGGCCAGAAATTCGTGCCGCCCACTTCGGGGTGGGAAACCTGCACGATGGCCGCGCCGTCGAGCGATTCGACCGACTCCAGCGCGCGCGTTCCGGCCCGGGGCTCGAAAAGCGAAGCGACCGCATCAATAGCGAGGACATTCCCATCGCGGATCAGCTGCAAATCGCCGCTGAAATCCGCCACGGAACTCGGCGGGGAAAGGAACCCCAGTTCACCACCGAACCAGGACAAGGTCGGTCGGCGAGTGACGACCTTGAACACCGGCCAGTGTTCGCCTGCGTCGAGGAAACCGGCATGACTGAGTCGTTCACCACTGCCAAGACGTCCCAGCGTGCGGGCGCGTCCGGTTGGAGTGATTCGCACCAACCCGAAACCCATCGCCTCCAGATCGGTCGTACCTGGCAACAACATGGTGTAGGCACCGGCGCGATCCGTCGGTACGCGGCGCGAGAAGGCGGCGCGGGTCAGCCTGATCTGATGAGAATCTCCCTCGTTGTCGATCAGGATTCCGGTGATCGAGCCTACTTCATCTCCTTCCTTGACCAATTGGAGTTCCAGGGTTCGTCCGTCGCGATAGGTCGATTGATAACTTCCCTCTTCATCGAACGCCCCCCGCATCACCAAGGCACGACCCGCCACGAATCCGCGCCCACTGAATCTCCCGTTTCTCGTAAGCTGAAGACGGTTCACGGCTCCCGACAGTTCGGACTGGTCCGGCGTCGTTTCGACGTAGGTGAGACCACCGAATCTTCCGGCCAGATCCTGAGTGAAAGGCACCTCTTCCGCAATTTCCGCCGGTGTTGTGCCCGGCTCTCCTCCGCCACTGCCGGGGCTGAAGCCGAAAGCGGCGATCCGGGGCGCCGCGGCGGTCGCTGGCTCCTGTGTCTGCACTCCGGGCGACTGCGCCACCGAGGTGGTTCCCGCCGATAGAGGCTGTACCTGGGGCACCGGTTCGATCAGTTTCTCCAGCACCACATCGTCGACGATCATCTCGCTCCCGAAACCGCTCCAGAACCACGCCGAAAGCGAGACGGCTCCCTCGGGAACCGGACCGTTGACCTCGAATGAGGTGAAGGCCGCCGATTCCGGCAATTCGAGATAGCTGTCTCCGAGCCATTCGCCAGTGGCGCTCCAGAAAGAGAAACCCGCCTCATGAATCGCGCCCGCCGTGGTTCGGTAGAATCCGGAAAAGCGGAATTCCTCGCCCGGCGTTGCCGACATGTTGTGAACGAGGAATGACTCGGACGGAAGCAAGGCCGCGCCATTGCCGGTTCGAGCCGCGACAGTCACACTCGCCGCGCCGCCCACATCCCAGGGCAACAGTCCGCCATTCTCGAAATCGCCATTGGTGAGAATGTTCTCCGGCCCGGGATTCGCATCCACCGGATCACCTCGCAACAGCACCAGGCTGTCCACGGTGATGCCTCCACCCCGGCCGCTCCAGACCCAGATCGTCATCGTGGCCGTGTTTGCCGGCACGATCGCCGGGACCGTGAAATCCTGGTAGGTCGCCGCGTCGGTCAGCACGATCGTCTGATCCTCGATCCAGGTCCCCGAGGCATTCCAAAATGAAAAGCCGACCTCGAGCCGCTCCGAGTTTCCGGCCGAAAAATACGAACCGCCCAGCGTGTAGGTCTCGTCCGGGACCGCTGGCAGCGTCTGCACGACGAACGACTCCGCGCCCAGTTCCGCCGCTTTCACCCCGTCCTTGGAGGTGGATGAAACGGTCACCTGATTGCCCGCATCCCACTGCGACAGACCCCCTTCGAAATCACCATTCGGCAGCAGGTTTTCCACCGGTTCACCGCCGCCACCGGGTTCGAGCAGCAATCCGTCGACGGTCGCGCTTCCTCCCTGACCAGTGAGAATCCAGACCGATACCGAGGTCGCCCCCGTGGGCGCGGTGAATTCCAGCGTAAACGGCACATAACCCGGCGAGGGATCAAGCGCGGCAATCCGGTCCGTGATCCAGTTCATGTCGGCATCCCAGAAGGTCAATCCGGCCTCGATACTGGCGGGATTTCCCTGCGAGAAATACCAACCCGAGTAGGTGTATTTCTCGCCACCGGTGATCGGAATCGACTGCACCACGAACGAGGAGGCTCCAACCTGAACGGCCTTGGCTCCGCCATGGGCATTGGAAGAAACCGAAACCGCACCGCCGCTGTCCCAACTGGCGAGTCCATTCTCGAACTCACCATCGTAGAGCAGGTTCCCCGGATTGGTGACGGGTTGAAAATCCCAGGTGACCGGAGAATCGAGCGCGAGATTCGCGTTGCCGTTGATGTCGGTCACCTTGTCGGATTCGAGCGTCAACGAACCCGGTCCTGACGGCGATGGCGCTACTGAAATTGTCCAATCGGTGTCCGATCCCGATACACCGGTGACCGTTCCGCCGTTGATGGTGAAATCCGCCACCGCCAGCCCCTCGATGGGTTCGCTGGCGATCACATCGATGACAAACGGTCCCGTCACGACCGACTGCCCACCGGCGATGTTCAACGTCAAGGTGGGCGCGGTGAAATCCATCGGCGCGGGTCCGGTCACCGGTCCGGCAGGCGCCGTCACCGGGTCGAGACTTTCGATCCACTCCCGCAACAGCGCCAGTCCCTCGGCGTGAACGATATTCTTTGCCAGCGGTGGCATCCCCTCCCCTTCCTCCAGCGAGCCGACCCGCTTGTGAACGATCGACAAATCGGCGGCGCCCGGTTTCACCAGCTTGGCGCCGGCGATGCCCCGGTCGTCATTGGGCGTCACGTTGACGAGATTCTGATACCAGGGCGGCGTTTCCAGGCGGGCATCAAAAGCCGCCTGAGTCGGCGCGGCGGGTTGGTGACACTGCGAGCAGTTGATGTCGAGATAGGACCGCGCCCGGTGCTCCAGCGAGGCGGAGGCGTCGGCGAGATTTGCCGAGGTGAGAATGTTGGGCAGACTCGCTTCGTCGATGGCGGGAGAGAAAAAGCCGAGCCGGTTCAGCGTCACCAACTGGTTGGCAGTTCGTCCGGTTTGGGGATAGGTGAGATCGCGATTGAGGTGGCGCGCCTTCACGCCGAGCACATGATTCGCCGTGTCCGTGTGACAGGTCGAGCACTCGTTCCGGCCCGGGAAATGCCAGGTCCAGCTTTGTCCGGCCACATCGAAGGTTTCCTCCACCGGCGGTCCCGGCAGCAAGTCGGCGTCACTACCGTCCTCGCGCCAACGGTAGGTGAAACCAAACCACTGGTCGTCGCCGCCCAGCACCATGAAACGCGTTTCCAGACGGCGCCCGGGAATCTCGAAATGCTTGATCAACACCGTTCCAAGGGGAAAATCCCAATGCCCGGTCTCCGACCAGCCGATTTTCTCCGCCGCCGTATTCGGGTTACCATCGTTGGGAATGGCAATCCAACGCTTTTTCTCGGCGCCATCCGACCAGAGCGGCTGGATGACGTCGTAGGGCAATACGCCCGAGGTCGGAGTCAGCGTCGCGAGATCGCTGAATGCGGTCGTCTGCGAGAGCAATTGCGGCGGCTCGGGCACGCCGGAGGTCGACTTGTCGAGTCGGTAAACGATCCCTCCGTCGAGATCGGTTCCGGCGAGGCTGAGCACGTAGATTTCTCCCGAGGCATCCACCCCGAACGAACTCAGCCCGTTTTTCGGCCCCGGACCATGGCGTGTCAGGGTCAGCAGATTCGTGATCTGCACCCCACCGCCGCCGGTTTCTTCCAGCGAGGAAATCAGGCCGGTGTTGTGGTCGCCGAAGAGAAAACGCCCCTGCAATTCCGGGTGCAAGGCCCCACGGTAGACGTAGCCGCCGATGATGCATCCGCCCACGCCGCGTCCGTAGTCATACACCGGCGGCTGGTCAAAACCGATCAACGGGGAAGGCTTCGATTTCGGGCCCGCCACCGTGCCTTCGCGGTAGGGCCACTGGAGATTGGCCCCCTTGACCACGATGCTCACTTCCTCCCGAGTGCCCTGCCCGATATCGCCCAGCCAGAGACGACCCGTCACCGGATCGAGCGTCAAACGGTGTGGACTCCTCACCCCCACCGCGTAGAATTCCTCCAGCAGACTGCCATCCGGGCTCGGCCACGGATTGTCGTCGGGAATGAAATAGCCCTGCGTAAAACTGTTCGGCCAACCGGAGGGTGGACTCGCCGGATTCTGCGGCTGCCGGCGGATGGCGTGGCCGCGGGTCGGATCACGATCGACATCGATGCGCAGGATCCCCGAAAGCAATCCCCGGTCGCGCCTCTGACCGTCATTGAATTGATCGTTCGATCCGCCCTCGTCGCCCACGGAAACGTAGAGAAAGCCTTCCGGACCGAACAGGATGCCACCACCGTTGTGCCAGTTGTGACGGTCGTATTGGTTGATCAGAACCAATTCCGAAGCCGGGGAAATCGTCGACGTCGTCGGGTCCCACGTGAATCGGGAGAGCCGGATGTAGGCCTTGTCCGTTTCCGATTTCTGCGGCGTGTAACGGTAATGAACGTAGAGATAGTGACGGTTCGGAGAGGCGGGCTGGCCGAATTCCGGGTGAAAGGCCAGGCCCAGCATGCCCGAGTCGTGGCTGGACTCCACCTGGTTGCGAATGTCGATCAGGACCGTCTTCGTCGTCACGGCCGAGTCGTTTTCAAAAACGGTCAGCCGTCCCGCCTTTTCCACCACCATGAGCCGATTCGAAAAAGGCACCGGCAGCATCTGGACCGGATCGATGAACGTCAGCGCCGGAAACGCATTCACCAGCCGATAACTGCCCGAGGCCGGGCGCGGCGTTTCCGATGGCAGCACGCCATTTAAATATCGGCCGATCGGCTCCGCGGCATCCAGGCCGCCGACTTGAGCCATCACCGAACCAGTCACTCCCAACAGGATGAGTGAAATGCCAAAAAGACAAAGGTTCCGCATCCTGCCAAAATAAGCATTTTTATCAAAAATAAAATACATTTTCTATAATTTTTGACAAAATGATCATTTTTGAGCGCTATTGGGGCGAATCGGTCCGATCCAATCCGGATCAGTCGTCGATCAGAACCCTGTAGGCGCGATCGCTGATCGGGCAGAGAGGCAAAGGGCGTCATTACTGGAGCTCGAGCCGCTTCGTTCGTTTCCTTTGCACCGCAATCGCTCTCCGCGCCTGGTGCCCGCACCCGCGCAACCAGTCCGCGATTCCAACCACCGTCCCCGCGTGAATGCGTATCCCGAAACAGTGGCCCCAATGCTTCGGATTTCTTATCCTTTCCCCGCCGACGGATTCCTTCCCCTCTCCTCTTCGTGAATTCGGCGGCGCCCTCTGCGAGCCAATCCCCAGCGATGCTTACGATTCTCGGCAACCACACCGGACGTTTCTGCGACGGCCTGTCCCGGCGATCTTTCCTCCAGATCGGCGGACTGGCACTCGGGGGCGCCTCTCTGCCCCAGATACTTGCTGCCGAGGCCGCCAAAGGTTCACCCGCCCGCGGCATCAATCACAAGGCCGTCATCATGATCTTCCTGCCCGGCGGGCCGCCGCACCAGGACATGTGGGATCTGAAGACCGACGCGCCGAGCGAGTTTCGTGGCGAATTCCGCCCCATTCGCACCAACGTTTCCGGCATCGAGATCTGCGAGGAATTTCCCCGCATCGCGAAGATGGCGGACAAGTTCACCTTCATTCGCTCCATGGTCGGCGCGGAGGGACCGCACGATGCCATGATGTGCCTGACCGGCCGTCCCGGTCGCAAGGGAGTGCCGCCCGGCGGTTGGCCCAGTCTCGGAGCCGCGATGTCAAAACTCCAGGGACGGGTCAACGACGCCTGCCCGCCCTTCGTCGGGCTCTCGCCCAAATGTGGCCACGACGAATGGGGCGACCCCGGGCAGGCCGGATTCCTCGGTCCCGCCCACTCTCCGTTTACCCCGTTTCGTGGCGGAGGACAGCAGGACATCGTGCTGAAAAACGTCAGCCTCGAGCGGCTCGACGACCGTCGCGGTTTGCTCTCGAGTTTCGACAATTTCCGCCGTGACGTCGATCAGTCCGGAATGATGGAGGGGCTCGATACCTTCAACGAACAAGCCTTCGGCGTCCTCACCTCCAGCGCCCTCGCCGACGCGCTCGATCTTTCCAAGGAGGATCCCGGTACCGTCGAACGCTATGGCAAAGGGACCGAAGAACTCCGCGCCGACGGCTGCTGGAAACGGCTCGACCAGTTCCTCATGGCCCGCCGCCTCGTCGAGGCCGGCGCCCGATGCGTCACCCTCGGCTTCTCCCGCTGGGATTGGCACGATCGGAACTTCAAGCGCGGCCGCGAGGACTTTCCCCTGCTCGACCAGGGACTCAGCGCCCTGGTCCAGGATCTCCACGACCGCGGCTTGTCCGACGATGTCAGCGTTGTCGTCTGGGGAGAATTCGGTCGCACACCGAAGATCAACGAGAAAGCCGGTCGCGACCACTGGCCGCGTGTCAGTTGCGCCGTCCTCGCCGGCGGCGGCATGAATCACGGCCAGATCGTCGGCGCGACCGACCGCCTCGGCGGCGAAGCCGTCGAGCGTCCCGTCGAATTTCCCGAAGTCTTCTCCACCCTCTACCACGCCGCCGGCATCGACGCCCGCAACACCACCATCCCCGACCTCACCGGTCGTCCCACCTACCTCGTCGATCCCAAGTTCGCCCCCATGCGCGAGTTGGTCGGTTGATCACCTCTCCCCCACCGGGACGGCGGACCTCCGTGTCCGCCCCGTTCTCAGCCCACTCGGCCTCGCGCCCCACAAAAAAGCCATCGAACCCGACCAGCGCCGGATCCGATGGCTTGAAAAGATGGAAAAAGCGGAGAACCCGCTCGTCCGCTTACTCGATGGTACCGTTGAGGCCTTCCTTGTTCAGGGCGGCAGCGAGTTCGGCGGTGCTGAAGTCGCCTTCGACGGTGAAGGTCTTGGCGCCCTTTTCGGCGGTGTGCGAGGTCGCTCCCTTGACGCTGGTCACGGCTTTCTCGACGGCCTTGACGCATTTGCCACAGCAGAGATGCACGCCGCTGACGGTGGCGGACTTGGTCTTGGCGTCGGCGATTTCAGGAGCGGTGGCGCCCTCGCCGAAATAACCGGCGGCGAGCAGGCCGTCGACCGCCTTCTGGGCGGCGGCTTCGTCCTTGGCGGTGATGGTCACGGTGGTGTCAACGATTTCCGCCGTGGCACCGGCGCCGGTGACGGCTTTGTCGATTCCCTTCGCGCAACTCTTGCAGCAGTTGTGCACGCCGGACAGGGTGACGGTGGTGTCGGCCGAAGCCGAAAAGGTGAACGCCGCAAGGGATACGGCACCGACGAGGATGAGAGTGAGAGATTTCATCGCGAGCACTTTACACGAGAAATCGACGAGCGAGACCGTTTCGTGAAGCCGTCTTCGCGTAACCGAAAAAGCGTCAATGATTTTTGCCCTACTCCCCGACCAGGAATTCTGAAAGGCCTCGCCGTCATTGCGCCAAACGCGAAGACGTACCCGGTTGTATCTCGCTCCGGGCGGTCCCTCCCGGTATCCTCTGGCGAGCAGGAAAACACCCCATCATGCCACGATTTCGAGTCGCCGTATTTTCGGTCATCGCCACGATTCTATCGACCGTGAGCGCCTTTTCCCAGGAAGCTCCCGCGGAGCCTGCCCGGAAACCTCAGCCTCCGGTCGCAACGCCGAAGCCCGCGCCACCGCTTCCCGAGGCGAAACTCTCCTTCCAGGTCGGAAATGTCTCGCTGTCAGGCCCGTGGTCAGGACAGCAACTGGTCGTCACCGATGAGGCCGGCGATCGTCCACACGATGTCACGAGCCACGTCCGTTTCGAGTCAAAGCCCGCCGGCATCGTGGCCATCGACGAACACGGCCACCTTTCTCCCCTCGGCAACGGCACCGCCACGGTCACCGCGACTCTCTCCGGTCACCGGGGCGCTCCCGCCACGACAGAAGTGACGGTGGATGCCTTCGAGACTCAGCCGGCGATCGATTTTCCCAACGAAGTCGTTCCCGTGTTCACCAAATACGGGTGCAACGGCGGTGGCTGTCACGGCAAGTCGGGCGGGCAAAACAATTTCCGTCTCTCCCTGCTCGGCTATGAGCCGTGGAACGATCACGAGTGGCTGGTGAGAGAGTCGCGCGGTCGGCGCATTTTCCCCGCCTCACCCGAGCACAGCCTGCTCCTGATGAAGGCGACCGGCGAAATCCCCCACGAGGGCGGCATTCGGCTGGAAAAGGGCACCGAAGACTACGCCACCCTTGTCCGCTGGATTCGCCAGGGCATGCCCTACCAGGAGGAAGGCGCACCCAACGTCGTTTCGATCTCCGTTTTTCCGGAGGAACGCGTGGCGGAACCCCACAGCGAACAACAATTGGCGGTGACCGCCACCTACTCCGACGGCACGACGCGTGACATCACCCGACTGGCGACCTACGAGGCCAACCAGGAAGCCATGGCCGAAGTGGACGATGCGGGACACGTCGTCCTGGCGGGAGAAACCGGTTCAACCTCCGTCATGATCCGGTTCCAGGAACACGTTGCCGTTTTCCGGGCCACCATCCCGCTGGGCCAGAAGATCGACAAACTCCCGCAGCCGAACAATTTCATCGATGAACTGATCTTCAAGAAGCTCACCCTGCTCGGTCTGCCGCCTTCGCCGCTGGCCGACGACGCCACCTTCCTGCGCCGCGTGACGGTCGACATCGCGGGGCGCCTGCCGACCGAGGAGGAAACGAAGGCCTTCCTGGCCTCGAAAGATCCGGACAAGCGATCCGTGAAAATCGATGCCCTGCTCGATTCCCCGGACTACGCGGCTTACTTTGCCCAGAAATGGGCCGGCATTTTCCGCAACAAGCGCACCAAGGACACCTACCAGCGCGGCACCTACGCCTTCCACGAATGGCTGCGGACAAACCTCGAGGCCAACACGCCCTACGACCGGATCGTCGGCGACATCATCACCGCTTCTGGAGAAATCGGGCGAAATCCCGCCGTCGGCTGGTATCGCGCCGTGCGCGACCAGAAAGAGGAGATGCAGGACATCGCCCAGGTCTTCCTCGGCATCCGCATGCAGTGCGCCCAGTGCCACCATCATCCCTACGAAAAATGGTCGCAGGACGACTACTACGGTTTCGCCGCCTTTCTCACCACGGTCGGTCGCAAGCCGGGGGAACAGCCCGACGAGGAAATCGTCTTTCATCGCCGCGCCACCGCCGCGATGCAGAATCCCAACACCCAGGTCACCCTGAAACCCACACCGCTCGGCGCCGAACCGCTTGAGCTGACGCCCGCCGAGGATCCGCGCCAGCCGCTGGCGAATTGGCTTACCTCGGCGGATAATCCGTGGTTTTCCCGGATGCTGGTGAACCGCTACTGGAAACACTTCTTCGGCACCGGCCTGGTGGAACCGGAGGACGACATGCGAGTGACCAACCCGCCGACCCATCCGGAATTGCTCAACGGACTGGCGGTCCATTTCTCCGAAAGCGGGTTCGATCTCAAGGAACTGATCCGCACTCTCTGCAACAGTCGCACCTACCAGCTCAGCGCCATTCCCAACGAGCACAACGCGACTGACACGCAGAACTTCTCCCGCTACTACCCCAAGCGCCTCCAGGCCGAAGTGCTGCTCGACTCCATCGACGCGGTCTCGGGTGCGTCCGAGAAATTCCGCAATCAACCCGCCGGCGTTCGCGCCACCTGGCTCCCGGATGACCAGTTCAACTCCGACTCCTATTTTCTCACCGTGTTCGGCAGACCATCGATGGACAGCGCCTGCGAGTGCGAACGCGTCGCCGATGCCAACCTGGCGCAGAGCCTCCACCTCATCAATTCCGACACCATCCAGCAGAAGCTCGGCAACGACGCCGGACGCGCCGCCGCCCTGGCGAAGGATACCAAGCGTCCCGATGCCGAGCGGTTGAAGGAACTCTACGTCTTCGCCCTCGCGAGACCGCCCCGGCCCGAAGAAATCGCCGCCGCCACCGCTCACCTGGAGAAAAAGCGAGGTCGGGCCTCCGAAAAGCCCGATGACGAACTCACCCCGGAAGTCGCCGAGCGCGAAGCCTTCGAGGACATCCTCTGGGCGCTCCTGAACACCAAGGAGTTCCTCTTCAATCACTGAGCGAATCGAGGAAGGACGACGTTCCGCCTTCTTTGGTTTTCCCCACACCCCTGCCATTTTATGCCGCGATCGCTCGCATCCCGACATCGCCAGCTTCGTCGTTTCGTAGATCGGGTTTCCATGCCTGAATCTGACGCCGATGACCATTCGTATCAGCGGGCCGGGAGCCCCGCTCCACTTCCTCGCCTTTTTTGGTGCGGCGCGCTATGGCTGGCGGTCCTGTCTTTTTCACTCTCTCAAGCGCATGCCCAACTCCCGAACGCGGAACTGCACACCCTCTCTCCGCCGGTCATCGCGGCCGGAAAGACGAGCGAGATTTCGCTGACCGGAACCAATCTCGACGGACTGAAGGGGCTTCATTTTTCCGACAACCGCATCACCGCCGAACCGGTTCTGCTTCCCGCCTCCGAGTTTCGGAAGGCGCCCGTTCAAGACGGTACGAAGTTCCGCGTCACGGTTCCCGCCGAGATTGGCGATGCCGTGGTGGAAGTGCGGACCATCGGCTATCTCGGCTTTTCCACCTCGCGCCCGCTGAGCATTGCCGCAACGGGCACGGAAACCATGGCGGACTCCGCCGGAAACGCCCACCATCAGCTGGAATCGGCTCCCGTCCTGCCTCGCGACGCCATTGCCTATGGAACCACCGACGCCGACGCGATCGACTACTGGAAATTCACGGCCAAGAAGGGCGAACGAATTCTCGTCCACTGCCGCGCCGAACGGATCGATTCGCATTGCGACGCCACCCTGGAGATCGTTGATCGAACAGGTCGAGAACTGGAAACAAATCGCGACTTCATTGGACGCGATCCCATGATCGATTTCACCGCTCCGGCCGATGGCGATTACTGGGTCGGGGTTCACGATTTCCTCTATGGCGGCGGCGTCACCTATCCGTATCTCCTCACCATCACCACCCGCCCCTGGATCGACGCCGTGTTTCCTCCGGCGGGTCAACAGGGTCAGGTCATGGAGGCAACCCTGTTGGGTCGCAATCTCCCCGGCGGCAGTCCGGGCGACGGGCTGAGCATTGACGGCAAACCGATCGAGACGCTCCCGGTTCGCATCCAGGTTCCCGCCGAGCCCGGCCCGGCAACCTTCGAATGGGAACGACCCACCCACGCCTTGCTCGCTGATTTTTCCTATCGGCTGGGAAACTCCAACGCGATCGAGATCGGCTTCGCCGGAGCGCCGGTCATCGCGGTAACCAACGACGCCGACATTCCCGCCGTGACACCTCCCTGCGAGATTGCGGCGCGATTCGATGAGGATGGGGACAGCGACCAATTCCGCTTCGTCGCCAAAAAGGGCACCGCCTACGCGGTCGAGGTGATCGGGGACCGGCTCGCGGGACGCATCGATCCCTACCTCGTCGTGGAGAAGATCGCGAAAGGCGAAGAAGAGACCGAAACGTTCACCATGGTTCGCGATGGCGACGACAATCCCGACCGGGCCGGCGCGACCTTCGACGCCGGTTCCCGCGACATCTCGCTCACCTTTACCGCCGATCAGGATGGCGAGTATCGCGTGACGGTGGTCAACCAGTTTGCCGGAGGCGGTCCCGCGAAGCATTACCGTCTCGCCATTCGCGAAGCGATGCCCGCCTTCGACGTCCTCGCCATCAACGAACGCGAATATCTCGATGCCCGAAATGCTTATCCCGCACCACTGCTGCTGCGCAAGGGCGGCACGGCCTCGCTACGACTGGTGGTGGATCGACGCGACGGTTTCGACGGTCCGGTCACGGTGACGGCGGAAGGATTGCCGGAGAAAGTCCAGGGTCCGCCACTGACCATCGCCGGCGGCGACACCAGCGGACGCCTGGTTTTCGCGGCGGCCGCCGATGCCACTCCCTGGAATGGCACCTTGAAACTGATAGCCACGGCAAAAATCGGCGAAAACGAAACGTCACAGCCCGTCCGGTCAGGTACCATCGTCTGGGGCACCCCCGACACCAACACGGCCCGGGTCCGCGCGCGCCTCGAAACCGACATCCCTCTCGCAGTCAGCGAATCCGAAGTGGCACCCATCACCTTTTCCGTTCACTCCGAAAATCCGCTCACGGTGACTCTCGGTGAAAAGCTGGAGATCCCCGTGAAAGCGACCGCGATGAACGGCATCAAGGGCAACGTGGCGATTTCGCCTGACGGTCTTCACGGGCTGTCGCGCCCGCCGTCGATCAACTTTACGGAAAAGGCCATGGACGGAAAACTGACGCTCGATTTCAAGACGCAGAACAACATCTTCAATCCCCAGCCGGGCACCTGGAGTTTCGTGCTGAAAGCGAGCGGCACGACGAAATACCGCTATTTCCCGGAGGCGGTCGACCGCGCCACGGAAGAGCAGAAACTCGCGGAAACCCTGATCAAGCAATCCACCGAGGCCGCCGCCAAGGCCAAAACGGCCACCTCCCAGGCGGAGACCGCTCTCGCCGAGGCCAGGAAGCAACTCGAGGCGGCCGGCACTCCCGAGGCCAAGACCGCCGCCGAGAAAACAGTCGCCAACGCCACGGCAGCGGTCGAAGCGGCCCGGAAAACGATCGCCGAAGCCGAGCAAAAAAAATCGGCCGCCGAAAAAGCGAAAGCCGATGCTGCCAACCGGCTCAAAGCCGCCACTAACGCGGCCAAGGAAAAAGACGTAAAGTTTGTCTCCTATTCCCTCCCGATCACCGTCGAGGTGAAACCGGCCCCCGAAGCCAAGAAATAGATCCCGCCATTTTTCCCCACTGCCAATCGCGCATCGCGAGATCTCCTCGCGTCAGCTCGGCGAGTCCGTGTCGGCCTTGATCTTTCCGGCCGCCAATGCCAGAGGCCGCCAAATCCCCCCCCTCGCACTTTTCCCTTCCATGAAACCTGCCCCGCTATTTCTCCTTTTCCTGGCCGCCGTCGCGACGGTTGCGACGGCCGACGATTCCCTGCCCGTCGCCGAACTCAAACGCGAGGAACCGGTCAATTTCGCCACGGAAATCTATCCCTTCCTGAAGGCGAACTGCCTGGCGTGCCACAATTCGACGAAGGCGAAGGCGGACCTCATCCTCGAATCGCCCCAGGACATGATCAAGGGCGGGGAGTCCGGTCCCGCGATCGATCCCGGCAAGGGCGAACTCTCGTTCCTGTTCAGCACCGCGGCCCACATCGAGGAGCCCACCATGCCGCCGGCGAACAACAAGTCGAAGGCGAAAGACCTCACCCCGGAGCAACTCGCGCTGTTGAAACTGTGGATCGACCAGGGTGCCAAGGGCGACGCCGTGGCCACCGAAGCACCGACCTCATGGACGATGCTGTCCGGTCCGCAACCGATCTACACCGCCGCCATTTCCGATGACGGACGTTATGCCGCCGCCGGACGCGGACAACAGATTCACATTTACGATCTCCGGCTGAAGAAACTCGTCGCCTCCCTGAAAGATCCCGCGATCAAGGAAGGCGCGGCGCATCTCGATCTCGTTCATTCGATCGCGTTCAGTCCCGACGGCACCCTGGCCTCGGGAGGCTATCGCACCGCCAAGATCTGGAAACGCGAGGACGCCAAGGCCGGATCGGCGGTCGCGCTGCCCAACGAGCCCGGGATCGTCGCGGTATCGCCCGATGGAAAACGCGCCGCCATCGGCGCCAGCGACGGGGCGATACTCATGATGGCGCTCGACCAGCCGGAGGCGCCTCCGGTCACGATCAAGGATCACGCCGGTGCCGTGACCGGAATGGCCTTTTCCGCCGACGGGAAAACCCTGTTTTCGGTTTCCACCGACAAGACGGTGAAAAGCCGTCCGCTTTCCGATCCGACCAAGGTCAGCAGTCTCGCGCTTCCGGCACCCGCCAACGGTGTGGCGTTGATCAATGGCGGCAAGCACCTCGTCATCGCCGGCGCCGATCAGAATCTTCGCCTCTGCGCGACCGACCTGAAGAGCGCGCTCGCTTTCACCCCGCCTCCGCCGCCGAAACCGGCTCCGCCAGCGCCTCCCAAGGAAACCCCGGCTCCCAAACCGGCCGCCGAAACCAAGCCCGCAACTCCGGCGCCGGCCAGTCCCGCACCGGTTGCCAACGCCACACCTGCTCCGAAAGAGGAGGCGAAACCCGAAACCAAGCCGGCGGCTCCAGCGGCGGCAACCACGCCTCCGCCGAAACCGGAACCGAAGCCCGAGCCTCCCAAGCCGAAGACGCTGGTCGAATTCAAACCGCACGGACAACCCGTCGTCGCCGTCGCCTCCGCCTCGAATGACGGCACGGAATTCCTCGCCGGTTACGCCGATGGCACCGTGATCCAGTTCAAGATCGATCCCGCCAAACCCGGCGACGCACCCAAGGAAATCCGGCGCCTCGCGCACGGGGCACCGTTGACCCAACTGTCCGTCGCGCTGAATGCTCCCGCGGGTCCGCGAGTCGCGACGGCGGGCGCCACCGGTTCGCTGAATCTCTGGAATCTGGCCGATGGCGCCAAGGTCGCGGAACTGAAGGGAGATCCGGCCATCGCGCCAAGAATCGAGGGCCTGCAGCGGGACAGCACGGTCGCAGCTCGATTGAAAAGCCACTGGGAAAAACAAGGACCCGAGGCCGAGAAACTCTGGAAGGACGAAAGCGAAAAAGCCAAGAGCGCCGGTGAGACCATCGCCAAGGCCCGCCGAGATATCGTCGCCAAACGCGCGGCTCGCGACGCCCTGATCGCGAAGACTCCCGCCGCTAAGGAGGAAGACATCGCCAAGGCTCGCGAAGATCTCGTCGCGGCCGAACGCGCTCTGTCCGGCGCCATCCGCAATCGCGATCTTTCCGCCCGACTCGCCGGAGACGCCTTCGCCAAGCAGACGTCCGCCCAATCCGCCGCCCAGGAGGCCGACAGCCTGGCCGCGGCCTTGAAGACCGAGATCGAGGCGTTGCAGAAAACGATTCCCGAAGCCGAAAAGGCCATCGCCAGCACGGCGATCGCGTTTTCGACCGATGGCGCCACCCTCGCCCAGGCCTTGAAAGACGGAACGATCCGGCTCCGGTCGACCTCGGATGGCGCCTGGCTCGAGGATTTCGCCGCCGGCGGCGCGGTGAAAGCGATGGCTTTCGACCGCTCCAATCGACTGCTCACTGCCCGCGAAGGAAAGAACCTGCTCACCTGGGAACTGCCCGGCCACCAGTGGACCCTGGCGAAGACGCTCGGCGACGGCAAGACACCAGATCCCTTCGTCGACCGGGTCACCGCGCTCGCCTTTTCTCCCGACGGCGATCAACTCGTCACCGGCAGCGGCGTTCCCTCGCGTTCGGGTGGCATCATCGTGTGGGATACCGAGTCATGGTCCATCCTCGCCCGCGACGACAAGGCGCACGAGGACACCATCACTTCGTTCGCCTTCTCCCCGGACGGTGATCGCTTCGCCAGCGGCTCGACCGACCGGTTGATCAAAGTCTTCGAGGCCGGGACGCTCGATCCCATCCAGACCTTCGAGGGCCACACCAGTCACGTGCTCGACGTGGCGTGGAATCCCGACGGGCTCACCCTCGCCAGCGCCGGCGCCGATCTCCAGGTGAAGGTCTGGGACATCGCCGAAAACCAGGAATCCAGCAAGGTCGAGGGCTTCGGGAAAGAGGTCGGCACTGTGGCTTACCTCGGTGGGACTGACACCCTCCTGACCGCCAGCGGAGACAAGACCCTGAAACTGGCCAATCAACCACTCCCCGAAACCGGCGATACCTTTCTCCACACCGCCGCCGCCAGCGCCGACGGAAAACTGATCATCGCCGGCGGCCAGGATAGCGTGCTCCGACTCTGGGATGCGACAGGCAAGAAATTGATCCAGTCCTTCCCCTCGCCCGAAGCCGACCCCAGCAAAGTGGCGTCGGAGTGAAGGATACCGGTTCGAGTCAACAGGGTTAACTCCCGGACTCGACCCTGTTGAATGTCGGGTAAAGCGCCGAACTGGCTTCAATGGATCAACCGCACCGGCTCGCCCTCCAGCGGGGCGATGATGCGGTCGATGAGCGCGCGGGCCTCGGCTTCGGCGAGGAGACGACGGCGGGGCTCGCAGGCTTTGCCGATACCGAGGGGAAAGGTTTCGTGATGCATCGGGATCATCTGCTCGGCATCGAGATCCTGGAAGGCCTGGAGCGCTTCTTCGGGATTCATGTGCACCTCGCGACCGCTGGGCGCATCGTAGGCGCCGATGGGAAGAATGGCCGTCTTGATGTCGTAGCGCTTCCCGATCTCGGCGAAGCCCTCGAAGTAGGCGCTGTCGCCACAGTGATAGAGACTGCTGCTTTCGGTTCGCATGATGAATCCGCCGAATCCGCGATGGGTGTCGTGGATCATCCGGGCGCCCCAGTGATAGGCCGGGGTGAAAATGATCTCGGTCTCGTCGAACTGGAAGTGCTCCCAGAGATCCAGTTCGTGGATTTCCCCGAAGTTCATCCCCCTCAGCAAACTCGAAACGCCCTTCGGCACGAAGACCGTCTGGCCGTTGGCGATGCGACGCAGCGTCGGCCGGTGGAGGTGATCCATGTGGGCGTGACTGATCAGGATCGCATCGATGTCGGGAAGGTGATCGAGTTCCAAACCGGGATGGCGGGTTCGTTTGATCGGCCCCATCCACAGCGCCCAGTTGGGGTCGATGAGGATGTTGTGATGCGGTGTCCTGACGAGAAACGAGGCGTGCCCGATCCAGATGACTTCGAGTTCGTTGGTCTCGAGAGAACCAAACACGGGCGGCTCGGCAAAATGCGCCAGCTCCCGCTTCCGGATCATGGTCGGGATCAGGGCCTGGCTCCAATACTGGTAATTGCGGCGGGCCCAACCTTTCTCGGGCTTGAGACCGATGCGGAGACCGTCGGTCTCGATGCCGTTGCGGCGGGAAAGTGATTGGAATCGATCGGAGAGACGCCGGCGTTCCGGCGCGGGCTGGTTATCCATGGGTGGGAGCGGTGAAATCATGATCTCGCCGCCATTGGGATTGCGGGTGCGTCCGGGCAATCAACCTGAATGGCCTGCGTCAACTTTGTCTTTGTCGCTATCCAATTGTTCAAAATTACGAACGAAACCTCAATGGCCTTTTTGGGCCACTTGCTCAGCGGGTCACCGCCACCGTCGCCTCCGATGGGTGGTAAATCTCCTGAAAAACTCCGCCACCCACGAGTGTTTCGCCCTCGTAGAAAGCGGCGATCTGCCCCGGCGTAAGGGCGCGCTGGGGCGTTTCGAAGCGGACCTCGGCGGCGCCTCCCTCACCCGACAGTTCGACGCTCACCGGTGTGGCCCGGCAACGATAACGCGGCTGGATGCTGAGTTTCGAGATGGCTGACAACGGCCGATTCGTCATGCTGATGCCGCCGATCCGACAGCGACTCGCGTAGAGGCGCGGCGTGTCGGGTTCATCGAAGGCAACGACGAGTTCGTTCGTCGCGGGTCGCTTTTCGACGACCACGTAGGCTTTGCCAAAGGTGTTCGAGGCCACGCCGAGGCCCTTTCGCTGGCCGAGCGTGTAGAGATGCAGCCCGCGATGTTCGCCGACTTCGCGACCGTCGAGCGTCACGATGGCACCGGGACGATCCGGAATGTAGTAGCTCAGGAAATCCGACATCTTGATGTTCCCAATGAAGCAGATGCCCTGGCTGTCTTTCTTGCTGGCCACGGGAAGTTCGAACCGCTTAGCCAGATCCCGCACCTCGGACTTCGGCAGGTCACCGATCGGGAACATCGCCGGGACGATCTGCGGTTGCTCGAGCAGGGCGAGGAAATAGGTCTGGTCCTTGTTGGGATCGCGCCCCCGAAGGATGTCGACAGAACCGTCGTCGCGTTCCGCCAATCTCGCGTAGTGCCCCGTGGCGATGGCATCGAAGCCCTGGTCGAGCGCGAAGTCCAGGAAGATGCCGAATTTCATCTCCCGGTTGCACATCACGTCCGGATTCGGCGTGACGCCCTCGCGATAGCCACTCAGCAGGTAATCGACGACGCGATCCCGATACTGATCCATCAGGCTGAGAATGCGGAACTCGATTCCGAGGTGATCGCACACGGCGCGGGCGTCGCGAATGTCCTGCTCCCAGGGACAGTCACCGGGCAGTTCCTCTTCGTTCGTCCAGTTCTTCATGTAGGCGCCCACGACCTCGTGTCCCTGCTCCAGCAAAAGGGCGGCGGCGACGCTGCTGTCGACGCCTCCCGAGATGGCGGCGAGGACCCGCTTTTTTTCCGTGATCGGCATGAGAAGAACCACGGAAACTACCGCCATTTCTCCCGATCCGCAAAGCGCCTCAGAGAGCCGGTGTCTGCCGCTCAGACCAATCGTCGCTGGAAAAACCCGCCATTCCCGCCCATGGTTCCGGCTCCCGCCTTTTTCCTTTCATTCATGTCCGAAGCCTCCGCCAATCCCAATCCAACCGAAAACAGTTCCGAGGGCCCAACTTCGTCCCCGTTGCCCGGTTGCATCATTCTAATCACCGTGGTGGTGGTGTTCGGTATCCTGGCGACGCTGTTCACCTACGTTTTCCACAAGCAGAACGCTTTCTTCGAGGATGATAAGGTCACTTCGGCGGAATCCGTCGAAGTCCCTCAGACCACGCCGACGGAAGCCCAGATCAAGGCGGTCGACGCCAAGGTCGATCAACTCTACCAGTCCGCGCTGAACAACGAGGTGACCCGGGTCGAGTTCACCGCCGAAGACCTCAACACCCTCATCGCCACCCGCGATCTCCTGGCTGATTTTCGTGGGCAGACCTACGTGAAGAGCATCTCGGAGAAAGGCATCGAAACGGAAATGTCGCAGCCGATCCGCACCGGTTTTCTCCGGCAGGCCATTCGCTTCCTTCACGGCGAGTTCTGGCTGAAACCCGAGCGCAGCGGTAAGACGATCCTGTTTCGTGTCGTCGACATCAAGCTGCCCCACATCGAAGTTCCGGAGGGCATGGTTTCCAGCTATCCCACTTTCATGAAACTGGATCACAAGCGCGAACCTTTCGACAAGGTGCTGCCACAGATCGGGAACACCTACGTGGAAGCCGACCATCTCGTGGTGGAAACCCGCGCCCTCGATCGCTGATCGCCCACCCTTTTTTCCATGTCCGATTCCGCCCAGTCGCCGCCTCCGAAAGGTTGTTGCACGCCGGCGGCGAATCGAGGGGGCTGTTCCCCTGTTTCCGAGCACCCGGAACTGGGACGGTCACCAAACGCCGGCTCCCGCGTCGGCATGGTGGAGGTCCCGGGAGGTCCCTTTCTCATGGGAGCGGAGGGTCCGGAGTGCTGGGTCGCCGATGGAGAGGGTCCGGTCCGCGAGGTCACCCTGTCACCTTTCCGGATCGATCGGACCTGCGTGACGAACGCGCAATTCGGTGAATTCATCGAGGCCACCGGTTACGCGACCGAGGCGGAGCGATTCGGGTGGTCCTTCGTTTTCTACAACCAGATCCCGAAATCGCATCGCAAGCAGATGCAATTCGACACCGTGCTCGGACTTCAGTGGTGGGCCAAGGTGGAGAAAGCCGATTGGCGAAAACCCGGCGGTCCCGGAACGAACATCCGCAAGAAGGCCGAACATCCCGTCGTTCATGTCTCGTGGAACGACGCCTCCGCCTACGCGGCGTGGGCGGGAAAACGCCTGCCCAGTGAGGCCGAGTGGGAACGCGCCGCGCGCGGAGGACTCGTTCAAAAACGCTACGCCTGGGGCGACGAACTGACGCCGGACGGGAAACACCGCTGCAACATCTGGCAGGGCCGCTTTCCGGATGAAGACACCGGCGAGGATGGCTGGATCGGCACGGCCCCGGCACGGAGTTTTCGCGCCAACGAATTCGGCCTCTACAATGTGGCCGGCAACGTCTGGGAATGGTGTGCCGACTGGTTCTCGCCCTCGTGGCACCTGACGGAATCGGACGCCACCCGGAACGATCCCCGGGGACCGGAAAACGGTCAGTCTCGCGTCATTCGCGGCGGCTCTTTCCTCTGTCACGAGAGCTACTGCAATCGCTACCGGGTCGGCGCCCGAACCGCCAACACGCCGGACTCCAGCACCTGTCACCAGGGTTTCCGCTGCGCGATGGACGCTTGAGGTCTACTCCTGCAAGCGCTCGATCTCGGCGCCGAGACCGATCAGCTTGTCGTCGATGTTCTCGTAGCCGCGATCGATGTGATAGACGCGGTGGATCTCGGTGTTCCCCTTCGCTGTCAGGGCCGCCAGCACGAGCGCCGCGGATGCCCGCAGATCGCTGGCCATCACGGGCGCGGCGCTGAGTTTTTCGACGCCGCGAATCACCGCCGTACCGTCATCCATGTCGATGTCGGCACCCATGCGCTTCATCTCGGAACAGTGCATGAATCGCTGCGGAAAAATCGTGTCCTTCACCACGCTGATGCCCGGCGTGGTGGCGAACAGCGCGCACATCTGCGCCTGCATGTCGGTCGGAAAATACGGGTAGGGCTCGGTGGTGAGGTTCGCACCCAACGGATTTTTTGCTTTGCCGATGGTGAGGGTCTTGCCGTGGCGTTCCACCGGGTAACCGCACTCTTCCAGCACATCGAGCAGGGAAGTGAGATGGTCGGGCTCGACCCGTTTCAGCGTGATCTTGTCCTTCGCGGCCATGGCGCCGGCCACGAGAAAGGTTCCGGCCTCGATCCGGTCTGGAATCACGGTGTGTTCCACGCCGCCCAGTTCCTTCACCCCGACGATCTCGATGCGCGAGGTTCCCGCGCCGGAAATCCTGGCGCCCATCTTGTTGAGGAAATTCGCCAGGTCGATCACTTCCGGTTCGCAGGCGGCGCCCTCGATGACCGTGGTCCCCTTGGCCAGGACGGCGGCCATCATCACGTTGTCGGTTCCCAGCACCGTGGTGCCGTGTTTGCCGCGCATGTCGATCTCGTCGCCCCGCAATCCCTTACCCGCCTTCACCACGATGTTCCCGCCTTCGACGTGCACTTCCGCGCCGAGGCCTTCCAGCCCGCGGAGGTGAAGATCGACCGGCCGATCGCCGATGACGCATCCGCCTGGCAGAGAGACGTTGGCTTCCTTCATCCGCGCCAACAATGGGCCCATCACGCAGATGGAGGCCCGCATCTTGCGCACCAGATCATACGGGGCCTCCGCGCCGTTCAGCTTCTCGGCTTTCACCGTCACCGTGCCACTGGCTCGTTCCACCTCGGCGCCCAGATTCTGCAAAATCTGGAGCATGTAGTTCGTGTCGCTGACGTCCGGGACGCGGCGAATGACGCACTTTTCCCTGGTGAGCAACGTGGCCGCCAGGATGGGCAGGGCGGCGTTCTTGGATCCGCTGATATTGACGCTGCCACTGAGCGAGGCACCGCCGTGAACGACGAGTTTTTCCATAAATACTGTGAGGGGAAAGAAAGGGGGCGGAAGTTAGGCCGGAACGGACGGATTGACAGCAAAAAGAAATCGCTCGCAACCACTAAGATCTTTCACGATTTCCACCGCATCCAGTTCCGCCACCGTCGCTGCCGCGGCCAGTTCCTCCGCCTGCCCCTCTCCGAATTCCATCGCCACGAGGCCTCCCGGATTCAGGAAGGCCACGCATTCCTCAACAAAGCGCCGCATGATCTCCGTGCCGCGCTCGCCGCCGCCGAAAAGTGCCAGTTCGGGATCGCGCCGCACCTCGCGACTCAGCTCGGTTCGCTCGGATTCCGGCACGTAGGGGAGGTTGGCCACGATCACATCAAAACGGCCCGAGATCGCCGAAAACAGGTCGCTTTTCAGCAGGACGATACCCTCGGCAGCGAGACCGAGTCGTGCCCGGTTTTCCTCCGCTAGCGCCAGGGCATCCTCCGAGACATCGGCCAGGACCACCTCCGGCGATTTCTCCGCCAGGTCCGCCGCCAGGGTCAGACCGATCACCCCCGAGCCGGCGCCCATGTCGAGAACACGAACCCCTTCCGGCCACGGGCGGAGCTTCCGGACCCGGTCGACCAGTTCCTCGGTCTCGGGTCGCGGGATCAAGGCCCGCCCATCACTGGCGAACTCCCGGCCGCAGAATTCCACCGTGCCCATCAGGTGCTGGAGCGGTTCGCCCCTGGCGCGGCGCTTGGTGAGGTCGCGCAATTTCTCGAGATCGCTCTCGGTGAGCGGACGGTCGAAATCGAGATACAGCTGCATGCGGTCGCACTTCAGCGCGTGAGACAGCAAATACTGCATGTTCAGCCGCGGCTCCTCCACCCCGTGTTTGTCGAGG
>JAGRPB010000004.1 GCA_020439945.1 Verrucomicrobiia bacterium
CAGGATTGTCGCCCCTCCTTTTTGCCCATGTCCGCTGCGAAGAAGCCGCCCGCCTACCAGACCTTGCCGACCGATGCCCCCATCTGGGTTTCGGAGCCCTTTCGCGTCTTCTTCCCTTTGGGAATCGCTGCGGCAGTTTTCGGCCTGGTTCTCTGGCCACTTTTCTACGCGGGTTGGTGGGCCTCCTATCCCGCGATCCAGCATCCACGGTTGCTGATCTTCGGCTTCGGAATGGCCTTCATCTTCGGATTCCTCGGCACGGCGTGGCCGCGCTTTCTCGAGGCGGAAGCGCTGAGACCATGGGAACTGGTCGGGCTGGTCATCGCATGGCTGGCCGCCCAGGCAGCCTATTTGCTGAACCAAATTCGAACGGGAGATCTGATCGCCGGGGTCGCTTGCTTACTTCTCCTGACCATTCTCGGACGTCGACTCTTCGGTCGCGAAAATCGCGATCTACCGCCACCAGGTTTCGCGCTCGCCTTCGTTTCGGTGATGATGACGACCGTCGTCCTCCTGATCTGGGCAGCGGGAAAAGGCGAAGCCTCCGTGCCCACGCACCTTTTCACCCACGTCGTCGCCTATCAGGGTTTTCTCCTGTTTCCCATTCTCGGTGTCGGTTCCTATCTCTTTGGCCGCTTTTTCCAGGTTCCCGGAAAACGTCCCCCCGCCAAACCACCCTATCGCGCCGCCGCGGTATGGGGTTCCGCGGCGGTGATGCTTATTTCATTCGCCTTCGAATCCTTCGGCTGGATTCGCACCGGGAATGGACTGCGCCTCATGGGATTCGCCATCTGGGCTCTCGGTGCGATCCCGGGCATCTGGAAACTACCCGCGCCGAACACTCGCGCCTGGGCGTTGCGAATCGGGCTTTGCATGCTGCCGGTCGGCTTTCTCTGCCGACTGCTTTGGCCCAACCAGCTATTCGTGTTCGGTTTCGAACATCTGCTCTTCCTCGGCGCGTTCAGCCTGGTCATGCTGCTCACCGCCGACCGGGTCATCCTCGGCCACTGCGATGATCCGAAAGCGATCCCGCCGAAGAGCAAGCATTGGCGCTGGATGCTCTGGCTGATTCTCCTCGCAGCCGCCACACGCGCCACCGCCGATTTGGTGCCGTCGACCCGAACCTCGCACCATATCTACGCGGCGTTGACGCTCTGCGCGGTCCTCATCATCTGGTTGGCACATCACGGACGTCGCCTGCGCCGCCAACCACCGGAGGAAAGCTAGGTCCTATTTTACCCAGCTGAAATCGAGGCCGCCCAGATTCATTTCGTCCCCTTCCATCAGGAAGGTCGCGGTGCGGCTTTCCTCGCCCGCTTTCGCCCAACGCGAATACCAGGTCACCCTCAGCGTCACCGGCGATCGCCATTCGCCCCCTGGACGCGTCCTCCGGCAAACCAGTTCGTAGCGTCCCGGCAACCCGTAGCGCATCTGGTATTCATGGGCCCGCGGGGCATTGGCAGGACGTCCTCCGTGGACACTCATGCCGAGCCAATCCGGCGCTTCTGCCTCCGGTTCTTTCACCGCGATGGCCACCTCGTCCCCGCTGCTGACTACCACCATTCTCACATCCGATGGCATCGGATTCGGTGACAGGGACCGAAACTCGTCTTCCGCCCGTCCGCCCGCGCCGAAGTAGTCGGTCAGGGCCAGAGTGCCCAAAGGACCTGGCTCGTCGGTTCGCAGGAGCTGTTTGATCGATTTCCGGAAATCGGAGGCGTCGCCGGAGAAGCGCGCCAGATCGTGCCGCAGGATCGCTTGCGAGACGGGATCGGCAATCGTTTCGGCCAGGGCACTCAGAATGGCGACCGCTTCCTCCTGATCACCGAATTCCGCCAACCACAGGGAATACGAACGCGCGGCCTCGAACGAATTTGGCAGCCATTCCAGCAAATTGGAAAGGGCTCGTTTTCCGAGTTCGGGTTCCCCCTTCTTGCAGAGAGTTCGCGCCATGTCCACCGCGGTCGCCACCGAGGGTGTTTCCGTTCGTTTTCGCACCCACGACTCGTAGACTTTCGCCGGATTCTGGCTTTCCCGGATGGCGGACACCGCCTCGGTGTCGATGCCCGTGGCGAGTTCCTCCGGTTCACTTTCAACGAACCGGATCACGTAGTTCTCGTCGTCCGGCCGCTGGTGAGCATCGAGAAATGAGTCCGACCCTCCCGCGGCCTCCGTCGGCACGGCCGGCTGGAAGTCACCGGCTTTTTCAAAGACCGCCGGCGCCTGGTTCCTCCGGCGTGCGCCCGGTCCGGTTTCCCCACCCGCCGCCGGCGCCGCGAACGGATCCATGGGACCGGCAAAAAAGTCCACCGCTCCCGAAGCCCTCAAGATGGCACCGTAACTGTTTGGTCCCGACTCCACCACCACCATGTCGCCCCAGCGTAGCGGCACGCTTTGATATTTCGTGCTGCGCAGGTTGTAGCCGGTTCGCTCGGCGTCGCGGTAGAGGTAGACACGCCCCCAGTCGCCCCAGAGCGGATTCGGTCCCCCGGCCCGTTCCACCGCCTCTTCGAGCAGAAATGGCGATTCGCCGGTGTAAATGCCACGCTGGTTCACAAAACCACGGACCGACACGTGGATCCCGTCGTCACTTTTCCGTGCCGCGTTGATTTCGCGAATTTCCCTGAGCCGTTCCACCGAACGTCCCACCGATTCCCGCCACTCTTTGAAGTCCGCTTCTCCATCGAGAGTTTCTTTCTCCTTCAGGATCTGCCGAGCCTTCGGCAGCCATTTTTCGAAGGGCTCCAACGCTTCGCGGTTCAACTTGTCCTCCGGAAAAGTCTCCCGACTGGCCTTGATCCAGATCGCCACCTGCGGAACCTCGTTGGCCAGCTTGAGGTCGATCCATGGATAGGGCGTTCGATACCATCGCAGTTTGTCCTCCCAGTCGCGATCGAGTCGTTGCCTGCCGAGAGTAAGCCCACCGTCCACCTCTCGCTCATACCGTTCGAGGAGTTCGGGTTCCGGTGGAGGAATCCGGTAGCGCAGGTGATCCACGAATCGCTCCAGCACGATCACCGACGTATAGTCGCTCACCAACCGCTCGGCCATGGCGAACGCGGTGATTTCTTCGGGCGTTCCCGATCGTTCCAGTTCCCGCAAACCGCGCTGTGCCCAGAGGCGGCGGACAAAGCCCCATTCCGCCACTTCAGTGCCCTCGCGCCGAGGATCGATGGTCCAGGATTTCCCATCGGGTGCCGACACCTCCAGTGGTTTCGTTTCCGCCCCGCTCAATTTCGCCGTGATCGTGAAAAGGTTCTCCTCCCGTTCCACCCGGATCGCATCCCCCTTCGCGCCCTCGATTTTCACTCCCATCAAATCGCGAGTCATTGCGTCGAACCAATCATCCTCACGAAGATCGATCACTCTTCCGCCCCGAACCCGCTCCTCGAGCGTCATCGGTGCCGAGACGGAACTGACCAGGAAAAAGCGATTTCCGGAGAGATTGCCCGGGAGATTCCAGGCCGGAGAACTCAGCCGCCCGTCGGTGAACAGCAGGGTGACGCCGGATTGATCCACGATCCGGGAAAAATCCGCCGCGCCATCGTAGGCGATTCCCCGCACCGCCTTCAGGATCGGCGCCGCGTTGCCATCCTTCAGCCGGAAGTGCGCCACGGATTCGAGCCGGGTCCGCAGGGCCAGGACTTCGACCTCCGCGTCTCTCACCCATTCCAGATAACGCTTTAACGCGCCGATTTCGCGATCCATGTCGCGCCCCCTTCCCGAATCGGAAGCGTCCCAGATCACCCGGATTTTCCGGGGACGGCTCAGGTCACGCCCCACCCACTCCGACGGCATCCGCCCCTGGGCGAAAACATACGAGGAGCCGTCCGGCTCGCGCTCGATCCGGCGAACCAGTTCTCCGGATTCGGGGAGAGCCATGCCGATTTCGAGTATCCCTTTTGGCGAAATATCCTGTGCTGCCCACACCAAGGTTCCGTTTTCATGGATCGCCTCCATCTTGATGTCTCTCAACGCGAGCCGAGGTTTTCCGCCTCCCGATACCTGGCAGCGGAACAAGACCAGCGGCTTATCATGGTCGAAAGAAAACCGGTAGCCCGATTCCGGAACGGACTCCTGATACCCGATCCTGACTCGCTTCGGGCTGTTGGCGGCGATCGGAAAGATGCGCGTCCGGTAGACGTTTCCGGCCTGTTTCTCCACCAGCCCCGGATCCTTTCGCTGCCGCTTGATGGTCTCGTAGGCATTCCGCGCCCGATCCTTTTCCACCGAGACTCCGGGCCGCATCGCACCCTCCACTTCCAGAGCGTAGGAAGAGACCGTGGCACCGGACGGCAGTGTCAGCAGGAATTCGCCCTCCTGTTGCCGGGACGTGTGATTGAAAAACTCCAGTTCGAGCACCGTCTCGGCCACGTTGCCGACCATCTCGACGGACATGGAAAGCTCGCGCAACTCCAGCCGCTCCGCATTTTGCCCCTCGCCGACCACGGTCAGCGTAGGCAGCGCCGCCCGAAGCGGCATGGTGGTCAGGCCGAGGATCGCGACCAGAACCAGACCACCTGGCGAGATCGCTTTCACGATTTCTCTTTTCCTTTCTTCCGCTTTGGTTCGGCGCTCTCGCCTTCCTCCTTCGGCTTTTCGCCCTTCACTTCGCCCTCATCCGGCAATCCAACCGCCAGGATGTCCGCCTTCACGAAGACCATCACCTTTCGCTCCTGATCCGACATGCCGGTTTCGGAGTGAAACGGCGAGTTCGCGCCGATCAACAGGTAGTCGCCCCCCAACAGAGTTACCTGGGTCGTTACCTTCATCGTGTAAAAGGCCGGCATCTTCACCGTGATCTTGCTCTCCCCTTCCTTGTAGTCCCCCCACTCGATCTGATCGACCAGGTAGATGACTTCCGGGGCCAGGTTGAGATCGATCGTCCGATCGTCGGCACCGATCACCGGGTCCACCTCGAGCGTCGTGCCGACGTTCCGCGTCTCGAAGGCCGCCGCCAACGGCAGCCCGTTTTCGGAATGGGTGGTCACGACCTCTTCCTTCCCGTTTTTCTCCACCCTTCTCACCTCGGAGGCCGGATCGAATTCGGTCGGGTAGATATACTCGTGGATCGATTCCACCTTCGCCCGCTGGCCGCTCCGGGCGATTACCATCGCGGTGTCGATCATCCGGGCATCGCCCTTTTTGACCAAGTCACCAGCCGCCTGCCGGATCCGATTGTCATCACCGGGTTGCAACTCATTCCTCCCTCCGCGGATGCTCTCGGCCAGGAGTTTGGTGTAGGAATCGTGCGAGAGTTCGATCCATTCCACCTGGATCCTCAGCTGTTTCTCGAGCGATTCGACCGGGATCTCCCGACCGAGTGGATTGAACTCCACCTCGAACCCGTCCTGAGCCATCGCACCCGTCACCGTCAGCAGGAATATTCCGAAAATTCTCATTTTCATGAGTAACAGCATGATGAAAATGGCTTGGCAGTGGCAAGGAAAATCCCGCACCGCCTTCGCCACCCAATCTTTTCCCGTCCCGCGTTTTCCCGGCGGCCGGGATTCGCGACTTGATTCCCCACCTCGCCACGATAACAATCGGTCTCCCGAAACGGAAAATTTCCGATAACCCAAACCCTAACGAACGCACTGACACCATGCCACGTCCCGTTACCCTTTTCACCGGCCAGTGGGCCGACATCCCCTGCGAAACCATGGTCCAGAAGGCCAAGGAGTTCGGCTACGACGGCGTCGAACTCGCCTGCTGGGGCGACCATTTCGAAGTCGACAAGGCCGACGCCACCTACTGCCAGGCGAAGCGCGACCTGCTCGATTCCCACGGCATGAAATATTTCGCCATTTCGACCCACCTCGTCGGCCAGGCCGTTTGCGACAATGTCGATGCCCGGCACGCCCAGATCCTGCCCGACTACATCTACGGCGACGGCGATCCGGAAGGCGTCCGCCAGCGCGCCGCCGAGGAACTGAAAAAGACCGCCCACGCCGCCAAGGAGTTCGGCGTCGACGTGGTCAACGGCTTCACCGGCAGCTCCATCTGGCATCTCTGCTACAGCTTCCCGCCGAACCTGCCGAACCAGATCGAGAACGGCTACAAGGATTTCGCCGATCGTTTCGGTCCCATCATGGACGAATACCAGAATCTCGGCATCAAGTATGCCCTCGAGGTCCATCCCACCGAGATCGCGTTCGACATCGCCTCAGCCGAGCGCGCGCTGGAAGCCATCGATTACCACCCGGCGTTCGGATTCAATTACGATCCGTCCCACCTCGGCTACCAGGGCGTCGACTACGTGAAGTTCATCCGCAAATTTGCCGACCGCATTTTCCATGTCCACATGAAGGATGCCTACTGGCACGATCATCCCTGCGACGCGGGCGTCTTCGGCGGTCACGTCGATTTCCACCAGCCCAATCGCTACTGGGATTTCAAGTCCGTCGGCCGGGGCAAAGTGAACTTCGAACTCATCATCCGCGCCCTCAACGACATCGGCTACACCGGTCCGTTGTCGGTGGAATGGGAGGACGGCGGCATGGATCGCGAATACGGCGCCACCGAATCGGCCGCCTACTGCAAGAAAGTCGACTTCCCGCCGTCGGACATCGTCTTCGACGCCCAGTTCGACCGATAGTCCGCCTGCTCGAAGACGAGATTTGCCATTATGGCCATCAACGGCCCGACCCGGTGCATCCCGGGGCGGGCCGTTCGTCTTTCAGGGGGCCGGAAAATTGATTGATTCCACCCCAATCCCTCATCACATATCAGTGCGCAAAATCGCGTATCCCTGATCGCCATATCGCAAAATGCCCCGAGTTCCCATCTACATGCCCCAGCTCGGCGAATCCATCGCCGAAGCCACCATCCGCGAAATTGGCATCGCCGCCGGAGATGACGTGAAAGCCGACCAGGAGATCTTCCAGGTCGAAACCGACAAAGCCATGATGGGGGTGACCACGCCGGCCAGCGGCGCCGTGCTCGAAGTCGTGGCCGCCCTCGACGAAAGCTACGCGGTCGGAGCGACTCTCGCCTACCTCGAAGTGACCGAGGAGGAAATCCAGCGCGCCGGACTTTCCAAGACCGGGGAAACCGGACCGGTCCAGCCGATGCCGGACGCTCCTTCCCAGGGTCCGTCCGAAACCGACGCCGATCCTCGGGACGAATCCGAAACGGCCGGCGTCCATTTTGCCGTCAACGAACAGGACATGATCGCCGGCGGTCCCGATGAACGGCCCGAGGTGAAACCCACCATCGAGGGGCTTCCCGTTCCCGCCAGCGCCACCGGTGCCACCTACCTGAGCCCGCGGATGAAAGCCCGGATGGAGGAACTCGGTCTCAATGCCGCCGACCTCGCCGGTGTGGCCGGAAGCGGCGCCGGGGGCCGCGTGACCATCGAGGATTTCGAAAAATTCATCCGCGAGATCGAGAAGAACAAGACCACCGAAGCGTCGCCCATGCGGATCGCGGTCGCCGATTCGATGCGTCGCTCCTGGTCCCGCCCGCTCGCCACCGTCGGCGTGCCCGTGGTGCTGGACGAGGTGATCGCCCACCGACGCCAGCAGGATCCCAAGCCGGGGATCGCCCTCTACGCCATTCGCGCCCTCGCCGTGGCCCTCGCCGAAAACACCGCCATCGCCGGCCGCCTCGTGGGCGAACGCATCGTTCACCCCGCCGCCATCGATATCGGCTTCGCCGTGGAAGTGGACGACGGCGTGCTCGTGCCCGTGATGCGGGCCGTCGACGGGAAGAAACTCGGCGAACTCGTCGAGAGCTATGACCAACTGGTCCAGAAAGCCCGCAAAAGGAAACTGCCACCCGAAGCCCGCGGCGCCGGCATCGCCACCGTGACCAATTTCGGCACTTTTGGCATTGTCTGGGCCACTCCGATTCCACTGCCTGAACAGAATCTCGTCCTCGGTCTCGGCGCCGGCACCAAGGTGCCTCACTGGGATCCCGAGACGGAATCGTTCTTCCCCAAAACCGAAGCCCAGCTCACCCTGAGTTTCGACCACCGGATTCTCGATGGCGGCGCCGCCGGTCGATTGCTCCAGCGCATTGGCGATCTCTTGCAGAAACCCGAAACGCTCTGAGATTGTCCCACCGATCGATCAAAGAGGGTCTGGTCCGCCATCCAACAGGGTTGACTCCGGCTCGCGGACTGAGAGAAGCTGAATCCCTCAAAAAGCCTGTTTCAAACATCGTGACAGAATCCCTCTCCAAGCCACTCAAGCACGCCGAGGATATCGAACTCGTCCAGATGGCGTTGGCCGGTGATGATGACGCGGTGAAAACCTTCGAGGCCGAATACCGGCCGACGTTGGAGCGGGTGCTGATGGCTCGCGGTGTCGATCGTGGCGATGCGGAAGATCTGGTGGCCGACATCATCGCGGAGTGCTTCGGCGCCGGGAAAAAAGGCGCCATGGAGGTGCGACTGCTCGAAAAATTCGAGGGACGGTCCTCGCTCTCCACCTGGCTGATCCGGATCACCTGGAACCGCTGGCTGGATTTGAAACGCCGGGACAAATTCCGGGGTGAGCTTCCCCGGTATGACGACGACGAGTCACGCGGCGTCGACGCCTTCGAACGGGTGGCGGACGACCACGAGGACGAGGATTTCATCGAGACCGATCTTGCCGAGCTGATGGCCGGTGCGATCCGCGATGCCTTCGCCAGGCTGGAGCCAGAGGTGCTGGTGATGCTGAAGCTTTCTTTTCTCCACAACGTGAGCCAGACGGATATCGCGCGGATGTGGCAATGCGATCAGACCCGGGTCAGCCGGACGCTTTCCTCGGCCCGCGCACAGATCGCCGCCGAGACGATTCGGGCGATCAAGGCGAAGGAGCCCACCCTGGATATCGACTGGGACGATTTCAAACGTCTCTGTGCCTATGGCATCGATATCTGAATAAATCTTTTTCCGAAAAACTGCATAACCACCGCGGACCGGCCGTCTTTCAGGAAACCAAACCACTTTGCCATCATGGAAAACGACTTTGAAATTCTCGCCAACTTCCTGGACAGCTTCGAACCGGAGGTCTCCGGTCGCTCGTCCGAGCCCGTGTCCGATGCCGATGCGGCCTTGATCGCCAAGCTCGCCTCCGGCGAACTGAACGATTCCGATCGCAACCGGATCGCACCGCTCCTCGCCTCCAATGAAAAGGCGATGCAGCAACTGGTCAGTGCTCTGCAGAACAACGGCTGAACCCGGATCTCCGACACCCAACGAATGCCCGTCACCGGCTCGCTCAACCTCGTCGCCGATCCCGATCTGGCCGCCGCCGGCGCCCAACTCGAGGATCGGCTGATGCGTTGGGCCGACGGGATCCAGGTGCCGGAGTTTCTCGAACTGATCGATCCGCTGGTGAGCCGCGTTCTGGCCGCCGCCTTCCAATGGGTTGGCGCCAGCGAGGGCACCATCTGGCTGGCGAATCCCGGATCGGGACACCTCGTCGCCGCTTTCAACACTGGCCCGCAGGCATCGGATTTGATCGGTTTCGAGCAACCCCTCGACCAGGGGATCGTCAGCCTCGTCTACGCCAACGAGCAGGCCTATTGTGAAAACGAGATCGCGGGTCGCGAAACGCACGACACCACGCTGGATCGAAAGCTCGGCAAGGAGACGGCCGCGCTGCTGGCGGTGCCGTTCTATTTCGCCTTCGGGCTCCGGGGCGTCATTTCCTGCGTGCAATTGCGAGATGCGGACGGTCCGCCGGCTGCGGGATTCGACTCGCGCCACGTCGAGGAACTGGCCAGCACCGCCACCCTCGCAGAGCGACTCATCAATAGCCGGTTGCTCCTCGCGAGCCTGGGTCTCGACCATGTCTGAGGCGCTTTCAGACGCGACCTGGCCGAGCCCGCTCGACGCTCTGAATGCCCTGCGCGATGGTAATGGCAGAGGTGTCCGTATCGCCGTGATCGACTCCGGCATCGACCCGACCCACCCGGGATTGAACGGCCTGGAACTCAGCGACGATGTCGCGGTCACCACCGATGGCGTGCGTCTGATCGTGCGGGAAAACGACGGACGGGACGTGTTCGGCCACGGCACGGCGGTCGCCGGCATCTTGCGCGAAGTGGCGCCGGAGGCGGAGATTGGAAATTTCCGCGCCCTCGACGGACAGAATCGATCGCGTAGTTTCATCATCGCCGAGTGCGTTCGGCAGGCGATTTCCCGCGGCTATCACATTGTCAATTGCAGCTTCGGTTGCCGCGGCTTGGCGAAGTACGTGATGGACTACAAGGACTGGATCGATGATGCCTACGTCGCCGGGATGCACGTGATCGCCGCCGGCAGCAATCTCAGCGACAGCGTTCGCGAATGGCCGGCGCACTTCCCCTCTGTCATCGGTGTGGGGGTGGCCGATTGTGGGGAGGACGAATTGCGCTATCGACCCGATCGCCTGGTGTCGTTCGCCGCCCGCGGAGAACGCGTGCGGGTGCCCTGGATCGGAGGCGGATGGCGGCTCGAGACCGGAAGCAGCTTCGCCGCGCCGCGGGTCAGCGGTTTCGTGGCGCGACTGTTGTCGGTGTATCCGGGTCTCCGCCCCGATCTGGTGAAAGCCCTGCTCAGAACGGTGGCGGCGACCTCGGGAGCCCCGGTTTGATCCTCCCAAGGATCGCCCAATCTTTGATTTCGGCCAGAATGCGTGAACGTTAAGGTCGAGAACCATGCCCGGCGAAGACCCTGAGATCGTCTTTGAGACGCACGACATCACCAAGGTCTATCACATGGGCGAGGTGTCGGTGCACGCCCTGCGCGGCGTCGACGTGCAGTTGTTCGAAAACGAATTCGTGGTCCTTCTCGGCCGCTCAGGCAGTGGGAAATCCACGTTGCTGAACATCCTGGGCGGACTCGATGTCCCCACGAGCGGCGAGGTCATCTACCGGGGCCGCCACATGGCGGAATTCGATGAGAACGAACTGACCCAGTATCGCCGTCAGCACGTCGGATTCGTCTTCCAGTTCTACAATCTCATTCCCAGCCTGACGGCGCGGGAAAACGTGGCACTGGTCACCGAAATCGCGAAGAATCCGATGAAACCGGAAGAGGCCCTGGCTCTCGTCGACCTGGAGAAACGGCTCGACCATTTCCCCTCCCAGATGTCCGGCGGCGAGCAGCAGCGCGTCGCCATCGCCCGGGCCATCGCGAAACAGCCCGATGTGCTGCTCTGTGACGAACCAACCGGGGCCCTCGATCTCAATACCGGCGTCAAAGTACTGGAAGCCCTGCAATCGGTGAATCGCGAACTTGGCACCACCACCGCCGTCATCACCCACAACGCCGTCATTTCCGACATGGCGCACCGCGTCATCAGTCTCTCCGACGGACAGATCGAATCGGTATCGCAGAACAAGACACGGAAGGAAGCGAGCGAGCTGGAGTGGTAGTGACCAGTGATGAGTAATCAGTGAATAGTAATAAGTAATTGGCGACACAGAAGACAGGGGTTCGCCACTTCCGACTTCCGACTTCCGACTTCCGACTTCCGACTTCCGACTTCCGAACTCATGCTCGCCATTCACCGCAAATTGATCCGGGATCTGCTTCAGATGAAGGGGCAGGCCCTGGCGATTTCCGCCGTGATCGGCTGTGGCATTGCAGTATTCATCGGGGCACAGACGACGCTGCTTTCTCTCCAATCGGCGCTCGCGAGCTACTACGATCGCTATCGATTCTCGGAAGTGTTCACCTCCCTCAAGCGCGCGCCCGTCGCCGTGGCGGAGCGCGTGGAAGAACTGCCCGGTGTCGCCGTGGTGGAAGACCGCATCGTCGAAGGAGTCACCCTGGATCTTCCCAATCTTGATGAGCCAGCCACCGGGAAGATCATATCGCTCCCGGATCGGGGGAGGCCGGCTTTGAACGACGTCCATCTCCTGGAGGGACGACTTCCCGAGACGGACCGCACCGGAGAAATTCTTGCCGAGGAGGCTTTCGTAAAGGCCAATGGCTTCGGGCCCGGCGACCAGATCCAGGCGGTGCTGAACGGAAAGCTGCAGACGCTGACTATCGTCGGTATCGGGCTCTCCCCGGAATACCTCACCACCATTCAGCCGGGCAGCCTTTTTCCCGACGATCTCCGCTTCGGCATTTTCTGGATGCCGCGGAGGCAGATGGAGGCGGCTTTCGACATGGAAGGCGCGTTCAACGATCTCGCCATCTCCCTCGTCCCCGGCGCGAATGAGGACGAGGTGATCCGCCGGCTCGACCTGTTGCTGGACGACTATGGTGGTCTTGGCGCCAATGGTAGGGACCAACATCTCTCGCACCGTTTCATCTCCGACGAGATGACCCAGCTCAAGACGATGAGCATCATCCCGCCGACGATCTTCCTGGGCGTGGCCGCCTTCCTCCTCAACGTGGCCCTGCGCCGCCTGCTCTCCCTGCAGCGCGAACAGATCGCGGCCTTGAAGGCCTTCGGCTATTCGAACCTGGAGGTCGGCGCCCACTACCTCCAACTCATCGGCGCCATCGTCGCCATCGGGGTCCTCTTCGGTTGGCTCCTCGGCACCTGGATGGGTCGTTCCATGACCGGGATGTACGCGGAGTTCTACCGCTTTCCGCTCACCAACTTTCGCCCCGATCTCCGCGTCTATCTCGGTGGTGCGCTCCTCAGTTTTGCCGCCGGCTTTGTCGGCGTCGCCGCCGGTGTCCGCCAGGCGGTCTCCATCCCCCCGGCCGAGGCGATGCGTCCCGAACCGCCGCCCACCTACGAGCCATCCCTCTTCGAACGCCTCGGCTGGCATCGCTGGCTCAGTCAGGCGCCGCGCATGATCCTCCGCGAACTGACCCGACGCCCGGCGAAAGCGGGGCTGACTTCGCTGGGAATCGGTTTCGCCTGCGCCATTCTCATCGTGGGCAATTTCGGCAAGGACGCCATCGATTACCTGGTCGATTTCCAGTTCAGCCTCCAGGAAAGGCACGACGCCACGGTCACCTTTCACGAGGCCGTTCCCCGGCGCGCCATCGGCAGCCTCGAGCAGATTCCCGGCATCACCCGGGTGGAGACATTCCGCGCCGTCCCCGTGCGTCTCCGTCACGGTTCTCGCTTTCACCAAACCTCGATTTCCGGGCTGGAGGAAAACCGCGAACTCTATCGGCTCATCGACGCCAACGAAAACGTGATCGCCCTCCCCGATCGCGGGCTGGTGATGTCGGCACAGCTGGCGAAGATGCTCGACCTGAAAGTCGGCGACACCGTCCGGGTCGAGGTGCTCGAGGGAGAGCGCCCCAAACGCGACGCGATCGTCTCGGGACTGGTCGACGATTTTGCCGGCACATCGGCCTGGATGAATCGCGAAGCTCTCCATGCGCTGTTGCGCGAAGGATCGGTCATTTCCGGCGCCTACCTCCAGATCGACCCGAAACATGAAGCCGCCGCCTACCGGGAGCTCAAGGAGGCCCCCGCCGTCGCTTCGGTGACGTTGCAGAAAGTCGCGGTGCAGAGCTTCTTCGAAAACTTCGCCGAAAACCTGCTGCGGATGCGGTTGTTCAACGTCGCGTTCGCCAGCGTCATCGCCATCGGTGTCGTCTACAACAGCGCCCGGGTCTCTTTCTCCGAGCGCAGTCGCGAACTGGCCACGCTCCGGGTGATCGGCTTCACCCGAGGCGAGGTCTCGGCGATCCTCCTGGGCGAACTCGGATTCCTCACCATGGTGGCCATCCCGGTCGGATTCCTGATCGGTTCCGGTCTCTGCAAGTTTCTCGCCACCGCACTGGAGACGGAACTCTACCGCATTCCCTTCGTTCTCAATCCGTCCACCTACAGCTTCGCCGCGATCGTCATCGTGATCGCTTCCATCCTCTCCAGCCTGATCGTTCGCCGCGGCATCGATCGGCTCGATCTCATCGCTGTGCTCAAATCTCGCGAATAGACTCCCTCCCTCCCTCTTTCCCATGAAACGAAAAACCATCTACTGGATCATCGCCGTCGTCATCGTGGCGGCGCTGGTGCTGATCGGGCTCCGGCCAAAAACCGTCGAAGTCGATTTCGGCTCCGTATCCCGGGGAACGCTGGTCGTGACGGTGAACGAAGACGGCGAGACCCGCATTCGCGAGCCCTACCTGATTTCCGCCCCGCTCGCCGGTCGTCTGCTCCGGGTCGAACTGGAACCCGGCGATCCGATCGACAAGGACGAAGTGCTCGCCGCCATCGACCCCAGCGTTCCCGGATTGCTCGACGCCCGTTCCGAAGCCGAGGCACAGGCACGGGTCAACGCGGCGCAGGCATCCTACGAACGCACCGAGAGCCAACTGGAAATCGCCAAGGCGGACTTCGATCAGGCGCAGCGTTACCACGAACGTGATCTCGGTCGCCTCGATCGTGGCAACATTTCGGAAGCCACCCTGGAGGATACCGAGCACCAGTTGAGAGTCGCGCGGAACAATCTCTCCGCCGCCCAATCCTCCCTCGAGATCGCGAAATTCGAACTCGAACAGGCCAAGTCGGCCCTGATTTATTCCAAATCCCTGGGACGTGAAGATCAACCGACCGGTCGCCATTTCGAGATTCACAGTCCCATCGAGGGCGTGGTCCTGCGTCGCTTCCAGGAAAGCAGCATCATGCTGCCGGCCGGCGAGCGCATTCTCGAAATCGGTGATCCCCACGATCTCGAAATCCGAATCGACGTGCTTTCCCAGGATGCCGTCCGCATCCGGCCCGGCCAACGCATCATCATCGAGCACTGGGGCGGCGAAAAGCACCTGACTGCCTGGGTGAGACGCGTCGAGCCTTCCGCTTTCACCAAGACATCGGCGCTCGGAGTGGACGAGCAGCGCGTGTGGGTCTATGGCGATTTCGCGGAGGATGATCCCGCCGCCGCCGTGACCAAAGAGGGTCAGGTCCCGGACTCAACAGGGTCGAATGAAGTCACCGCCGAAGACGAGGCGAAGGCTCTGGGTGACGCCTATCGGATCGAGGCGCGGATCGTCGTCTGGGAGCGGAACGACGTGCTCAAGGTCCCGGCGGGAGCGCTTTTTCGCGATTCCGGCACACAGGGAGACGAACGCAGCTGGGCCGTCTACCGACGTTCCGACGATGGTGTCGCGGAAAAAATTCCCGTCACTCTCGGGGAGCGCAACGACCAGGAGGCACAGGTTCTCGAAGGCCTTGACGAAGGCGACCAAGTCGTCCTGCACCCCAGCGACAAGGTGGATATCGGCACGAAGCTGGAGAGCCGGTGACGATAAAAAAAGCCGCTCCCGTTTCCGGAAGCGGCCTTTTCAGAAAAAATCGCGAGCGATTCGAATCACTCGGTCACCTTCATGACGCCGTTCATGATGGCGGCGTGTCCGATGTAGGAGCAGAGGTAGGGATAGTCGCCCGGAGCCGGCGCCGTGAACTCGATGGTCTCCTGCTCACCGGGCTTCAGAAGCTTGGTGTGGTAGAGCATGTCATCGGTTTCCGGAATCGGATTGGCGATCCAGTTCGGGTCGGCCAGCTTGGAAGGATCGCTCACCAGGGCGATCATGGCGTTGAGTTTGCCCGGTTTTGCGAGGATGAAATTGTGGGGCTGCAGGTTCTGGCTGTCGGCGGGATTGATGAAGGTCACTTTGACTTTCTGGCCCGTCTTGACGGTGAATTCCTTGGTGTCATAAGCCAGCTGGATCTTGTCCGCGTGGATGGTGATCTCGGCGTCTTCCGCATGAAGCAGGTTGCCGGAGGTCAGTAGACTTGCCGCCAAGGCGAGGATAGCAGTGGTTCGTTTCATTTCGTAGGTTGGAGAATGAATGATGGTGAGGGAGATGGATGACTCGCCGAACACGGCGGCGTCATAGACTTTACGCTGGATGGGAGCCGACTGGATGGCGTTCCCACCGCGAAAAAGGGTCGTCAGAGTAACCGAGCGGCCGGGGGTCGCAAGTGGGTTTTCGGCACCTGTTTGGACGCGTTCAGGCACCCAAACTGGAGTCCAAGCCCCAAAGATTTAAAGATTTGACCATTAAATCTTGAAAAAATGACGAAAATTATTTTTTATTATGGAAATTCTGCTAAATTTCAAAATATTCAGAACCAATCATTTTTACGGATGAACCGAATTCTTATTGCTTCCGGCGATCAAACCACCGCAGAAGGCGTCCAATACGCTCTCTCGTCCGCCGGCTACCAAACCGCCGTGATCGCCGACAGCCAGCAGCTGATGGCTTTCTGCGGGCAGCACACGCCCGACCTGACGGTGATCGATCTCGACCTGCCGGGTAGTGACGTCTTGTCCGCCGCACAGGCGATACGGAGCGAAACACGCCTGCAGAACATGCCGCTCATCGGACTCGCCGGTCCGGTCTCTGACGCGGAACGCGAGCAGGCAAAAGTCTGCGGATTCTCGGCTCTGGAGAGCAAACCTCTGAATCTTCCGAACCTGGTCAACACCGTCCAGACGGCTTTGAATTCCGTGGCGACCAACATCACTCCCATGCCGGCGCCCAAACCGGCTCCCGTCAATGTCGACGTGGATCGTGACCCGGTCGGTGTGTTGCTCCGCCAGACCTCAGAAATTCGCACGCTTACAGCCGACCTGAAACCGGCCGTGGCGACCTACGGCGAAGAAGCGCCGGAGCTTTTCGGCTACATCGAGAATTCGGGCAACCAGATTCAGAACGAACTCGACAAGCTGGCCGAGCACGGAATGGAACGCTCCGCCGTCGCGTTGCAGGACAAGGATCTGCGCCACGATTTTCGCAACATGATCGGCTCGGTGACCGGTTTCTCCGAACTCCTGCTCATGGAGTCGGGTGTGCACGGCGAAGCGCGGGAGAAATTCATCCGCATTCGCGAGATCTGCCGCGAATTCTGCGAGATTCTCGATCAGCAGAAAGCCGCCGCCGCCTGAGGTTACCCACTCTCAGCGACGGGTCCGGTTCGTCTTTTCTTCACCCCGTGATCGCGTCGCGGGTGTATTCCCCGTCGACCAGACGCAGGATGCCGCGCGGATTGTCGTCGCGCAGTTCCTCGGGCAACTGCGATTGCGGCCATCCCTGGAAACAGAGCGGGCGGACGAATCGTTGGATGCAACGCGTCCCGATACTGGTGAAGTAACTGTGGGCGGTGGCCGGATAGGGACCGCCGTGGTGCATGGCGTGACAGACTTCGATCCCCGTCGGGAACCCGTTGAAGATCAATCGCCCCACCTTTTTCTCGAGAATGTCGATGAGCCCGCGATAGGTGGCGAGGTCCTCCTCGGTGCCATGGATGGACGCGGTGAGTGAACCGTCAAGTTGAGCGGCAAATTCCTCGAGGTCGCTCGGTGAGGGACATTTCACCACGGTGGAGACGGGACCGAAGACTTCCTCGAACAACTCGGGATTGTTTCGAAGCCCATCGGCATCCGTTTCGAACACGTAGCAGGCGGCCTCCGATTTCGCCGGGTCGGCGGGAGTCCCGGATTCGCCGACCAGGGTCAATCCGGAGCGATGCTGCATGGCATTGACGCCCTCGACAAAGGCATGATGGATTCCGGCGTGAAGCATGGTGGCCGGAGCCGCGCCCTTCGCCCCTGAAGCGGCGCCTTCGACGAAAGCGGACAGTTCGTCGGACTCGAGGCCGAGCACGAGCCCGGGATTGGTGCAAAACTGCCCCACCCCGAGGGTGAGCGATTGGATATAGCCGGCGGAAATCGCCTCGCCACGTTCCTTGAGCGCGCCGGGAAGGACGAAGATGGGATTGACACTGCCCATTTCGGCATAAAAAGGAATCGGAGCAGGACGGGCATTGGCGGCATCGTAGAGCGCCCGCCCGCCACGCAACGAACCGGTAAAGGCGGCCGCCGTGGTTTCCGGATGCTGAACCAGGCCGACACCCACGGCGTTCGTCCGGCCCTGCACCATGGAGAAAACGCCTTCCGGCATGCCGGTCTTTTCCGCGGCGGCGAGAATGGCGCGACCGACCAGCTCACAGGTCGCCGGATGAGCGGGATGCGCTTTCACCACCACGGGACAACCGGCGGCAAACGCCGAGACGGTATCCGCTCCGAACACGGAAATCGCGAGAGGGAAATTGCTGGCGCCAAAAACGACCACCGGCCCCACCGGAAACATGAGACTGCGGACATCCGGTTTCGGCAAAGGCTGGCGTTCCGGCTGCGGCAGATCGATGCGCGCGTCCACCCAGGAACCTTCGCGAACGTACTGGGCGAACATTCTCGCCTGACCGGTGGCACGGCCGCGTTCCCCCACACAGCGGGGCTCCGGATGACCGGTCTCTGCCATCGCCGTCTCGATCAACTGGCCGCCGAGAGCCTCCACCTCGTCCGCACAGGCTTCGAGGAATCGCGCGCGATCCTCGGCCGAAGTCTGACGAAAGGCGACAAATGCCTCGGCCGCGAGCGTCATCGCGCGATCGATCTCGGCTGCGCTTGCCTCGTGAAATACCGTCGGCAACAGGTCCCCCGTCGCCGGATTCGCCGCCTGGAAAGTGTCGTCCGATTCTCCGCTGGTGCCGCGGCCGATGAGTTGATGTCCGTGAAGTTCAAGCATGGGAAAGTTCGTTTTTTGAGATTTCTGGGTAGGAGCGATTCAAGCGCGGTTGATGAGTTCGATCGCCGCCGATTTCACCCTCTCGCTCTCCGCCGGTGCCAGACCGCTGAGCAAGGGCAGGGCCGGTCCCGTGTCCGCGATTCCCGCCAACGCGACCGCTTCGTGCAACACCCGCACGGGATTGATTTCATTGCGGAGATCTTCCAAGGGACGAAATCCGGCGCGAAGCAATTCCGCGCGTTCGTAATCCTCCGCCACGATGGCTTCCAGCATCTGCTGACTCAGGTCCGGGCGCACGCACACACACCCGGCGGTGAATCCGTTGATGCCGAAATCACGGAGGTGAATGATGGCCGGCTGCTCTCCGATGCCGCTGACGATGAGCTGGGGATCGACGAGGTTGACGAGTTCGCTGAGGTAGGGGTCGTTCAGCGGATCTTCCCGGACAATGGCGTACTTGATCCACGAGACGAGCCCGTCGTCGACCAGCGCCGCCGCGTCCGCCGGATCGATGAACCCATCGAACTTGATGTAAAGCACGATGGGCTTGCCGAACGCCTCGGCAAATCGACGCACCCCCGTGGCCACGCCCGCCGAGGTGGTCAGCCCCTGCATGGGCAAGATCATGACGGTCGGGAACTCGAAGTCGCCGAGTATTTTCGCCTGATCCATCATCGTCCCCCAGGCCGGACCGACGGAGGGAATCACGAGGGAATTTTCTCCGGCCGCCTCGACCAATCCGGCAAGAACGTGGGCATACTCGCTGAGAGCGATGTGGTAGAAATTCGCGTTGCCTCCGTACAGCAGAATATCGACACCTCCCGCTTCGATATGGCGCATGATTTTTGCGTTCTCGCCCGGTGCAAACTTCAAATCGGCGTCCCGGGCCATGGGTGGGACAGCGATGACGGATGAGCGGAGGCGTTCAGGGGTGACGGGAGAGGTTTGCATACGAAGACGTTCCGGAAAGGAAACGCCTCAAGACTTGGCGCAAGCGGTCCGCAGCGTCAATCGCGAATCCGGGCGAAAAGCAGGCGCACCCCGCTCACGATCTTCCGGCTCAGGCTCGTGGAAGCAACTGAGCGGCAGGCGCTTCGGGCTCGATCCGGAGCTTCCGTTCCGAGGCCTGGGGCGACGGCTTCGGGGCGAGGGCCTGAAGTTGACGCTGGCGGATGCCGGACCGAATCACATCAACCGCAAAAACTGTCACCGCGATCAGCCCGACGAGGATCATGCCGAGCCACAAAACCAAATATCCCGGTCCGGGAATTCCGGTTCCGCGTCCTTCAAAACGAAACGCGTCCCAGATCAAAAACGCCGACACAGCCAGCGCGGTCACGAGACAGCACAGGCAGCGATTGCGGCGACGTTGGAAAAAGCGTTTCATCGTAAGTTGCGGCGGTGGGATCGGGTATTTACGACAACCACCCTTGGCAATCAGTGTGCCAAAACTGTGCCGAATTCCGAGCTTCCGGTAAACTCACACGAACGCGCCGCGCAACCGCGCCATGCCCACCATGGCGAGCCTCACTTCCCGGAGTCCTTGTTTTCAGTGCCCGGAGCCTCTGCCTTTTTCACCTCGACCTGCTTCATCTGATCGGCGGTGACCTGTTCGATCAATTCGCTCCCGCTGCTGGCCTCCCCCATCTCTCCCTCCACCCGATTCCTTGCATTTTGTCCGAGCGCCGTCTCTCCCAGGGTCAGTTTCTCGCTCAATGCAAGGTTCGCGACGGGATGGGCGTTTTCCCACAGCTCACCTTTCCCGAAAACCGAGGCGTAGAATTGCGCCTGGGCTCGCAGTTGAAACCAGTCCGGTTTTTCCTCCCTGCGCTCGTCTCTCGCGGCCTCGGCCAACTCAGCCTGCGACGCCAACATCTCGATGGACCTCCGCAGCGCCAATTTCGAGAATTGCCTGTCGGTCGCGGCATTCAGCGAATACGAGGCCGCATAGGCCAGCGTGGCTTCCGGGAAACGTCCCAGTTCTTCCAACGCCATTCCTTTCAACAGGGTCAGTTCAATCATCTCACCCTGTTTGGTCTCCCTGTTTTCGGAAATCCCGGCATCCGCACCAGTCAGCACCTTCTCCCACCGCCCTTTTCCGGCAAGGGCCCAGAGCTCCAAAGCGGCGGACAACTCCCGTTCCGCTGCAGGCAATTTCTCGATCTCCAGTCCCGGAAGGAACTTTGCGACGGAAGGAGCCTGCGCCTGGTAGCGGAAGCAGTCGAGCATCCGCAGGTGGGCGCGAGTGGCGAAATTGCCCGGAGCCGGATAGAAAGTGTCTCGCGTGGTTTTTTTCTGGGAGAGCCTCTCAAATTCCACCGCCGCTTCGCCAAACTGGCCGGTCCGGAAAAGTTGCTCCGCGTGAACCCATTCCTGAGTTTCCGGCCACTCCACGGAGGCGATCTGATCGTATCCAAGACGCGCCGTCGCCTGGCTCGCCGCCGTCCGAATCGCGAGGGAAGCGCTGTCGACACTTTCCACTCTCACGGTCAGCACGGTGCCATTGGTGAGCTGAACGGTTACCTCCTGGCCTTCGACGACGAATGCCGTCGCCACCACCACCACGAACGTCGCCAGACGAAAGAGAATTCGGGATGATCGACTCATGATTTTTTGACCCATTCCTCCTTCCATTCGGCGAACAGTTTTCGGCCCTTCTCAATACCGGGATGCTCCAGGTGGCCGAGCCGCTTGAGCATGTCCACGAGGACCAGGATGGCATCGCCGTCCCGCCCCTCGGTTTTCAATATCCGCGCCGCGCCGAGGTAGGATTCGGTTGACCAGTTCAGGTGTCCCGGATACAGGGCATAGACACTGGCGTAGATTTTCAGAGCCTCGTTCGGGGAACCGGTCTTCTCGATACAGGTTCCGTAGCGGAAGTTTGCCTCGGCACGCGCGCTCTGCCAGTTGGAGTGCCGCAGGTAGTCCGTCCACCACACTTTCGCTTCCTCGAAATCTCCCTCTTCGAAGAGAAGTCGCCCCCCACCGATCACCGAGGCTTCCTGCAGATCCGACGCGTCAGATTGTTCTCTGACCTGGCGATAGAGAGTCACGGCGCGCTCGCCATCTTCCTCGACACCGGTTTGCGAAAGCATTCCGGCAAGATCGAACATCGCCATTTCGACGTGCGGCCCCTGGGCGCGGTGCTCCAGGAGAAACTCGTAGATTTCTCGGGCCTCATTCGCCTTCCCGTCATCGCGATACCATCTCGCCAGTTTCACCAGGGGATAATTCGGCATCTCGCGCTTGTCGCCCAGCGACGCCAGTTCGCGGTATCCGGCCGAAAGAGTCGCCGCCCTCGAGGCGTCGGATCCTTTCCCCTTTTCGGCGCGCTCGATCCGGATCATCGTCAGCCAGGCGCGCAAAGGCACGGGAGCCGGTGTTGGCAGGGGAAAATACTGAATTCGATTTTCGACCTCATCGGGCGTGTAGTGGGTATCGAGAAACTTGAGAAAGGTTCCCATCAGTTCCCCCAGGCTTCCCGATTCCGCCTCCCCGGCGTAGGCCCTGATCTGTCGCCGGAGAGTATCCTCGGCCTCGCTCGACCGTCCCACCTCGACGAGTGAATCGACCACCGCGGCGACGATGTCGAGTTCATGGCGACTTCCGTCATAGCCTTTTCGGTAGGCATCGTAGAGCGCGACGGCCGCCTCGTCTTTTCCGGCCTGCGCATGCATCAGAATGAGCTTCCAGTAGGAATACGCAACCGTGTCAAAGTGAACGGGCACACCATCGCCGAGTTCGATGGCGGTTCGATAGGGTGTTTCGATTTCCTCGAATTCCGCGGTTCCCAGCGAGGTGAGGACATCTCCCTTGAGATTCCATGAAGCCGGTATCTCCATCGCATCCGGAAACTCGGACTGAAGGCGATCAATCCGCGCCAGCGCCTCCTCGAGATCGCCGAGAACGAAGCGCCCCAATGCCGATTGGTAGAGCGCACTCGAGAGCAGGTCGGATCCGGGCCACTTTTCCATGAAGGCCTCGAGGATCTCGACTCCCTCCTTCCACTGGAACCGTTTCACCTTGCAGGAACCATGGTAGTAGGTCGCGGCCTCCAGGCGACGGGCGTCAGGATAGTTTTTCAAGTATGCCGTGAGTTCCGCATCGGCCTCCTCGTAGCGATCCAGATGATAGAGCGACGCTCCCACCACGAAGTCCGGCACATCGCGGCCCACCGAACCGATTTCGAACCGGTCGCGCAGATCGATCGCGATTTCATAGGCTTGCTGCCACTCCTGCAGGATGAAGGTGGACTCCGCCAACAGCCGCGCGACTTCGGGCGCCAGAGGGTGATCCGGATACTCGTCGAGAAACTGCTTTCCGTCTTTCTGGGCCTGTTGCCACATGGCCAGTTGCACGCCACTGGCGACGACGTTGTAGAGCGTGTCGGGCCGCTTCTCGTGCTTCGGGAAGGCATCGGCGACTTCCCGGAAAGCGGCATAGGCCCCCGCATAATTTCTCATCTGGTAGTGCCCGGCCCCGACACCGAGCAGCATGGCCGCCACCATCGATTCCGCTTCGTCGATGCCCTTGCGGGTTTCCTCGATTCGACTCTTCCAGGCGGCTTCTTCCTCCGGCTTCGTCGGTGGATTCAGTTCCATTTCGGCCAATAGTTCCCGCCGATGGTTAACCAACTCCCTCGGATCGAGCAGAAAACTGTACCAGGTCAGGGCTCTCAGCGGATCCTCCCGATCGAGTGCCTGCCTCCCCAGGTAAGCAAACAGCGGATTCCGCGACCAGCGGTTGCCCCGGGTATCCTGCCGGACCAGATCGCCAAACTCCCACAGATAGGGCTGGACCCGATCGAAGGAAACCTCCGGCGACCAATCTTCCGCCAGGATCAGGAAGGCTTTGCGCTTCATCTCGATGGCCAGCGATTCGCTCCGCATCGCTTTCTCCAACAAGGCGAGCCCATCGTCGAAATCGCCGTTGCGCAAATGACTCCGGGCCAGATTCAGCCCGATCACGTCCGTCCGGATTTTCACGCCCGCCGATTCGGCCAGCGCCGCTTTCAGTTTTTCCACCGCTCCGGCGTAATCTCCCAGGACCATCAGACAGGCTCCCCACTGCGCGAGGGCATGGGTGAGAAATCGATTTTGGAGCTTGGTGCTCTCCCGTTCGCCTTCGTTGTTGATGATTTCGTTGGAAAAATCTTCGCGACAGGTTCGGAACGAGACCACCGCCCCCGCGTAGTCTTCCAGTCCCATCTGGAGCAATCCCTTGAGGTAGTAAAAATGACCGAATCCCGGTCCATATTGCTCGGCCGCACGCGGCCCCCAATAACGGATCACTTCATCAACCAGTTCCAACCCCTCGATGTATTTCTGCTGTCCCAGGGACATCAGAATGAGATTGTAGGCCGCGGCGGGGTTCGAAGCCGCCAGTTCCTTGCTGTTCGGCAGCTGGGCCTCGACTCGCGCCCCGCCCACAGCGAACCAGATCCCCACGAATGTGAGGAAGCTCCACCCTCCGAGACAAATTGAACGAATCAGCTTCATGCCTCATCCGGTAGCCGGCAGATAGCGATAGTAGACCTCCAGCATCAGCACACAGAGACAAGTGCGGTAGATATCCGGATCGCCCGACCCGTCCGACTTCCCACTGCCTTCCCGATCGAAAACGCCGTTGTCCCGCTGATTCTTCATCAATTCCCCGCGGAAAATTTCATTCCAATGCTGCCATTCATCGCCGCCATGGTAAAAGGCCGCCTGGGTGATGTAGTACCAGGCATACAGGTCACAATTGAACTGGTCATACTTGAAATTACCTCTCCCCGATTTGAAGAAATACTCCAGCCCCCGCTTGATCCGACTGCCCTGTCCGCCGCCAAGCAATTGCAGTCCGACCAGACCGACCCCGGTGAGACTGGGTTTGTCGCCCCGGTTGCGATAACCGAAACCGCCCTGATCGCCCTGCCGCTCGGACACGAAGCGGCTCGTCCGGCCGATGGCACCGTCGAGTTCAGGTTCATCGAGGCGCGCATACTGGGCGGTCTTCAGCGCCTGAAACTGCCAACCGGTCACCGAGAGGTCTCCCGCGCCCTGCCGGGTATAGCCGTAGACCCATCCGCCATCCGAATTCTGTCCCTCGATCACGATTCGAACGGCGTTCGCGTAGACTGATTCCAACTCCGGGATCTGGGTCCCCTCCTCTCGCGTCAACATGAGCGCTTCGCCCAGGGCATAGGTGGCGATCCCGTGCTCGTAGGCCCAATTCTTGTTGCCTACGTTTCTCATTCGTCCGCCACCCCGCCGGGACATCTCCACCAGCGCCTGCAGACCTTTCAGCACCGTGTCGCCGTATTGCGCCGATCGAGGTGTTTCGCAGTGCCCCAGATAGCTCAGCAACGCGAAGCCCGTCATCGCGGCCTGGTAGGTGGTTCCCCAGCTTCCATCCGGGTTCTGCGCCCCCTGCAGCCAATCGAGTGCTTTCACCACCGTGTCTTCGACTTCGGCCGTGCCGCCGTTCGAACGCAACAATCGGATCCGCTCGCCCGGGACGCAGCGCCCCCGGATCACCGCCGGAATGCGCGCCATGTTCATGCCGCCACCGCCTCCGCCACCACTGCCCATTCCCATCCCGGCGCCCAGGTCCCCCAATCCCAAGCCGAGCGGTCCCGGGTTTTCGAGTTCCACCTCGGGTGCGGCGATGACCGAGGCCGTGTTCGCCCGCATCATTTTCATCATCGAGGAGGAAGCGCTCGCCCTGACTTCGGCCAGCTGCTTCACGGCGCTGAGTCTCTGCATTTCCACATCGAGCACGCGATCGGGCACGATCACTTCGGCGATGATTTCCGGTGCGTCGTCTTCCCGAGGCACCACCACGATGACCACGGCCACGATCAGGACCACGAGGTGAAAGATCAACGCCCAGAGCACGGCGCGCTTACCTTTTTCACCACCGGGAATACGATCGACCCCGGCCCAGAACCATCTCTTGAGAAGCAGCCAGAGTCGCCAGCGCCAGGGCAGCTTTTCCGGCTCCGGCTCTTCCCACGGATTGAAGGGTCGATAGGAATACGACATGACGGCTGCCAGCTCGTGGTCAGGGTGAAATGCTCACGTTCTTGATGTCCGCTTTGGCGCAGGCGTTGAGGACATCGATGAACCTCTGCTCGGGCACCCTTCCGTCCGCCTTGATGACCACCTGGGCCTCGGATTGGGCGATCTGTGCCGCCGCCGCGTAGCGCACCAACCTGTCGGTCAGGTTGAGCGCGCGATGATCGTTCATGTCCGCGTCCACCGGTTCCCGATTGACCAGGATGACGCCGGCCGGATCGATTTCGATCGTCATCTGGTCCACCGACACGGCCTCGCTGCTCACCTGGGACACCCCCGGCAGCACCATGGAAAGGTCCGCTTCGTCCTTCGTCAGCGTCGTGGTGACCAGGAAATAAATCAGCAGCAGGAAGGCCACATCGATCAGCGGCGAAATATTCAGCTCCGGCTCATCATGATGGGAAAAGGGACTGCGACGACGAATTCTCATGACTGATCGCGTCTCAATGGTCGGTGATGTAGGTGGAAAAGATCACGTTCACGACGCCGCCGCGCGCGGAGGCATCGATGACCTCCTTCACCTTGGCGTGAGCGGCGACACGGTCCGCCCGCACGTGCAGTTTGACTCGGGGATCCGCCTCCTTCTCCGCACGCATCAGGGTTTCCACCTGTTCCAACGAAATCGCCTCGCCAGAGTCCCGCTTCACCGTACCGTCTTCGTAGACATTCAGGATGATCCTGTTCCGAACATTCCCGGGCACCTTGCCATCCGAAGCCACCGGGATCTTCACGTTGGGATCTTTCCGGTAAGTGATCAGCGTCGAACTGACCATGAAGAAAATCAGCAGCAGGAACACGAGATCGATCATCGGAGAAAGATCGATCCGGCAACTGCTGGCGCTGAAGAGCCGGAGCCTCAGGCCGCGTTTTGAAAGAGAGCTGCTCATTCGGCGACATCTGGTGGGGGCAGGCCCGCTTCGCCATTTCGACTGGCGTAGGCGACCCGCCTCAGTCGATTCAACATTTCCACACCAAACTCCTCGCAAAGCGTGATCAATTCCTCCAGCCGGTCGCGGAAATAGAAATAGAGAAAAATCGCCGGCAGCGCGATGACCAGACCCGCCGCGGTCGTGACCAATGCCTCGGAAATGTTGGCCGCCAGCAGACTTGGATCACCCATGCCCTTGTTGCCCAAGGTTCCAAACGCCTTGATCATGCCGGATACGGTTCCCAGCAATCCCATCATCGGCGCCGCCTGAGCCAGCACCGAGAAGTAGTTGATCACGCGGGCGCGCTTTCGGTTGTGTTTCACACCCGCCTCCAGCATCAGGTCGCGGATCAACTCGTTGTCGTCGGTGGAATACCCGGTCTCCTCGACCTGCCTCGCGAAAGCCGCCATCATTCGCCCCAGAGTGGAGGTATCTTCGCTTACCAATTCCGACACCGCTTCGAGGTCTGCCCGGCGCATCGACTCCTCCAGATCCGCAACCAGAGGAGCCGGTTTGAAATTCGTTTCCCGAATATCGAACCCGCAGAAAAAACCGAGCCCGATCACCGCGAGTGAAAACAGCCCCAGTATCCACATCGCCCAACCACCCGCCGCGATGAGCCCGAAGAGCGAGGTATCGCTTCGAGTTCGCTCCCCTGTTTCATCGCCACTTTCGGCGGGTGCGACCGTCGTCGATACCGGCTCATCCGTGAGCCCGGGAACCGAGAGATCGTCCTGTGCCTTCGCCAATTCGAGAACGCCCCCCACGCACCAGCACGTCAACACGAGAAACAAGGAACGGAAAGTGTTGGTGGTGAGTATGTTCATGAGTCGTCAGTTCCCGGCAATCGCCAACGCCCGTTTTAATCAGAACCGCCTGAACTGTGAAATAAAAAAGGGAACGCGAAGGAAAAAGGAACGACGCCCGGAATCAGGACGAAGCCGTCGTCGGTTTCATCGTTCCATGGCCTCCGGTTCAACAGGGTTCGATCGTGGACCCAACAGGGTTGAATGAGACTCCGTTTCCCATCGCCGCCCGCCGGACCGGTCACGGCCATTCCGAAGCCTTTTCAGGCTCCATCCTCTCTGGCACGCAAACTCGGGCGTTGTTCAACCAAGCCCCGTGAGTATAGTTAACCTCCCTCAGTCGGTTCTTTCAATTTCACGGCGTCCTTGCGATTCATGAGCCTCCTCAGCCCCCTCCGTCCCTCCATTTCCGCCTGCTTCATCGCCCTCGCGTCGATGAGTCTTCTTGGTTTCACCTCCTGTGAAAAAGTCGGCGGCATCGGCGCCAAGCTGGAGGAAGCCCTCAACCGGAAGCCCACGTCCACCGAATCGGGTGTCCCCCAGCCCGACCCCGAACAACTCCTGGCGGACGAACCCGACACGGTGATTCCGCCACCACCGGAGCCGGTGAAAATGGAGCCTGAAATCAACAAGGACGCCCGGGTTTCCATTCTCGGCTATCACGATTTCACGGAAGGGAAATCGCGGAACGACATGATCATCAACATCGATGATTTCCGCGCCGAGATGCAGGCGATCAAGGATGCCGAGATTCCGGTCATCAGCATGAGGGAGTTTCTCGCCTGGAAGCGCGGAGAAGAGGAGATTCCCGATCCCTGCATCATGATCACCATCGACGATGGTTGGAAAGCCACCCACACCCTGGCCATGCCGGTGCTGAAGGAATTCGGCTACCCGTTCACGATCTTCCTCTACAAAAAGTATGTCGGCATCGGCGGTCGTTCCCTCACCTTCGACGAGGTGAAGGAACTGATGGCCAACGGCGCCAACGTGGGAAGTCACAGCGTCAGCCACCAGAACATGGCGAGAAACGCGGGACGCAACGCCACGCAACAGACCGCCTGGCTGAAGGATGAGCTCGAAGAGTCATGGAAATTTCTCAACGAAAACTTCGGATCACACGGCGAAGTCTTGAAGACCTTTGCCTATCCCTTCGGTATCTACAGTGACGAGGTCATCGATTTGGCCGACAAGTTTGGTTATGAGGCCTGTTTCACCGTCAACGGCAAGAAGACGACCTGGGAAGATCACCACGCCAAGCTCGGGCGCTATGTGGTCCACGGAAAGACACTCGCCAATTTCGATCTCGCCCTCGATTTCGGAGGCGGTGGCACCACCACTTCCGGCCGGAGCCTGATGACGGAATCCACCACCGAAGACGGCGAAGTTCGCGGCCCGCTGGTGACGACCTGGCCGGCCGAGGGACAAACCATCATCGATCGCCTTCCCGAGATCCAAATGAATGTGGCGGGACTGGAAGGCTTCGATCCGGAGAGTGTCGTCATGCGGGTGACCGGACTCGGCAAGGTGACGCATCACTGGGACGCGGATACCTCCACCGTTCGTTTCCAGATACCACAGCGACTGCGGTCCGACACTTGCGGGGTGAAAGTGAGCTTCAAGCACGCGGGCAAGAAGGACTGGGAAGTGATTGCCTGGAATTTCCACATCGATCGCCTCGCCGGCTATCTCCCCCCCGACGCGCTCGACAAGCTGCGGGAACATCGGGAAGAGTCGGACGAAACGCCCGGCGATGAAAACACCGCCAAGGCCGCGTCTCTCCCAGTGGCGAACGAATTGCCGAAGACGGCCGCGCGCTAATACAAAGCTAGGCCCACGACATCCCGTCCTTCGGCTCGGCCAGCCAGGCCAGCGCCGCCGATTCATCGAGGAAAGCCTTGGTCTTGATGTCGATCCCTCGCGATCTCACCACCAGATCGAAAGTCCAGATCAGATCGCTGTCGAATTCATCGGCCACCAGGCAGGCCCAACGGGACGATCCACGAAACTGGGCCAGCTCGGAGGAGTGATCAACATAGCGGCTCAGCGCCTCGACATCATCAGCCAGGTCGGCATGGCGAAAATCAATCAGCGTGTCCATCCCCGGCTTGAACCTGGGATCCTCGTTCACTCGCAGGGAATGCCGGATCATCTGGTCGATGGTGAAACTGCCTGAACAGCGCACCTTTACCAATCCCTCCCCTGGATCGATTTCGTATTCGATCGGCACGCCGGAGAATAGGCACTTTCTGCCGGAACCGTTAGCGATTTCTTCAGCGAAGCGCGTGACTTCCCGGCAAAGTTCGTTCACCGTTGCGGCCATGAAAACCACCCTGCCCCTTTTCCTGCTGACCGCGCTTTCAATCGTATCGATCGCATCCGATTCCGCGGCGGAGGAAAAAAAGAAATGGTCACCACCGCCGGCCATCGCTCTTGAGAAACTGATCCCGGAGAATCCCCAGGAAGCCGCCAAGATCATTCGTCAGAGCTGGGGCGAAAAGTCTTTCGCGTCGAACCAATCGAAAGTGCTCGAAAAGACGACCGCTCTCTGGGTCGGGCAGGCCGACTCGCCGATCGAGGTGGTCCGGCTCGATACGGGCGAGACTCTCGGCAGGATGACCGATCTCGGTGGATTCCAGGCGCTCGCGAAGACCCTGCCGAATTGTCAGTGGTTCGACTACGAACTGCGCGCCGATGGCAAGAAGATCGGAGGCGGGAACCTGAAGATCGAGTACTACGACTACACCCCGGATTCCCTGGAAAAGCCGGACGTGCCCAAAGGCACCGTGACCCAGCATGAATGGAAGGATTCGAAGATCTTTCCCGGCACTTCCCGCGAGTATGTCGTCTACGTGCCCGCCCAGTACGACGGCACGAAACCGGCCGCGCTGATGGTCTTTCAGGACGGTCTCCGTCATGCCGATCCGAATACGAGTAACGGCCTGCACGCCACCACCGTGTTGGACAACCTGATCGCCGCCGGCGACATCCCGGTCACGGTCGGCGTTTTCATCAATCCCGGTCGCAACGCCAACCAGAAACCCGACGCCAAACCGGGCAACCGCAGCTTTGAATACGACTCGCTCGGGGACGCCTACGTTCGCTTCCTGCTCGAAGAGATCATTCCCGCGGTCGAGAAAGAGCACGATGTGAAACTGAGCGACGACCCGAAGCTGCGCGCCATTTCCGGTGGCTCGAGTGGTTGCGCCTGCGCTTGGACCGCCGCCTGGGAGCGGCCCGACCAGTTCGGCAAGGTACTGGGTTGGGTCGGCACCTTCACCAACATCCGGGGCGCGAACATTTACCCTTCTCTCGTTCGCAAGACCGAGCGGAAACCCATCCGCGCCGCCCTGCTCGACGGTCACAACGACGTCGTCAACCAGTTCGGCAGTTGGCCCCTGGCCAACCAACAGATGGAAGCCGCGCTCAAGTTTTCGAACTACGACTACCGCTACTGGTGGGGCGACGGCTTTCACGGCAGCACCTACGCGGCCGCGATGTTGCCGGAAATGATGCGCTGGCTGTGGAGCGACGTGAAAGGGTGATCAGCGCGCCTTGATGAGCGACATCCATGCCCAGCGTCTGGCGAAGGGTATCACGGTGAAGAGGAGCCGATCACAGAAATGGCCGATCGCCCGCACCGGCTTGAACAGCGGCGTGTTGATGAAAGGAACGGCGGCGAAGGTGAACAGGTGAAAGAAGCCAATCTCGGTTTCGGGGAAGTATTCGCTGATCAACTTCAGATCGCTCATCATCAACGGATGCTCGTCCACCGTTCTCATCTGAGGCGTCAGCTTTCGATAGAGATTGATGCAGGGGTTGTGCCCCAGAGGTTCGGTGAAAACCAGCATGCCGCCCGGCCGCAGCACGCGCCGCATCTCGGCCAGCGTCTGATCGAGATTGAGGTGATGAAGGATCGAACTGCCGAAAATCAGATCGAACGAATCATCCTCGAACTTCAGATCCTCGCAATTCATCTCCAGGAAATCGATCTCGACGCCGAGACCCGCCGCCTTCTTTTTCGACATCTCGATGGCCACCGGCGAAAGATCGATCGCGGTGGCTGACCGAGTCACCGGTGCCGCATCGTAGATGTAGCCGTAGGGACCGCAGCCGAATTCGAGCACATCCGCGTCCTTCACATTGGCTTCCAGGGTGGCCACATACTGATCGTACTCGATCCGGGTGAGCGCGTAGTACTTTGCCGCCGACATCCGAAGATCGGAACTGAACGCCTCGTCATGAAAATCCTGCTCACGCTGAAGACGAGAGGAGACCGGTTCAGGAGCAATCAATGTTTCCATAATTTTTATATTCTCACTGATTTTGAGGTAAAATGCAACTCTTTCAGCCACGATCCGGAAGGGTTCACTCATCCTCGGGTAATTCCTTCGCGACGAAGTCACTTGGGCGAACGCTTCGATCGGCCGTTGCCCCTCGAGGTAACAGGGTAGCATTCATGACCTAAGAGGGTTCACCCGGTGGCCAACGCACCTTTTCATTGAGCGCCGCGCGCCTTCCGGCTACGGTCAAAGCATGGCCGAAGTTCCTTCCACTTTCCGACTCGAACGCGGTGCTGCGGCGCCGGATTTCTCGCTCGTCGACGGGCATGGCAATGCCTACTCGCTCGCCCAGATCGCCAGCGAGCGGAGGGCGGTCGTCATCGCCTTTGTGTGCAATCACTGTCCGTTCGTGATTCACCTGGCTGACGCGCTCGGTGCCTGCGCGCGGGAATACCTGGCCAAGGGGGTGCAATTCGTCGCCGTCAACGCGAACGATGTTGCCAACTATCCCGACGACGCTCCGGAGAAAATGCCGGCCTTTGCCCAATCGCACAGTTGGGATTTTCCCTATCTCTACGACGAATCGCAGGAGGTCGCGAAAGCCTACGCGGCGGCCTGCACGCCAGATTTCTACGTGTTCGACGGCGACCTGAAACTGGCCTACGCGGGGCAGTTCGACAGCACGCGTCCGGGACGGGGCGACGAGATCACCGGCGCGGACCTGCGTGCGGCGATCGACGCAGTGCTGGAATCAGGCGAGGGTCCCGCTCAGCCCTGGCAGCCCAGTTCCGGCTGCAACATCAAGTGGAAAGCGGGCAATGCCCCTGACTACTTCTGAACCGGCTTTCGAATAGTGCCTCAACTGGAGAGTCCGGGACACTCGTGCTCCAGCCGGGAGAGGCACTCGTTGTTCACGAAACGCTCCCGCCAGCGATTCTTGACGCCCTTGAGTCCGTAGACGGTCGAATAGGCGGCGAGAAGCGGGAGATTTCCCAGGCGCTTGGGAATGACCCGGAAACGGGAGACTTCATAAAAGGTCTTTGCCCACCGGCTCTTGTAGGCTTCTTCCCCGCTGAGCAGATCAAAACGAAGCCTGCCACCGCCCATCCGATCGGCGCAATTGGAGAGGGTTTCGATGAGCAGATACCGGCCGGGTGACAGCTCGGAATTCTCCCCATCGTAAGCCGTGAGATAGTAGTAGTAGGTGCCTCCGGAGAAGTAGCCGAGATGAAAGGCGAATGGTTCCGTGCCGGGCCGCTCCCGCAGGGTCGAGATGAGCAGGGGGGCGTCGCGGTTCGCCTGTTGTTGGAGAAAAACCACGAAATCGAGGTCGGCGAAAATCGATTTTCCCTTTTTCCGATATTGGTTCGAGCGGTGCAAGTGGGCGATTTCTTCGAGGAGACGCAGATCGATTTCAGAGCCGAGTCGATGTTCGATGACATGCTCGGAAAATGCCTCCGACATTTTTCGGCGGGCCGCCTTGTAATCCTTTCGCTGACGACTGCGAAGTGCCTCGATAAACTTGCCGGGACCTTTCACCTCGAACTCGGTCGCGGGGCAGACACTCCAGAACCGACTCCGAACCGACGCGACCTGGCTGAGTCGTTCGTCCACCAGCGCGGCGTGGAGCCGCGAATGCTCGGCGACTTTGGCGAAAGAGAGCGCCATGCCTTCCCCACCCTCGCGTTCGATGATGGCACTGATCAACGTCACGGCGACATCGGTGGAAACGGCCGCGATGTCCTGATAGTCCAGATGACGATCCGAGACGACGTGGAGAGTCTGGCCGTCCAGATACATCGGCAGCAAGGCCACCAGATCACCGTCTTCGCGGAGTTCGTAAACCACGGGAGGAAACTCGAGAAAGGTGTCGAGCCAGGAGAGCCAGACATCGCCACGGCAGAAAGGGGCCGCCACCGGACAACGCCGAGAAAACTGCAACCATTCGTCGCGACGTTTCGCGATCTGGTCGGAGTGATCAACACGATGAAGTTCGTAGGCCATGCGCTCGCTCGGAAATTTAAGAAAACTACGTTATTTATGGTAATTATCAAACCTAATCACAAATCCGGCAACTATCCTTTCGCGAATTGAGCCGATGCGAATCCGAGCGGGCCATCCGGGGTCACGGTTCGAACCCGATTTCACTCAGCCGGTCTTGCGTTCGATCCGGGGGGCAGCGTAGACTTCGGCCATGCGCTGCTTTCTTCGTACTTTGGCCGGATTGCTCATCCTGTTGATCGTCGTATTCGTTGCTCTTTACGCCCTGGCCCCCGCCGAGGTCCGCGTGGAGCGCTCCATCGTCATCGACGCCCCTCCGGAGGCGATTTTTCCCAAGGTGAACGATCTGAAAGCCTGGCGCACCTGGTCTCCCTGGATGCTCCGCGAGCCTGACATGAAAAGCACCTACTCGGGACCCGAAACCGGTCTCGGAGCAAAAACCAGTTGGGAAAGTGAAACTCAAGGTTCGGGATCGCAGGTGATCACCGAAAGTGTGCCGAATGAGCGAATCGCCACGGCCCTCGATTTTGGAGGCATGGGAACCGCCACTTCCGATTGGAGCTTCGCGGCGGAGGGCGATGGCACCAAGGTGACCTGGGGCATGAATACCGGCCCTTCGAAGAATCCGATCAGCCGCCTTTTCAACCTCATGATGGACAAGATGGTCGGTCCCGATTACGAAAGCGGCCTGGCCAACCTGAAGAAGGAAGTGGAAGCCTCGAAAGGCGGTTGAGGTGCTTTCGCACCCTTGTTGATCCCTCCTCTCTCCTTTCCGTCTCCGATTCGCATGAGCCGACGCCACGTTCTCGCCCTGGACCAGGGAACCACCAGTTCGCGGGCCATTGTTTTCGATGAGCGCGGCCAGATCGTCTCGCTGGCGCAGCGGGAATTTCGACAGATCTTTCCGAAGCCCGGATGGGTGGAGCACGATCCGGAAGAGATCTGGGAAAGCCAACTCGCCACCGCGCGCGAGGCGTTGGAAAAATCCGGGCTGTCCGTTTCCGAGATCGCCGGGATCGGCATCACCAACCAGCGGGAAACCACGCTGATCTGGGACCGCAAAACCGGCGAACCGATCATGAACGCCATCGTCTGGCAGGATCGCCGGACGGCCGATTTCTGCCAGGAACTTCGCCAGGGAGCGGACGCCAAGCGCATTCAGGACACGACCGGACTGGTGATCGACGCCTACTTTTCCGGGTCGAAGGTTCGCTGGATGCTCGACCATGTGGACGGCGCCCGCGAGCGAGCCGAGGCGGGAGAACTGGCCTTCGGAACGATCGACAGTTGGCTGGTCTGGAAACTGACCGGCGGGCGCGAACACCTGACGGATGTCTCCAACGCCAGCCGGACTTTGCTGCTGAATCTCGGGTCGCTGACCTGGGACGACGACATGCTGGGACTGTTCGACATCCCGGCAGCGATGCTTCCCAAACTCCGTCCCAACAGCGGAGAAATCGCCGAAACCGATCCGGAAATCTTTGGCGAGTCGCTGCCCATCGCCGGGATGGCGGGCGATCAACACGCCGCGCTTTTCGGCCAGGCCTGCCACGAAACGGGGATGGCCAAGAACACCTACGGAACCGGGTGTTTCATGCTCATGAATACGGGCACCAATCCGGTTCGCTCGAAGCACAAACTGCTCTCGACGCTCGCGTGGCAGATCGGCGATCGGGTCGAATACGCGCTCGAAGGCAGCATCTTCATCGCCGGGGCCGTCGTCCAGTGGCTGCGGGACCAACTGGGCATCATCGAGAATTCCAGCGACATCGAAGCGATGGCGAGGTCGGTCGAAAGCAGCGACGGCGTCTACTTCGTTCCGGCCTTCGCGGGATTGGGCGCGCCGCATTGGGATCCGCATGCCCGGGGGACCATTACCGGTCTGACTCGCGGCACGACCAGAGGGCACCTCGCCCGCGCCGCCCTGGAGGGAATCGCCTTTCAAAGTTACGACGTTCTCCACGCCATGACCGCCGACTCGGGCATCGATCTGGCGGAGTTGCGGGTCGATGGCGGCGCCTCGATGAATCCGCTGCTGATGCAATTCCAGGCCGACCTCCTCGGCGTGCCGGTGGTGCGTCCGACCATTTCCGAGACCACCGCTCTCGGCGCGGCTTACTTCGCCGGCCTGGCAACGGGCGTGTGGAAGGATCAGAAGGAAATCGCGGAATATTGGACCGAGGACATTCGCTTCGAACCGCAGAAATCGAGCGGGGAAATGCAGTCGATCATCGACGGATGGCAGGATGCGGTGGAGCGAACTCGTTCCCGCGATTGAGTGCGGTGTTTTTCAGAGACCCAACAGCGGCGCGGGCACCAGAAACGCGTGTTGCTCCAGCAGGCTGAACGAACCGTGCCAGCTGAGGTATTGCGTCGCCCAGACGAAGAAGGCATAGGCCACCACCACGGGAATCGCCGCCAACCGGCTGAACCAGCGAAACACCCAATGCCGTGGCAACTCGCGACGGGTTCCGCGATTCAGCGCCCAGCCCACCAGCAGGCGAGCCGGAAAAATGAAAACCACGAACAGCAGGGCCGGGAGCCAGGCCACTTCGCGGGGAGTCAGTTCGATCTTCAGCAGGTAGAGCGGCAGCGCAAACAGGACCGTGATGAACAGCGCGAACCAGAACGCGATCGGAGCGCGGGAAAAAAACTGGCGCACTTCCTTGATCCGGAACATCACCTCGAAGCGCTCGGTTCGGGCAAAATGCGCCTGCAGGAAAGGCAGGTAGAGCACGGCAATCATCAGGAGCCCGGCGCCCAGGAGGCTGGTCAGGGCCGCGAGACCGTCATTCCGAATCTGGGAAGCCGCCATCAGGATTCCCACGGGAATCGCCAGCCACATCACGGCCGAGACGAAACCACGAAATCCGAGCCAGAAGTAGTGAGGCAACCGGAGACCGGCGACCCAGTCACCGACTCGATCTCCCATTTCGTGGAGAGCCGACAGACGCGGATGCCGTAAGGCGCGAAAGGCACGAACCGGCGCGGGCCAGAGAAAATGCCGCAAACGCCCCCCCCGAACGCAGGCCCACGCGATCTGGGCGAGACCGGCGACAGTCAGAACGATCAGGGCGACGCGCCAACCCTTCGCCACCTGACTTCCCGCCGAGATCAGTTCCGCGTCGTTCCAGTAGCTGGCCGCGATCTGTGCCGGTAACAGAACCAGCCATCCCCCGATCACCACACTGCCGAGCACCGATGCCTTGCGGACACCGACGAACCCGTCGCGAAAACGTCCCGTCCGAGCCACTCGTCCGCTGGCTTCGAGGAGGTAGCCAAGGCTGAACAGATTCAGCACTGGAACAACCGAGAGAACCGCCAGGCCGACGACGATGGCACCCAGGCCGAAAACCCAGTCCAGCGCCGACTTCAACTTGTTCCAGCAACCTCGTGGAAAGGGCTCGCGCCGCGTTTTACCCTCCGGCGGTTCCACCACGGAGGTCGATTCCGAGGCGACCGTTGGATCCGTGGTGGTGGCGATGGGAGGCATGATTTCGAAACGGCGTTGAGCGGGCGTCGTTTCGAAAAGACGGAGGCGAATCGAGATCGGTTACACGCACGCCTTCACCATCGCCGAAAACAGCGCGTCACTTCACGTGCCGGTCGGCGAAGTCGAGATAGCGTGTCCAGTCGAAGTCAGTGACGTCGTGTTTTCCCGTGCGCATGTGGTAACTGATCGTTTCGCCGACGGGTTGATCGACGGGCGGCATCTCATCGACGCCGACCCCTTTTTTTCCGAACAATTCCCACGCCGGGCTGGCGAATTTCGCGGAAAGAAACTCGCCATGGGGATCGGCCCACTCATCACCTTCGGCACTCGCGACACAGAGCGGGCGCGGCGCCATCAGGGCGAGCAGCTCGTGCTGATCGATCGGCAGATCACCGACCCGGTCATTGTATTCCGGGAAACGATCGTTGAACCAGTGCGGAAAACTCGTGTTGATCCGTTTCACCGTTTCGCCGAACTGGCGTCGACTCAATGCCGCGCCGCCGCAACCCGAGTCATTCGAGATCACCATGGCGAAGCGTTCGTCCTGTGCTCCCGCCCAAAGCGCGGTTTTGCCGAGCCGGGAATGCCCGAAAACCATCACCTTGGTTCCGTCGATCTGGGCGTCGAGTTCGAGGTAATCGAGCGCCTTTTCCAATCCCCACGCCCAGGTTCCGATCGATCCCCACTCGCCCTCCTTCGGTTTTCCGAAAACCGCGTGGACGCCGTTCTCGAATCCGTCGTCGAAGTCCGGATCGATGTCGCCGTAGTACATGGTCGCCAGCGCATAGCCGCGATCGATGATCATTTCCACCGGCCAGCGAGCCGACGCCGCGCCACGTGAGGCTTCAGTGGCCTGATGATCGACCACCCTGCCCTCCTTGTCCGGACGCATCCAACTCTTCGAGAGCGTGATGCGCGGGTCGGGATGAATGGACTGGTTTCCCTTGAAGTTCAGCCCCAGGAAAGCCGGAACCGGTTTACCCATCGCCTCCTTCGGCGCAATCACCAGGAGATGCAACGTGGGCCCGTCCTCACGATCGGGAAAAGACAGGCTCACTTCCTTCATCGACGCCTTGCCACCGAGGAAATCGGTCACCGCCTGGGTCACGTCGATCTTCAGTTTGACCTTCTCAGCCGCCTCGGGAGTGCGACCGTAAACGTAATCGGCGAAGAGATTGAGCAATTCCTGGCGACGTTTCGTCCACTGCGCCTCGTTGCGCACCGTCTTCCCGTCCTCGAATCTCAACAACTCGGGCAGGACGTAGTCGGGCACCTTCGATTCATCGTAGTTCGCCTCTTCCTGTCCGAGGGCGACGGATGAAAGGAGGAAAGCGATCGCGGCGAAGCTCGACACCGGTTTGAGGAAAGGCGGGAGTTTCTTCATGCCCTCACCCTACCCCGGCGCGGCCCGGACGCGCAACCGGCAAGCGCCCCGCGAATCCGTCGCAACCCGTTCCGCAATCCACTTGCTTCCAATGTCCGGCCATCCTTTGGTAACGGCAGCCCCTCCGGTCGATGAACGTCTCCCCTGCTTCCGCCCGCCTTCGCGTCACGCTTCTCGTCGCGGTCCTGCTCGCCTTTCCCTTCGCCGCCCGGGCGCACAAGGTATCGGCCGTATCGGTGGTGTCCGATTTTGATACCAAGACCAAAGCCTTCAAAGTCGAACTGGCGATGGACGTCGATCCCTCGGGCGATCCGACGCTCGACGACCAGGTGCCACCCGATCAGGCGGCCCGTGTCTTCGCCACCGAAGCCCTGACGATTTACTTCGATGATCAGCCGATGAAACTGGAGCCGGAGATCCGGATCATCACCGCCTCGGACGAAGACACGCCCGCGGAGCTGACCCGGAAAAAGGTCATCGGCACCCTGAGAGGCACCGTTCCCGATGGCGCGGAAAATTTTCTCCTCCACGTCAACGAGACGACGAGCGCGGCCGTGGTCATGGTAACGGTGAAGGACGGGAAACCGGCGCGACGCCTGCAGGTGCTCTACCCGGGAGAGTTCAGCAACCCGGTTAGCCTGGCGCCCGTCATTGCCGGCGATCCCTTCACGGAAAACGAAAAGGAGAAAGCGAACAACGAATCCGGAAAATCCGACTCCGAGACCCCGGGAAGCCCGGCGGCGGAACCGGAACCGGCACCCGAGGATTCCCCACCCTCTGTGCCGGTCAAAAATCCCGGTCTGGGTCACTGGCTTGGCCGCGGATTTCTCGCCATCCTGCCGTCGGGAATCGATTACTGGCTCTTCATGCTCGCGATGTTCACCCTGAGTCTGCGCGCGAAGCCGCTCGGTTGGCAGGTCGGGCTCTACACCATCGCCCACTCCCTCACCCTGGCCCTCGGGGCCTTCGGCCTGGTGAAAATCTCGCCCCACGTCGTCGTCGCGGTCGTCGCCATCAGCGCGCTCTATCCCGCTCTCGAGAATCTCTTCATCAACGAGCTGAAACCGTGGCGTGGCGCGGCCGTCCTTGTTTTCGGTCTCTTCCACGGCCTCGGACTGGCGAATCTCCTGTGGAGCGGCGAACCGCGGCTCAGCGGCATTCTCACCGCTCTCATGGGATTCAATCTCGGAGTCGAATTCGCCCAATTGGCCGTGCTGGTGATCTGCTCGATCGTCGCCGTGGCATTGGCGAAGCGCACCTGGTTTCGGCACGCCGTTGTGGTCCCTCTCTGCGTCGTCATCGCGGGAATCTCCCTGTTTCGATTCATCGACGTTCTCTGGCTGAATTGACCAGCGATGTAACCGGCACGCAATCGGCTTCGTCTTTACCCGGCAATGCCATGAGAACCCGCCTCCTTGTTGCCGCCGGCCTGCTCCTCTCCATCGGTTCATCGCTTTCCGCCGGGGACGAGAAGGGGGAGAATTCGCTCGCCGGCACCTGGCAGGGTGTGATCGCCATCGGAGGAAAAGAGATTCCGGTCGTCTTCGAGATTTCATCCGACGGCAGAAACGGATGGAAAGGGCATCTCCTGAGCCCCTCCCAGACCGATCAGAAGATTCCGCTCAGTCTGATCGACTATCACGATCGCGACCTGAACCTCGCCGCCGAGATCATCGGCGGAAGTTTTCGCGGCAAGATGACCTCCAGCGGCCGATCCATCCGGGGCGACTGGACCCAGGGAGGATTCACCGTGCCACTCGATCTCGATTTCAGCGAGGAAGCGTTCGCCTACGATCGACCCCAGACGCCGAAACCTCCGTTTCCCTACGTGACCGAAGAGGTGAGTTTTCCCAACCCACTCGGTAAGAACGAACTCGCCGGCACGCTGAGCTTTCCCGAGAAACCGATTTCCCCACTTCCCGCCGTCGTTCTCATCACCGGTTCCGGTCCCCAGGATCGTGACGAGACCATCGCCGGACACAAGCCCTTCGCCGTTATCGCCGATTACCTCACCCGGCGCGGCATCGCGGTGCTGCGCTACGACGATCGCGGCGTCGGGAAATCCACCGGCACCTTCGAGTACGGCACCACGATGGATTTCGCGACCGATGCCTGGGCGGCGGTCGAATACCTGAAGACCCGTTCCGAGATCGATCCGGAAAAAATCGGCCTGCTCGGTCACAGCGAGGGCGGCCTCATCGCGCCGATCGTCGCGGCGAAACGCGAGGGCATCGCCTTCCTCGTCCTGCTGGCGGGACCGGGTCTCAGAGGCGATCAGACCCTGCTCACGCAATCCAAGGCCATTGGCGAAGCCGCCGGGCTGAAACCGGAGATGCTCCAGCTCAGTCAGCAATTTTCGAAGGCGGTTTACGAACTGCTCACCCAACCGAATCCCGATCTCTCCCGGGTGCAGGAACTCGGGGAAAAATTCGAAGAGGAAGCCAGGAAATTGAACAGCGAAGATCTCGAAGCGCTCAACCAACTCGGTCCGATGCTGGAGCAGCAGATGAAAATGATCGAGTCGCCCTGGTTTTCCAATTTTCTCGCCATCGATCCGGCCGAGTATCTCCGCCAGGTCACCTGCCCCGTCCTGGCACTGAACGGAAAGAAGGATCTCCAGGTGATCGCCGACCTGCAACTGCCGGCCATCGAAGCCGCGCTACCGTCCGGCAAGCGAACCGTGCGCGCCCTGCCCGATCTCAATCACCTGTTCCAGAAAGCCGAAACCGGCCTCCCCGGAGAATACGCCGCCATCGACGAAACGATCTCGCCCACGGTGCTCAAGATCATCGGCGACTGGATCGAGTCCTTGTGGTGACCCAATTCCTTCCATCCTCCCAAGCGAGCCCAAAGATTGCCCGGAAATTGGAGAGCAGTTTCGTTCAGGCGAGTCCGCGACCATCGGACGCTTTGTTCCGCCTCGACCCGAAGTCAGCTGCCGTCGCCAATCGTCCGAATCCTATTTGTGTAGCGGAATTCGTGAGAATTCCGAAAACGAAGCCAACGCCGTCGGAATTCTCACGAATTCCGCTACATCGCCCCTCCCAAGAATCGCCGGTCCGGCGAATTCTTTTCTTGTCCAGAATCAACAGGGTCAAGTCGCGGACCCAACCCTGTACACTCAGCGGATTTCGATGACGATTTTGCCCACATGCTCCCCGCTCCGCAGGTGGGCGTAGGCGGCCTCCGCTTCCTCGAAGGAAAAAGACCGATCGATCACGGGACGAATCTCTTTCTCGGCGAGAAAGGCGTTCAACCGCTCGAACATGGCGACGCTGCCCACGTAGATGCCGTGAAGGTCGGCGTTCCGCGCCACCAGTGGGAACAAGGTCGCATCGGGAGCCGAGAATCCGGTGAGCACGCCGATGAGCGCAATGTGACCACCCGCGGTGACGGAATTGAGCGAACGCCCCAGCGTGCCGGGGCCACCGACTTCGATTACGTGATCGACGCCGCGCTTCCCGGTGATGTCCCAGACCCGCTTGTCCCAATCCTCGTGTTCGCGGTAGTTGATCGTCTCCCAGGCGCCGAATTCGCGGGCCTGGGCGAGCTTTTCATCGGAGCTGGAAGTGATCACCACGCGTGCTCCGGCCGCGGTTGCCAGTTGCAGTCCGAACACGGAAACGCCGCCGGTTCCCAAGGCCAGGACGGTCTGGCCGGCTTTCAATCCACCGCGCTCGAACAGGCCGTGCCACGCCGTGAGACCGGCACAGGGCAGGCAGGCGGCCTCGGCATCGGTGAGATAGTCCGGCGTGGCCACGAAGGATTCCGCCGGCCCGACCACGAAGTCGGCCAGCATGCCATCGCAGGAACCACCCCGTGCGGCCTGGTGATAGCTCATGTCGAAGGAGCCGTCCCGCCAGTCGCGGAAAAAGGCTCCCATGACGCGATCGCCTTCCCGCCAAGCCGTCACGCCTTCACCGATCGAATCGACCACGCCCGCTCCGTCCGAAAGCGGAACGACTCCCCCGCCGGCGCTGCTGGCGGACTGGCCGCGTTTCATGAGCAGATCACGGTAGTTCAGCGAACAGGCGGTCACTCTCACCCGCACCTCACCTGGACCGGGATCGGGTGCGGGCGCGTCCTCGAGCACCAGTTCCAGTTCTTCTTTCTCGCCGGCGGCTGGTTGAAGCTGGTATCGACGCATCATTTCCCAGCGTAGGGGTCTCTGAAAGGGAACGCAAATCACCGCTCGGGAAAGGCTCGCGGATGCCCAAATTTTCTTTTGAATTCCCTTGGCAATCGCTCCTACAGTGAAAGTAATGCCGCACACCACCCCATCCGTGGCGTCGGCCGCCTCTGTGGATGCGGAGAAGAATCGTGAGCGATTCGTTTCCGCCTTTCGCTGGATGCTGCTGGCCCGGACCTTTGAAGACAAGATCGCCGCGCTCTACCGGGCGGGGAAAATCGTCGGCGGCGTCTATCTGGGACGCGGCCAGGAGGCGTTCAGCGCCGCCCTGGGCATGCAGCTCGACCAGAAACACGGCGACGTTTTCGCCGGTCTCATTCGGGATCAGGCGGGCAGGATGGCCTTCGGCGAACCGCTGCTCGATTCGGCCCGGACCTACCTGGGATCGGCGGAAGGTCCGATGCGCGGACGCGACGGAAATATCCACCGGGGGCGTCCGCTTCGGGGAATGCCGGCGATGATCAGCCATCTCGGCGCGATGATCTCCGTGGTGAACGGGATGCTGATGGCGAAACGTTTCCGGGGCCGGACAGATGTCGTCGGCGGCGCGACCATCGGCGATGGCGGCACCTCCACGGGGGCGTTTCACGAGGGACTGAACCAGGCCGCGGTGGAAAGACTGCCGCTGGTGGTGGCGGTGGCGGACAACCAGTTTGCCTATTCCACGGCGACCGAACACCAGTATGCCTGTGAGAATCTGGTCGACCGGGCCATCGGCTACGGCGTGCGCGGTTACCGAATCGATGGGACCGACCTTGAAGCCTGCCTGGAGGCATTTGCCGAAGCGATCGAACGGGCGCGACGCGGCGAGGGTCCCCAGATGGTCGTGGGAAAGCTGCTGCGCCTGGCGGGACACGGCGAACACGACGACGCTCGCTACATTCCGCCGGACCTTCGAGACAAACCTTTCGGCGGCGACTGCCTGCCGCTGGCGCGCGAGCGGCTGCTTGACGAGAAGTGGCTCTCGCAGGACGAACTGGACGAACTCGTGACCACGACCCAGGAGTCGGTCGACGAAGCCGTGGCCCGGGCCCAGAGCGAGCCGGATCCGAATCCGTTCCGTGAATCGTGGCACGCGCTGGCGACCAAGCATCTCGCGGAAGGCACTTTGCCCGCTGACTGATCCCGCGCCACACTCGGATCCCGACCGAGACCGCCCGGTCTTTCCCCTTGCGTCGGGGGGACGCTTGTTGAAAAGAAGAGCGACACCGTTTTTCCGACGATCCGATTTCCCGCCTTCTTCTTCGAAAAGACCGCCCATGGCCATCACCTACCTCGACGCCATTCGCGAAGCCCAGTCCCGCGCCCTGGAAGAGGACGAAAATGTCTACATCTACGGGCAGGACGTGGCGGCATTCGGCGGTGCTTTCAAAGCGACCAAGGGATTGTCGGAACGATTCCCCGGCCGGGTGATCGATGCGCCGATTTCCGAGGATGCCATCGTCGGATCGGCGGTGGGCGCGGCGATCGAGGGTATGCGGCCGATCATCGAGATGCAGTTCGCGGACTTCTCCTCGATCGGTTTCAATCAGATTATCAACCAGAGTGCCACCCAGTTCTGGAGAACCGGGGTTCCGTGTCCCATCACCATTCGCCTGCCCTCCGGCGGCACAGAAGGCAGCGGACCCTTTCACAGCCAGAGTCTCGAGTCGATCTATGCGCACTACCCCGGTCTGATCGTGATGACGCCGGCAACCGTGGAGGATGCCTACGGGATGCTGCTGGAGGCGATCCGCATCGATGATCCGGTGATTTTTTGCGAGCACAAGCTGCTTTACTACCACCTGAAGGCGGACGAATTGCCAAAAACGATCCTGCCGGTCGGCAAAGCGCGCATCGCCCGCGCCGGACGCCACGCCACCGTGGTGGCCTGTTCGGCGATGGTCCATGAGGCGCTGCGCGCCGCCCGCGAACTGGCCGAGGAAGGTTGGCAGATCGAGGTGGTGGACCTGCGCTCCGCCAAACCGATCGACACGGATACGATCCTCGCTTCCGTCGCCCGGACGGGCCGACTGCTGGCAGTCAGCGAGAGTTTTCCCTGGGGCGGCCTGACGGCCGAGGTGGTCTCCCGGGTGTCCGCGGAGGGATTCCACCTGCTCGACGCTCCCCCGCAGCGGCTGAACTCGAAAGACACGCCAATCCCCTATCACCCGAACCTGTGGCGGGCTCATCGCCCGACTTGGCAGACCATTGCGGCAGCGACCCGCAACCTGATTCAGCTCTGATCGCGTACCGTTTTTCCCTTTTGAATGTCGCGCGGTTCATGTTACGCATTACGTATGGCGCGAGCATTTACGGCAGTCGTGATCGCCATCCTCATGGCGAATCCGTTCTGTTGCTGTGCCGCCGGTCACGGTTCGACCGGCGCAAAGGCTGATTCGTCGCCGGCCACATCGGGGCATTCCTGTTGTCAGTCCAGAAAGGCAACATCTGAAAAGAAATCGGATGCCCCCGACTCGGATCATCACGAGTGCCAGTGCGCGAAGAACCAGCGGCTCACCGGTGACTCCTCGCTGCTCAAGGCTCCCGCGCCCCTTTGCGCGGCACTCCCCGCGCTCCTGCCCACTTTTCCTGAGAGCGACTGTTGGACCGATCGCGATCTCTCCATCCTCCGACCGGAGATTCCCGATCATCCTCCGCCAAACGGTTTGTCATTTTCTGTTCTCTACGGCGTCTACCGTTGTTGAGATCCTTTCCGTTCGAACGGCCAGGCGCGATTTCTCCCCCGCGAAACCTGTGTCGGAGCCTGCGCACGGAAACCGATCCTGGTCGCGATCCGTAAACCTTTTCAAAAGCTTCCGATGGCCGCTTTCGAAATTTCCCACTCTCCCCGGGAGACTCTCTTCGACCGGAGCTAAGGGTCGAACCTTCTCATCAAACTCACTGCAAACTAAAATCCAAACCAAATACAACTCATGAAATACCTCACTGCTGCTCTCTTCGCCGCCGCCATGGCCTTCACCGTGGTCTCCGCCAAAGCGGAAGAGAAAACCTTCGAAGGCGTGATGTGCTGCGCCAAATGCAAACTCAAGGAAGCCGATGCCTGCGCCGATGTGCTCAAGGTCGGTGACGTCGTTTACCAACTCGAGCAGGACGGCAAGCGCAAGACTTCCGAACATCAGTGCAGCGGCACCGCCAACGCCAAGGTGACCGGCACGGTCGAAGAACGCGACGGCAAGCAGTTCATCGTCGTTTCCAAGATCGAAAAGGAAGGCTGATCCAGCCCAACCTATTTTGATCGTTTGACGATCAAAAACTCAGAGAACGCCGCTTCGGGAATCCGGAGCGGCGTTTTTCATTGCGGCGTTGCGCCCGGACTTCTGTTGGACAAGTTCACCAGCGCGTTCGATCGATGTGGGAGAAACCTCACCCATGAAACCATTCCTCTTCGCGTCTCTCGCCTCCCTATCGCTCGCCGGAATCGCTCTCGCTGACGATTCCCCGCTGACCTTCAGCGATCCGAAGCCACAGCGTTACCAACTCGAAGCCCGGGCCAGCGAACTCGATTCGCGGACGAAGGAACATCCCGAGATCGATTTCATTTTCGAAAAGGACGGCAAGCCGCAGGATGTCGAACACGCGTCCGTGGATACGAGCGTAAAACCGGCCGGCAAATTGGTGATCTGGATGATGGGTCACAATGAGAAGCTTTTCGAACGTCTCAACTCCTACGGGCTCCACGCCATCCAGCCTCACTACGCGAATCGATGGTTTTCCAAAGTCTGCACCGAAACTCCGGTCAGCGAAACCTGTCGGGGCAACGTGCGTCTCGAAGCGGCCACGGGAGAGGATTACAGCGAAGACGTCAACATTCCCCAGCCCGACGGCATGATGGAGCGGGCGTTCCAATTCGTGAAGTGGCTTTCGAAAGAAAACCCCGCCGGACGCTGGGACTACTTCATCAATGAGAGCGGCGACGGACTGCGCTGGGACCGGGTGATCATGTCCGGGAGTTCGCACGGCTCGACCACCTCGGCGCGTTTCGCCAAGCATCAGCGGGTCGATCGCGTGGTCATGCTCTGCGGACCTCGCGACCAGTATCAGAACTGGCAGGCGCTCCCCTCCGCCACGCCGGCGAACCGCTATTTCGGATTCAGCCACGTGCTGGACGGCGGCTGGACCGGCGACCACTACTGCCGATCGTGGGAACTGCTGGGGCTTCACGAGTTCGGCCCCATCGTGAATGTCGATGATGCCAAGCCTCCCTACGAAAACACCCGGCGCCTCATCACGGCCGCCGATGTCGGGAACGACGACAAGCGGGCCCACTCCTCCGTGACACCCGGCGGGGCGTCACCCAAGAACACGGAAGGAGAATTCCTTTTTGAAGACGTCTGGCGCTATCTCTACACCCATCCCGTCGACGAAGTGGGCACGCCCGTGCCGATGGATGATGATTGCGTGAAAGATCAGCGTTGAGGAATTCCCGCGCGCGCGCCCTACAAAGGCAGGGTCGAATTGTAATCGAAACCGGAGGCTCCCGTCGGAAAGTGAAAGCATCCATTTCAAGACAATCATGAACGAAACTTCTACCTCTATCCAACCCCACGCGGGAGGTGCGCCGGCCGGGAATCCGCCCGCCAGTTCGACTCACAGCGTGGCGATCGGCTACATCCTTTGGATTTTCGGTTTCACCGGCGCCCATCGCTTTTACTACGGCAAACCGATCTCGGGCGCGATCTGGCTTTTCACCGGCGGTCTCCTCGGGATCGGCTGGTTGATTGACCTTTTCCTGATCCCCGGCATGGACCGCAAGGCGGACCTCCGCTACGCGACCGGCCGCTATGATTACTCGACCCCCTGGTTGCTGCAAACCTTCGCCGGTCCGCTCGGGCTTCACCGCATGTACCTCGGCAAATGGGTCAGCGGATTCGTCTACCTGTTTACGGGCGGCCTGCTCCTGGTTGGCTGGATCTACGATTTCTGCACCCTGAACGGCCAAGTCGACGAACAGAATCGCGCCTGATCGATCACTCCAATTCGACGATCTGGAAACTCTCAACCGTCACGACGCTACCCACCGCGGGTCCGATTCCCACGGGGCTGTCGAGTGAGTCAAAGGCACCGTCCATGGTGGCCCTTTGCTTGCCGTCGACGCTGACTTCGATCTGGTTCTTCCGAACATCGATCACGAAATCGTGCATCTCGTTCGCAGAAACGCTGCCGGCGCCCGGCACTCCGATGGCCCGATAGGTAGCGGGATCGCGCAGCCGCAACTCTTCGACATTCATCTCCCAATTGAAGACGGCCAGGATTCCTTTCCCATAGTAGAAACGGATGTTGGTGGAGTCCGTCTTGACGCGGGCTCTGATTCGAAACGGAGGTGAGAAATCGCGCCGAGATTCGACCCAGCAGGTTTTCGGTCCCTTGAGTTCCAAGCCATCCGGCACCGTCTCCACCTCGCACCCCTTCATGGATTCGACGCTGGCTCGACTTTTGAATTCCCAGAGAACTCGAGCCATTTCCGCGGTCGGCCGACTATCGGGATGGGCGATGGACAACTTGCTGATTTCCGCCTCCAATGCGTCAACCCGCTTCTTCACTTCCAGGGCCTCGTCAATCCTGCCCTCCTTGGTAAGTGCTTCCATCCTCGGCCGCAACGCCTCGCTGTAGGACTCCAGGAGTTTCGCTTTGCTTTTGTCGACTTCCCCGGAAAGGGTCGGCCACTTCTCATCGTAAATCTCTCTCAAGCGACGCAATTCGGGAAATCCGTCGTAGTCTCGCTCCCCTTTCTCCCGAAACAATTCGCGCTCCTTTTTCACCAGCAAAGCCATTTCGAGTCGACCTCGCGACTGAGCCAGCTCTTGAAGTTGTTTCAATTCCTGCTCGTAGCGCGCCTCAAAATCTCGGACCGGTTGCTCGGCCTCGCGCATCGCCTTTGCGAATTTTTCCTCCATGGCGACCAGCTCTGTCAGGGAGGAGGAGGCGTCGTCCTGCGCGACGGTGGCCGCGATGGCGGAAAGCCAGAGAAAGCCGAGGAAGAGAAACGTTGGTCTCATGCGAAACAGCACCGGAAAAGTTCTTTAGTCAACGAATGCAAGAATAGTATGCAGCCATCGCCCCCTTCAAGGCCTGTTTCCCGGAGGGGCGATTCTGCGATTTCATCCCATGAAAGGGCTGCGGGAAATTTGCGATTGGCGAAGGATTCCCGCTTGGAAAAGTCGAATCCCTGTGCCAATTTCCCGCTCGCTCGACTTCCGGGCGATTGGTCAACGGGGTGTAGCGCAGCTTGGTAGCGCGCTTCGTTCGGGACGAAGAGGTCGCAGGTTCGAATCCTGTCACCCCGACCACTCTGGGTCTACACCAAAGGGGTCTACACCGGGTCTACACCAAAGTTTGGGGGGTCTACAGGGTCTACACCAAAGATTGGGGGAAGGACCTTTTTTTGTTCATCTTCGGTTTTGGTCAGCCGCATTGAGCGATGACCCTGAGTCGATAGTTCTGGAAGTTTCGGAAGCCGTAGGCACGGCGCTGCGGCGGGCTTAAATCAAATTTCGCGAAATGGATTTGCGAAGGGGCGCGGTAACATTTCATCGCGCAACCGGATTGCCCACCAGCATGATTCTGGGCGTCAGATTCCACCAATTACCAACGCCTCGACCCGATTTTCGCCCCACCGGTTTCATGGAGATCGGACGGATCGGACAGCAAAAGAGCGCTAATCAATCAGCTTGATATTGATACCGCGTCTCATTATCAGATTGGCACCGAACTACTCTACCTCATGAAAAGATCGAATCCATCACTCTCCCTCGTCGGCCCACGCCGAATCATCGCAGTTGCCGGAATCACGATGTCGCTCGTATTGACGGCGGCGCAATCGCCCGATCTCCACGCCGGTGAAGAAATCTTCAGCCATGTCAAGACGGCGGAAACCCTGCCCGAAGGAGCCTGGGAAGCCTACCAGACCCTCACTTCCCGCTTCGACAAGGGACAAGGATCTTACAACGCCTGGAACCTCATGCTAGAACTGGAATACGGAGTCACCGACAAACTCTCGATCAGCGGGGGTCTACAGGCGCAGTCTCTGGACACCAGTGGTCTGATCGTGGATGGCTACATCCCCGAGGAAATCGACCGGACTGGTTTCTCCGGCGCTGAGATCGGGTTGAAATACAATTTCCTCCAGCCCGCCAAGGCAAAAATCGGCCTCACTTACTATACGGGTTTCGATTTCACCTGGGTGGATCCCCATTCCGGCCAGGACAAGTATACACTCTCCTACGAGAACCAGCTGCTCCTTCAGAAATACATGATGGAAGGCCAATTGATCTGGGCAACCAATCTTGGTGTTGAAACCACCTACGCCGACCGCGCGTCTATTCCCGGTCTTTCACCCGACATCGAGTGGCCCACCGATCCCGAAGTCGAAATCGAACTCCAGGCCGGAACCGCGCTCAGCTATCGCATCGCCCCGAAGCTTTTCGTTAACATGGAAACGCTCTTTGAAACTGAGTTCGAAACCGAAGTCGGCCAGGAGCGCTGGTCCGTCTTTGTCGGTCCCAGCCTCCACTACGCGACCGAAAAATGGTGGGCGACCATCGGCTGGCTCCCGCAAGTCGGCGGCGGCGGCGAACGCTACCCCGGACAGACCAGCGGGCTGCACCTGATCGAGAAAACAGCGCACGAAATTCGCTTCCGTGCCGGCCTGAATTTCTGATCTCTCCTGCCATGCGAACTCAATCGTATCTTGCGCATGCGCTCGTTCCGGTGACTGCAATCGTGGCACCGGTGACGATCGTTCAGACCGCATTCTGTCGCGAATACCTCTCGGTTTCGCAGGCCCAATCCGCTCTGTTTCCCGGAGCCCAATTCACCCAGCAATCGATCAAACTCGGCAGCGATCAGCTGAAAGAGATTAAGCAATTGTCCGGCGTGCGCCAGCGCGACAAGTCGCCCCAGGTCTGGCGCGCGGACCGTGGCGGTCTTGCCGGCTGGTTCATCGTGGATGACGTGATCGGCAAACACGAATACATCACCTACGGCGCCGCCATCTCTCCCCAGGGAAAGGTGATCGGTGTGGAGGTGCTCGTTTACCGCGAAACCCACGGTGATGAAATCCTCCAGGAATCGTGGCGGCGAAACTTCAAAGGCAAAGACCTCGGCGACAAGTTTGCCCTCGATCAGGACATTCCGAACATCAGTGGAGCCACGCTCTCCTGCCGGAATGTGACCGATGGAGTGAAGCGCCTGCTCGCCCTGCACAAGGTCGCGCTACGATGAATCCGTCGATTCGCTGCCGCCCCTTTTTGGGCACCTTTGTCGAGATCGGCGTGACTTCGGACAACGAAGTGACTCGGCGCGCCGTCGATGATGCCTTCGACGCGATCGGTGACGTGCATCGCCTGCTGAGCTTTCACGATCCCGAAAGCGATCTGAGTCGGCTTAATGCCAGCAACGGCGAGTGGGTGCGTCTGCACCCACTCAGCCTGCGCGTTCTCCGTCTCGCCAAGGGACTGACCGAACAAAGTGGCGGCCTCTTCAACTGCACAGTCGGAGCCCACATCGTGGAGCTTGGTGTCTTGCCAAACCACCTCAGACACCGATCCCATCGAGCAGCGAGTGGTCTCGCCGATGATCTGGTTCTAAAGCAAAATGCCGCCCATCTCGCCAGTCCGATTCTGATCACTCTCGACGGTATCGCCAAGGGCTACGCGGTCGATCGTGCCGTCGCCGCCCTGCTCCGGGGAGGCGTTGCATCCGGTTGGGTGAATGCGGGTGGAGACATGCGCGCTTTTGGAGACATCGCCCTGCCCGTGCACCAGCGCAGTTTGACGGGCGAGCTACTTCCTCTCGGTGGATTGAGTGGAGCGGCGATTGCGACTTCGCGCGTTGCTCCAGAGAGAGATTCCCGCTTTCCCGGATGCATCGTCAACACGGACGGTGGTCAATCCTGTCACGGCGTTTGGACCGTGCTCGCCCGCCGAGCCTGGCGAGCCGACGCACTGACCAAGGTCGCCGCCAATGCGCCCAACTCGAAACGTGAAAGCTGGATCGAGCAGCTGGGTGGACGATTGATTGTCCCCGAGACGGGTGTAGAAGTCGCGGCATGAAAGGCTATCCGAAGCATTTCAAAACCGTCCTGCTTTCCACCTTCGCCGCGCTGGTTGCCAGCGGGCTGACGCTGGCTCCGGGCCTGCTGATGTTTCGTCTCGATCTCGATGTACCCGATTGGGCGAGTCCCTTCGAGCGAACCTCCGTCGCTGCGATTCACGTCGGAGCGGCTCTTCTGACCTGCTTCTTTGTGGGTTCGCTCTGGTCGATCCACATGCGAACGGGCTGGAAGCGACGGAAAAACCATCGCAGCGGCACCCTGCTCTGCACCGCGTTTCTCGTCCTCGCAGCCTCTGGTCTTGGCGGCCTCTACTTTGGAGATGAGTTGCTCGCGCGCGGCAACGCCATCGTTCATCTTTCGGCGGGAATCATTTTGCCGTCGATCCTCATCTTTCACAGCCTGGCTTGGCGGCGGCGACGAAATCAGTGACTGGCGCTCGCGGGTTCCCGGGAAAGATCGATCGCCAGTCGGACCGCGCTGTACAGACTGTCGGGGCGGGCTTTTCCCGTCCACGCGATGTCGAAAGCGGTGCCGTGATCGACGCTGGTTCGAATGACGGGCAGCCCGAGCGTCGTATTGACCGCCGAATCGAAGGCGAGTGCCTTCACCGGGATGTGCCCCTGATCGTGATACATGCACACGAAGGCGTCGTTGGCTTCCAGCGATGATTTGATGAAAGCGGTATCGGGAGGCACCGGACCAACGGCGTTGATTCCCTGTTCCCTGGCTGCCTCGATGGCGGGAATGATAGCCCGCTCCTCTTCCCCGTCTCCGAACAAGCCGTGCTCCCCGGCGTGAGGATTCAATCCGCACACCACGATGCGGGGAGAGCGTTTCCGGATGCGGGTCAACGCGTCGGCCGTCAGCTCGATCACCTGGAGAATCCGGTCCCGCGTCAACAGGGCGGGCACCTCGGCATAGCCCACATGCACGGTTACGAAGGTGCAGGTGATGATCTCGGAATACTGCATCATGCAGAAATCATCCGTGTTCGTCCGACTCGCGAAGATCTCGGTATGCCCGGGAAAATTGATCCCCGCCATCCGCATCGCTTCCTTATTCAGCGGCAAGGTGGTCACCGCATCCACCCGCCCGGATTGCACCGCTTCGATGGAATGCTCCACGTAGGTGTAGGCGGCCTTCCCGGCGGCGGCGCTGAGTTCTCCCGGCGAAAACGCGCCCGGTTCGATCGCTCCGATATCGTAGATCGCGGGGCCGGTGATCCCTCCCACATCGGCCGCTTGATTCACGATTTGTGTCGCTTCGTTCCAGGCGATGCCCGTCGCCTCACCGGCCGCCCGCATCACCGCCACATCGCCGAACACGATCGGACGGCAATGCGCCAGCAACGACGATTCTGATAAAAGGCGCACCCCCAATTCGGGTCCGACTCCGGCGGGGTCGCCCATGGTGACGGCAATTCTTGGGAGGGAATCCGAAGGCATTTGCCCTCAGCTTAGACGCTTCGCGGTCCCAGGCAACCGGGTTGAAATGCCGAATCTCACCGCGATGGCATCCAGGCGCGCCAGCCGCCGTGGGAGGTGATCTCCTCGGCAGATACGGTCGCCCATTCCTCACAGACGAATCCACTCACTTCACGGCTGTCGGCGAGCGTCACCTTCCCAATTCCCAGCGGCGATCCGATGCCATCCACGAACGTCCCGAAGCTGCTCGCCGGAACCGACCAGATCTCCACCTCGATCGCGGCACCTCTTGAATCATCGCGAACCAATCCCGGACGCGGCGGGAAATCTTCTGTGGCCGGCAGTGCGAACATCCGATAACACGGCGCGGTTTGAGTGGCTTCCACCAGCCAACCGCCACGAGTCGTCAGTTGATGATTCAGTGGCAATCCGCTGAGATGAGCGCCACAGACCACCACTTCGATTCGAGGTTCGTCAGAGTCGATCCGGAGAGTCGGGAACGCATCGCCTTTCGCGTGAAATTTCGCCGCCAACTCGAGCAGGAACGCGTCGCAAAACGCCGGACCAAACAGGGTTATGCCCCACGGCATACCCTGTTGACTCAGGAACCCCGCCGGCACCGCGGTCGCCGCGTAGTCGAGCAGGTTCATGAAATTGGTGTAGTAACCGAGATTTGAATTCAAACGAATCGGATCGGCTTCGACTTCGGCAACGGTGTAGGGCTTGCCAAAAGTCGGTGTGAGTATGGCATCGACGAAATCCCAAACGTCGTCGGCCCGGCGTTTGAGTTCGCGGAGCCGATACTCGGCCCGGAATGCGGCCACCGCCGTGAGGGTGCGGCCACCTTCGATGATTTTTCGCGTCACCGGAAAGACCGCATCGGCCTGGGCATCGAGGAATGGCTCGATCGCCGCCAAGCGCTCCGCCACCCAAGGACCTTCGTAGAGCAGGAGGGCGGCTTCGAGGAAGGGAGCGAAATCGATTTCAGTGACCTCGCATCCCAGATCGCGAAATCGCTGAATGGATTCCGAAAAGAGCGCCCGGCAATCTTCGTCGCCGAAAAACTCAAGCTGATCAGGTTTGGGAATTCCAATCTTTGCTTTTGAAACCTGCGGTCCCGGCAATGGCGAACTGATTACGCTTCGGCTATACGGATCCGCCGCGTCGAAGCCGGCCATCACATTCAGGACCTCGGCGGTTTCGCTAGTGGTGGCGGCGAAAACTGTGACGCAGTCGAGGGAGCGGCAGGCGGGAACCACACCGGAACAGCTCACCAGTCCCTTGGTCGGTTTGAGCCCAACCAAATCATTCAGCGATGCCGGGACGCGGCCTGAGCCAGCGGTGTCGGTTCCCAGCGAAAAGCTCACCAGCCCAGCGCTCACCGCAACCGCCGAACCGGAACTTGATCCACCGGGAATGTAGTCGCCATTGTACGGATTTGTCGGAAATCCGAAGGGCGAACGCACGCCGACCAGACCGGTGGCGAACTGATCGAGATTCGTTTTCCCGATCGGAATCGCTCCGGCTTCGATCAACTTCCCGACAGCAAACGCGGAGCGCTCGGGCACGTAGGCGTATTCGGGGCATCCCGCTGTCGTCGGCACTCCGGCGAGGTCGATGTTGTCTTTGATGGCGAACGGCACGCCCAAAAGCGGAAGCGAATCAGGATCGAGCGCCTCCATACGTTTCACGTATGTCATCACCTGCTCGACCGACAGGCGTTCGATCCAGATTTTTGGATCTGCGCCATCACAAGCTTCCAGGACACGTCCGATCAGTTCTTCCGGCGTGGTCTTTCCCGATCGATAAGCCTCCCGTAACACCGAGAGTGAAAGGTCATCCTTGAGCAACATTGCGACAGATTCAGGAGGGTTCGAGATAGAGCAAAGCCTGCCCCGGGCGTACGGCGGCGCTTTCGGTCACAGTAACTTTCCAGACCGTTCCGGCTCGCGGGGCGCAGATGGTGAACTCGGTTTTCATCGCCTCGAGAATGGCCACCTTTTCCCCCGCTTCCACGACGTCGCCTTCGGTCTTGAACAGTTTCCAGACGTTGGCGGCGAGGAAGCTTTCGACAGGCTCCACATGATCCGGGATCGCTTCGTCGCCATCGCCGGCGGCACTTTCGGCGAGTTCCGGGGCCCCCGACATGGCGACGCCGGCGGCGGCCCAGCGCTCGCGTTCTTCGTCGAAGGCGGCCTGCTGCCGTTGCTTGAAGGACTGGATCGACTCGGAGTTGTCGGCGAGGAATTTCGCGTAGTCCCCCATCGAGAAGGTGCCCGTCTCGACTTTCGGATTGAAACGTCCCTGGATGAAATCGCGCCGCAGTTGTTTCAGTTCATCGGCGCTGACGGGATACCAACGAATCTGATCGAAGAAGCGGAGCAACCACGGCTTGCCTTCGCGAAAAGACACCGTTTGCCGATACCGATTCCACATCTGGATGGTGCGGCCGACAAACTGGTAACCGCCGGGCCCTTCCATCCCGTAGATGCAGAGATAGGCGCCACCGATGCCGACGGCGTTCTCGGGAGTCCAAGTCCGCGCGGGATTGTATTTCGTGGTGACGAGCCGATGACGCGGATCGATAGGAGTTGCCACCGGTGCGCCCAGATAGACATCGCCCAGACCGAGAACCAGATAGCTGGCGCCATAGACGATCTCTTTGACCGCTTCGATGGAGTCGAGGCCGTTGATGCGGCGGATGAACTCGATATTACTGGGACACCACGGCGCATCCGGACGAACCGATTGCGTGTATTTCGCGATGGCTTCCCGGGTTGAGGGATCGTCCCAGGAAAGAGGCAAGTGAACGATCCGCGAAGGCACCTCCAGCTCTTCCAGAGGGGGCAGCGCGACTTCGAACGCTTCGATGTGGGCGATGAGATCAGTCTGCGAGATCACGCGGCTGTCGTAGTGAACCTGCAGCGAACGAATTCCCGGCGTGAGATCGATGATGCCATCGAGGTTCTCCTCTTTCAGAGCCTGATAGATTACATGAACGCGCAGCCGGAGATCGAGGTCGAGCTTGAGCGGACCGCATTCAACCAGCAGATAGCGGTCGCTCGACTGCCGATAGACGACGCGATACTCCCCTTCCCCGTGCTCATGAATGATGGCGGATTCGGGAATCGCGGCGATTGGAGAATCCTGTTCGTCGCCCGAGAAATCCGCCCCTGCCCATGAGCCGAGTTTCGACTCCCGGTCCGTGTCGAGACGAGTTGCTTCGTCCAGCGATACCGGCAAAAACCGAACCGTATCTCCGGCGCGCAACTGCCCCATCTTCCACAGGTCGGCATGGATAATGGTCGCCGGACAGACGAATCCGCCCAGGCTCGGTCCGTCGGGGCCGAGGATGACGGGCATGTCGCCGGTGAAATCGACTGTTCCAATCCCGTAGGCATTGTCGTGAATGTTGGAGGGATGAAGTCCCGCTTCTCCCCCATCCGAGCGGGCCCACTCCGGTTTCGGACCGATCAACCGAATGCCGGTCCGGTCCGAGTTGTAGTGAATTTCCCAATCTGTTTGGAAGAACGTTTCGATATCTGCGCCGGTGAAAAAGTCGGGCGCTCCGTGAGGACCATAGAGCACGCGGATTCTCCACTCGTGGCCATAGGTCGGAGGACTCTTGATCTCACTCGATTCTGAGATGCCTTCGGAAGCACCGAAGTGAATCACGTCTCCCGGTCGCAGCGCTCGACCGCCGTGACCGCCAAACTGACCGAGAATGAAGGTCGAGCGACTGCCGAGATACTCCGGCACGCTCAATCCTCCCGCGACGGCGAGATACGAACGCATACCCTCAGAACTGGCACGCCCGACCACAAGCGTCTGGCCCCGTTTCACGGCGGTTGCTTTCCAATACGGCACCGCTTCGCCATCGAGCGTGGCATCCATCGGCGCTCCAGTCAGGGCGATGACGGTATCGCGGTTGAAGCGTAGCGTCGGGCCAGCGAGCGTGATTTCGAATCCGGCGGCGTCCTCGGCATTACCGACGAGACGATTGGCAAGCCGAAACGCCAGGGAATCCATCGGACCCGAGGGCGGCACGCCGACGTCCCAGTAACCCAGTCGGGCCGGGTAGTCCTGCACGGTGGTCTGGGCGCCGGGCGCGATGACATCGATGCTGTGGGGCCGGTAATCGAAATCCGACAGCCAGCGTGTGGTCATCCTGCCGTCGCGGAAAACAGGCGCATCGACGACCTGACGCAGGTATTCGAGATTGGTTTCGATACCGGACACTTCGGTCTCGCCCAACATCCCGAGCAGCCCTTCGATCGCTTTTTCCCTGGTATCGCCGTTCGCCATCACCTTGGCGAGCAAGGGATCGTAGAAGCCGGTCACCTCGGTCCCGGCGCTGATCCAGTGGTCGATTCGTCCTGTCTCAGGAAAGTCCACATGCGTCAGAAGTCCCGGCGAAGGCTGGAAATTCTTGTTTCCGTCTTCCGCATAGAGTCGGACCTCGATGGCGTGGCCTTGGCTGGCAAGCGTCGATGCCTCCGGAAGCGTGAACTCCCCCGCGGCGCAGGTGATCATCCACTCCACCAAGTCAACGCCGAAGACCATCTCGGTGACACCGTGCTCAACTTGGAGCCGGGTGTTGACCTCGAGAAAGTAGAACGCTTCGGCATCGACATCATAGAGAAATTCGACCGTTCCCGCCGAGCGATAGTTGACCGCCTCCGCCAAAGACACAGCTGCCTCGTGGAGTGCTTGACGGGTATCCTCGGAAATCCCCGGGGCCGGTGTTTCCTCGACCACTTTCTGGTTTCTTCGTTGCGCGGAACAATCGCGTTCACCGAGCGCGAGTACACCGCCTTTGCCGTCGCCGAAAATCTGGACCTCGATGTGCCTGGCACGAGCGATGAATTTTTCCAGGAACACGCCGCCCTCGCCGAAATTGGCGGCGCTCAATCGGGTGACCGATTCGAAGGCGTCGGCGAGTTCCGCCGCATTTTGGCACACCTGGATACCGATCCCGCCACCGCCAGCCGAGCTTTTCAGCATGACCGGATACCCAATCACCTCGGCCTTCTCTGTGGCCTCTTCGAGCGTGGCCAACAACGAGGTACCTCGCAGCAACGGCACGTCGCTTTTTTCGGCCAGATCGCGGGCCTCATGCTTGAGACCAAAGGCTCGGATTTGATCCGCGGTCGGACCGATGAATGCCACTCCGGCGGCTTCACATCGACCGGCGAAAGTCGTGCTTTCACTGAGGAGACCATAACCCGGATGAACCGCCTCGGCTCCGGACTCGGCCAGGACTTCCATGAGCCGATTCTGGTTCAGGTAGCTGTCTTTGACCGGCGCCGGTCCCAGGCAATAGGCTTCGTCCGCCAACGCCACATGCGGCGATTCGCGATCCGCCTCCGAGTATACCGCCACCGAAGCGACGCCCATCTTGTGGAGCGTGGCCAGGATGCGGCAGGCGATTTCTCCGCGGTTGGCGACGAGAACTTTGGTAAACATGATGCGACGACCGGTGACGTTGTCCGATTCGGTTTCTCAGTCCCAGATCAACACCTGCACCGGGGTCGGATTGTAAGCGTTGCAGGGGTTATTGAGCTGCGGGCAGTTGCTGATCAGGGCGATCACGTCGCGCTCCGCCCGCATTTCCACGTAGCGCCCGGGTGCGGAGATACCGTCCTCGAAGGTGAGCTTCCCTTCAGGCGTCACCGGCACATTCATGAAAAAGTTGATGTTGCAGGTGATGTCGCGTTTGCCCATGCCGTGGCCCCAGCCGTTCACTCCGTTGATGAAGCTGTCGCGGCAGGCGTGCATGTGCTCTTTCTCCAGCGCGTAGCGCATGGTGTTACTCTCGCGCGAACAGGCGCCACCGAGGGTGTCGTGTCGCCCGCAAGTGTCGGCCACGATGGTGAGCAGGGCGTCGCCACCGGTGGACATCAATCGGGTGTCGGTAGTCAGGTAGAGATTTCGCTGTGCCCGAATCGTGTCGCAGGCGCTGTAGCGATTATCGACGTTGTGAGCGTCGTAAAACAGAGTGTCGGCGGCCTGATTGCCCTCCAGATCGACGATGCGAAAATACTGGCCCGCCTTGATCTCGTGCATCCAGTGATCGCCGGCGAGAACGGTGAAGTCGTAGATCGCGTCTGCCGGATCGAGTTGGCTTTCGGTTAACATGATGGAGAAATCTGGGAAGTTGAGTTCAGCGAGGATGGCGTGGCTCAGTCACGAAGCCGGTAGTAGTTCTCGGTATTGAGGAAGGCTCGTTCGTTTTCCGGGCGGGAAAGGCGGCAGGGATCATCGGCTGCGGCGGGTTCCCCGGCGAAGACTTCGAGTTTTACCGGCTTCGGCGCCCAGGTGGTCGTCGGGTCGAGTGGATGCGGGCAGGTGTTGAGCACCACCAGCGTCTTCATTTCGAAGCGGAGATCGATCGAGTCGCCCGCCTTCACGTTTTCCGGGGAGAGCGAGAGGTTGCCCGCTTCATCGGGCACGACCTGGCTGAACCAGTTCAAGTTCGGCACCAGGTCCTTCTGACCGAGCCCCCATTTCGCCAGTTCGATGAGGAAGTTTTCCTTTCCGTTCCGGACGAAGTCGTTCCGGCACGCTTGGTAGTTCATCGCTTCACCGTATTGCTCGAGAACCTGAGCCTCATCGGTGCATCCGCAAACGGTGTCGTGCCAACCCCGGGTGTCGTTGACGATGGAACAGAAAATCCGGCCCATGTCGGAGTGCACGCAGAGCGGCGAGGTCAGAAAGAAGACGTGCTGCCCCTTGAGCGTGTCGGGCATGTTGTAACGCTCAACCATTTGGTCAGCGTTGTAGAGAAGCATGGAGACATTGGCGCCGCCTTCGAGATCGGTCAGTCGCAGCGTTTTGCCACGGCCGATGACCTGCGACCACATGCCGCCGCCGTGAATTTCCGTTTCGTAGATGGGTGTCTCGGATGAACTCATGATTAAAATTCTAGGGTCCCCTCAGCTCTCAACGTCGGGACTCGTTTGGAAACGGATGGATCGGCGGCAGGAGCATCGACATCATCACGAGGCGGCCTGACTTCACGCCCTTACAGGTGATCAGCTTGTCAGCGATCATTTTCAGTCGCCTTGCCGGTCCCTGGACGAGGATGACTTCCATGGTGTGATTCTCCTCCAGCAGTATGTGCTGCGAGCTGATGACCTCGTTGATGTACTCGCGCTCGATCGAGGCCAACTGCTGCAACAAGCCGGGCTTCGACTCGTCGTAGAACAGCGTGATGGTTCCCGCCATCATCTCGGTTCCTCGCTGCTTGTAGTGCTCGATGAGGCTCGCGTTGATCATCTCGGCCACCGCCTGGGAACGATTAGTGAAACCGCGCGCCTTCACGAGATTGTCCAACTCGCGATAGACTCCGGCCGGAAGTGATACGCTGATTCTTTTGACGCCTTTTTCCACGGGGATGAGTGGTTCCTTGGTTTGCGTCTTTCACATAGCAGCGGCCATGCCGCCGCGTAATACTTTTTTCTAAAATCGTATTACTCACTGCGACAACTCCTCACATTCCTTTTCCAAACCACTCGCGAAGCTGGCGACCCATCCACGCATTCACCTCCCAGAGATCGGCGACGGGTTTCCGGGTGTAGGGCTCCAGGTGAAGGTAGCCGTCGGTCCCGAACTCGGGCGTCATGGTGGTGATTTCACACTCGCTGTCCTCTCGCAGATTCCAGATGACCTCCCACCACGCTCGATGGCTGGCGACTGCCTCGGCGTATTCCGGAGCACGCGGATCGGGCACCTGCGGCCCCTGGTCGTAGCCGACCCGCGCATGCACGTGGCGGCATCGGCTGGCAATGAAAGCGAGCATCACCAAATCGTCGTTCATCACCAATCTCTCAGTCACACAACACCAGTGACTGAAGTCGCAGGTGATCGACAGATCGGGTACCGCTTCGAGAATTTCCCGTGTCACCCAGGGATGAAACATGGAGCGACTCCGATGCGTCTCGACGGAGATGGGAATGCCATACTCGCTTTCCAAATCCAGGATGCGCCGGTGAAACTCGATCTGCATTTCGAGATTCCAGGCGTCCAATCCGGCCTGCGTGTTCACGAATCGGGGCTTCAGCGGCAGACTCCTTTCGATTCCCTCCCGAAGATCCTCGAGGTGATCCCCTGGGTGCGCCGTCGGATCGGGAACATAATTGCCGCCGGTCGTCACTTCGGCGATCAGAGACAGACCCGACTCTTTGAGTAGAGCACCGAAGCGTTTCCTTTTGCCGGGATCCGCCGGGACCGGACCTTCGATCCCGTCAAATCCCGCCTCGATTGCTTGGCTGATGGCGTCTTCGATCGAACCGACGTGTCCCCACAGCGGTTTGTAGATTTCCAGTTTCATGGGGGTTCAATGGGCGCATCGACACTCTGTTACAACTCGAAAGCCTAGATTGTCCCGTCGCGTCTCCGGTCGCAAGGCGTCGCGCCAACTGCTTCTAAGCATGCGCGGCAAATAGTCCCAGGCTCCCCCGCGCACCACGCGGCGGGTGTCGTCCCCGACCGCCTCGTCCGACCAATTCGACCGCCAGTTGTCGGCGGTCCATTCGCTGACATTCCCGTGCATGTCGTGGAGTCCGAATGGGTTGGCGTCGTAGCAGCCCACCGGCAGCAATTGGCCGGGTCCGACTCGGCGGCCATCTTCGGAGTAAAGAAAGTTCGCCTGAGCGGTTTCGATCATCATGCCGGTATGAAACGGAGTCTCCGTGCCACCACGGCATGCATACTCCCATTCCGATTCCGTCGGTAGCCGCCAGATTTTTCCGGACTTCTCGGTAAGCCATTCGCAATAGCCCACCGCATCGAACCAGGAGACTCGCGTGACCGGCAGTTCCGGATTGCAGTCGCCCCGGCCATTCTGCTTCCACGCCTGCCAGTCTTCCACGGTGATCGGACAGATCGACATGCGAAACGGTTGATCGATCACGATTTCACCTCGCGGCAACTCGGTCGCGTTGACGAATTTGTCGTCCGGTCCCCCGCCCCGAACGCTGCGTCCGGCGGGTATCTCGATGCAGGCCGGAATCATGCCTTGGCTCCTTTCGCGTCGAAATCAATTTCCCGGCGGACCTCTGGATAGCTCCGCACCCAGTCCGCAATTTGCGACCCTGTGGCGATCCAGGCATCGTCCGTCTCCATGATCCCGCTGACGAGGCGCTCGAGCAGCTGGACCCGCGATGGGCGGCCGCTCAGCCAGGGGTGCAGGGTCAGCACGAAGCAGCAGCCATAGTCGCGCATGGCCTCGAACTCGCGCCACCAGAGACGGAAGACCTTGTCGCAATCCTCCGGAATGAAACCCCAGGCAGGATCGGCGTTGAAGGCGAACTGCTCCCAATCTTCCAGCATCCACTGCCCAGGGATTTCCACCAGCCCATTCTCGTGCTGGAACGGGGCGTCGTCGTTCATCATGCTGGCGTTGTAGGAAAAGCCATACTTCACCAACAGATCGGTCGTGCCCGGGTTGATCTCGAACCAGGGCGCCCGGTATCCAATGGGTTTTCTTCCGAGTTGAGCTTCAAAGATCCCGAGACTTTTCACGAGCACGGCTTCCTCTTCCTCGGGTGAAAGCGTGGCCAGCTTTTCGTGCAGATGTCCGTGCGCCCCAATCTCGTGGCCCGCTGCTGCGACCGCCTCGGCCATGCGCGGGTGATTCTCCACGATCCAGGTCGGAATGAAAAACGTCGCTGGGACTTCGAGATGATCGAGCAGTCCCAACAACCTGGGCACCCCAACGCGGGGACCGTAGGCGCATTGGGACATCGTGGTGACCCGGTTTTTCAACTCAAGATCCTCGGATAGCGCGGTGGTTTCGCCATCGACATCGAAGCAAAGCATCACCGCGCAGCGCTTCCCTTCCGGCCAGAGAAACCTCGGCTCGGGCAGATAGGGACGAAAGGGCGTGAAACGGTTGAGATCCATTTTCGGAAAAATGCGTTCAGTCGGTCCAGGAACCACCCGCCACGTTCGCGGGCGCGACGGTGTCGTATCGGGCCCAGCCGGCCATGATGCCGCCATCGACCGGGAGGACGGCTCCGGTGACGTAGGAGGCGTCATCCGAAGCAAGAAAGTGAAAGGCGGCAGCGATCTCTTCAGGTTTCGCGAGCCTACCCAGCGGCGTGCGCTCTTCCATAAAAGGGATCTCCGGATTGTCCGGTATCTCCATCACCGCCGGGGTGAGGACGGTGCCGGGGCAGACGCAGTTCACGGTGATGCCACGCGGCGCCAACTCCATGGCGGCGACCTTGGTCAGGTGAACGATGGCCGCTTTCGACGTTCCATAGACCGAAGCTCCGGGAAGTCCCAGAACTCCCGAATAGGAAGCCGTATTGACGATCCGCCCGCCGCGTTCCATCAGGCGAGCGGCATGCTTGATGCCATAAGCCACGCCATTCACGTTCACGGCAAAGGTCCGCTCCATCAGGCTCGGCGTGAGATCGTCGAAACCGACTCCGAGCGGCTGGATGGCGGCGTTGTTGACGAGAATGTCGAGGCGACCGGATTCGGCGTAAACCTGCTTCAGGGCAGCCTCGACACCGGCCTCGTCGGAGACATCCACCTCGATCCCCGAGGCCCCCTCGGGCAAGTCGCCGGGACATCGGTCGAGCACCGTTACCGATGCCCCGGCGTTGAGATACCTTTCCACGATGGCACGCCCGATTCCCGATCCGCCGCCAGTGACGGCCGCCGTTTTTCGAGCCAGGCTGAACATCGCGGGAAACCTGTGCGGTGATCAGGCAGGACTGCCGATGAATTCCAGATCCGGTCGCTGGGAAGCCGCCGGTTCGCGATCCAACGTGGGCCAGGTACCGCGCGAACGAGCCGCGAGATAGCGCTGGATCATCCAGATCGGCATTTCCAGGTGACTAAGCCTTCCTCGCTGATAGCCCGACGAGTAGTAGCCGCGCTGGACCGCCATGCAGACTTCCATGTCCTCCAAGTGGAACGACACCGCTTGGCCGATTCCCTTCTCCAGCATGGCGTCGAAGTCCGGATGTTTCACTGACGATTTCGGCACCAGCATGGTGGTCGTCAGCTTGATCCGGTCCGGTCCCAGCGGTTGAGTGCGATACCAGATGGCGCAATCCGCCGTGACGAGGAACTTGAACATGGGGAAGCCGAGAAACAGCCCCCACTCGAAGCGGTCTTCGCCGGTCACGTCGGGGATCGGCGGGAAAGTATCCCACTGTTCCCCGCGACCCTCCATGGCCGCGATCTCATCGCGAATCGCCGGTTTCAGCGGGAGGTGGCACTTGATGTAGTGCGCCTTTTCCTGCTCGGTCCAGGTGTCCTTCGCCGGCATCATCGGCTGCAGCGTCTTGCTGTGCGCACCGGCGTGGTGATAGGATTCCATGAAGTTCTCGGTCAGGACTTTCCAGTTGAACGGACAATCCCATTCGCGAGCCATGACCAGTTCCATGTCGGCGAGATTCCACCGTTCGAGGTGCTTGCCGAGGCCTTCATACTGCTCGGCGACGGACTTGGGCGCATCGCCGTCGAGATTGACGAAGATGAACCCATTCCACACCTCGCTGCGGTAGGTCTTGAGCCCCCACTCGTCGCGATTGAAACCGCGAGCCTCCTGCATTTCGGCGCAGGCTTTCAGTTTGCCGTCCAGTTCGAAGGTCCACGAGTGGTAGGGACAGAGCAGCAGCCGGGTGTGACCGCAGTCCGCCTTGCCGTCCCGCGCCTCGGCGGGATGATGGCCATCGTGACCGAACCCGGGAGGCATGATGTCCATGCCACGATGCGGACAGACGCGTGAATGAATCTGGATATCGCCGCTCTTGTCGCGAATCACCAGAAGCGGTTCGCCGAGCAGATCGACATTCATGAAATCGCCGATCTCGGGAATCTGCGACACGTGCGCCAGGCAGAGCCATTCCTTGCGAAAGACATTCTCGACTTCCCAGTCAAAGAACTCCTGCGAGGTGTAGGCCTGGGCCGGGAGCGTGATGCTATCGACGAACGGCAGATCGGCCGCCCGCTGGATTTCCGCGAGAATGTCATCGACCGACATCTCGGGAAGCGCGCTCCGAGTGCCGGAGCGGTGGGAGAATTGGAGCGGATCCGTCGGGGCCGAACAGGCCTTGCGGATCTCGCCTTCCGTGACTTTAACCATGATTTTGTGAAGTAAAGCTTGAAAGATGAAGACTGTTTGTTGACGAGCGCGGCACGATTTTCGCCCGCGATCGAAAGAGAAAGGGAGAGATCGCTCGCGCTCAGCAGCCCAGAAAGACGAAGCTGCAGAGAGTGATGCCCAAGGCGCGCAATGCCTCCCGGCCATCACTGGCCGTCGCCTTGCGTGGAGATCCCTTTTTCATCTTCATTTCCAGAAATTCACGAAACCTTCCATCGCCCAATCACGCGCCGTCACTTTCCGTAGCCTGACTCTGCCAGTGATTTCATCGGACCGAAGGCGATGCCTGCCTCGGGCGGGTGATTCTCTTTGCAGACTCCGAACTTCACCCACCAATCGTTGGTGAGTTTCCAGTGATCCTTGATCTGGCCGTTTTTACCGACCGGCGGTTCCCCTCCCGTCACGCCCATGAAAGCGGATGATTCCGGCCAACCAAACACGTAGAGTCCCCCGTCCTTCGGTCCGCCATCGGCGCCAATCACGGCTTCGACATCCTTCACGTCGAACTGAATGGCCTTGGCAATGATCTCGTTGGCTTCGGCAGTATTCGCTTTCCAGTAGGCCACGGCATCGAAATAGGCTTTCATCACTTTCGCCGCCAGTTCCGGTTTTCCATCGAGGAACGATCCGCTCATGTACATCCCGTCGGCGAGCAAACCGGTCTCCTGATAATAGGCATCCTTGGAAGTCGATGCCACCTTGGCGCCTTCCAAGGTTTCCAGCACCTGCTGACCGAAGGGCTCCCAGAATTCCCCGCCCTGCACCTTGCCACTGACCATGGCGGCCACGGCGTCGTCCATAATGACGTTCACGTAGGAAACCTCATCGAATTTCACGCCGTTCTGTTCGAGAAATATCCCCATGTAAATCTGGGTCAATCCACCTTCCAGGACGGCAACCGATTTTCCTTTCAAGTCGGCACCGCCCTCGATGCCGGGCCCGAGCAGGATCTTGTCGGTCCCATAGGAAGCATTCGTGTAGCTCACGAGTTTGACCGGTACGCCTTCCTCGGCGGCGATGGGACCGTATTCGACGGTGCTAGAAGTGACGTCCAACTGCCCCGCGCTCATGAGCCCGAAGCTTTCATAGGGATCTTCGATGATCTTGATATCGAGATCGAACCCATCCGTCAGTCCTTTTTCCTTCGCCACAAACCAGAAGCCGTAGCCGGGCCAGGAAAAGAGCGAAACACTCACGGTTTCAGTTTCTTCCTTCGGCGCCTCGGCGGGTTTCGACTCGGGTTCCGGTGTCGATTCAGCCTCGGGCGCAGGAGCCTCGGGCTTCGGTTCCTCCATTGGCTCAGGAGCAGCCACTTCAGCGGGCGCCTCAGGCTCAGCTTCAGGAGGCGTTCCCGAATCCGAACACGACGCTACTGAAAACAGGATGGCCAGTGAGAGACCAGCAAGAATTCTGGCAGACAGAAATAACTGTCGAGTAAGTTTCATCGAAGCAAATCAGGGGAAAATGGGGGCTTCGTTGAGTCCCTCTTCTGAAGCTTAAGACATGCCACTCCCCCTTGCTTCCCATCTCAGGGGATTACCATTCCCCACCTGTGGTAATACCCGTAAACAGTTCGGGTATGAGCTGATTTGCTATTTCTGTTCCGGCCGCGATTTGGACCATTTCAGTTTCAACGGCATCGGAGCACCCTGGCTCCAAGTCCCTTCCATGGTCTTTCCGTCGATCTCGGCTTCGTAGCTTCCGTGAACGGTTTCAATCTTCAGTTCCAGTTGCCGTCCCTCGATTTTCAATTGATCCACTGAGAGCGCTCCGGGCATTTGGGTGGGGCTGTAGAGCCACGCCTCTCCGGCGTCTGCGACCGATTCGATCTGGAGAATGACGAACAGGCCGCCTTTTCCCCCGATCATGCCTGACCAGAATCCGTTGATTGTCGATATGTCTCCATCGATCCGCTGTTTCAGGAACTCCGAAAGCTTGGGTGGAAGCTGCTCTGCGCGTTTCAAACTCAACGGCAGGGTGACGCCTTGTTCGAACTCCCCTGCCAGCAAGTCATCGGCAAACTTCCCGGTAAATTTGGCTCTGATGCCGGGGAATTCGGCCGTCAGCGTTGATCCATCGAAGGTAGCCGAGGTCGACGGTATCCCCTGCAAGGCTTGATCGAGGCTGTGAAGGACAACCTGGCCACTCTCCGATATCCGCAGGAATTGTCGCAACTCCACGCCGTTGGCATTCAAAGTGCCTGACCAGAATCCCGAGATCTTTTTGAAATCTCCTTCGACCTTTGTGCTCTGGGGAGGCTCAGCGCCATTGGTCAGCATGATCTCCGCAGTCCGGTTCTCCGGAGAAATCTTCAATTCGCTGCGAAATCCGCCGGTTCCCCCGTTGTGCCAATAGCCCTTGTCACCATGGAACCACGCAAGGCCCATGTCATTCCTCGTCTCCCTCATGGCGAGATCCATGGCCGCACGCAACTCGGTAGGCGTCGATTCATTCCAATGCGCAGTCGCAAATTTGGCCATGTCGGCGGCGGAAGAAACAATCGCGCCCGCGCCACAGAGCGCATCGATGTGCCAGTGCGAGGTTTCTCTGCCTTCCGAATGACCGGTCGCAAATCGGCCTGCTGACTTCTTAGGCAAATCGCCCTTCGCTCGTTGCACAAAAGTCGAATCCATTTCGAGGGGAGCGAGAATCGTTTTCGTCAGAAGCGCCTCATACGGCATTCCGGAAATGCGCTCAAGAATATGACCCAGCAATCCTACGCCGAGGTTCGAATAACTTTGCTTTCCCCTTTCTTCGAAGTCGGTTTCTTGAAAATTTTTCAGATACTCATGCAGATCATCCACGGAGTAGTTCGCGTAGGGATCTCCCGGATCCAGATCTTCGCTTTCGAGATTGCCGGGAAGTCTTGGTAATCCCGAGGTATGGGTCGCCAAATCAAGGAGCGTTACGGAAGCGAGTGGAGAATCCTTCGGCAAAACCGAATCCGGCAGGTGTTTTGCAATCGGATCATCGAGCGAAGCCTTCCCCCGTTGGACCTGATCCGCGAGCAGGATTCCGGTGAACACTTTCGTGATTGAACCAATCTCGAAAAGGGTATTCTCGTCCACCAGATCGCGATCTTTACCAAGTCTCCCCGCAGCAGCAAAAGTGGTCTCATCTCCCTCGAGTAGAGCCATCGCGACCCCTTCGTCGGGCTGCAGTTTCCCCTCCTGATAGCGCTTGGCTCTTTCCGTAAGCTCGTTCTCGTTCGCTTGAGCAGAGCAAGCCAGGAACAGGGCGACAAGCACTTGACCGATGAGCGGTTTCATCATGGGATTGGTGATACTTTCTCCCGGTTTTGATCCCGAAAACAGGGAATAGCGAGCTCTTTTTCCGGTCGAACTGAATTGGTAGGAACTGCCGGTCATTTCCTTCCGTCACGAGCATACGGAAAACATCCCCAGCGAACGCCGCGAAGAATGGCGTCGGAAACCAGGCCGAGGACGCCGATGACGAGGATACCCGCCATGATCTCGTCAACGCGCACGAGACGCTTGGCGCGCATCATCATCGCGCCGATGCCGTCGGTGGCCGCGACGATTTCTGCAATGACAAGGTAGGTCCAACTGACCGCCAGCATTTGCCGAATGGTGTCCACATAAGTAGGAAGGGCCGAGCGAAAGACGACCTTCAACAGGGCCTGACGACGATTGGCGCCCAGAGTTTGGGCCGATTCCACGAGATCTCGCGAGACAGCTCGGGTGTTGTCCATCAGCAAAGTGACGAGGAACCAGATCACTCCGAGAAACAACAGGGCCAGCTTCTGCATTTCTCCGGTGCCCAACCACATCAGCAAAAGAGGGACAAAAGACGGAGCCGGCAGATAGCGAAACGGCGAAATCAGCGGGTTCAATAGGTTCTCAGGAAAGGCGAACGCCCCCATCAAAAGCCCGAGCGGCAGCGCCACCACCACGGCCGCACCGAAACTCAGAAGAATCCGGCGCAAGCTCACAAGCACATCCGCGCCGAATCCACGCTCACCAAAAAGTTCCGCCATCGCCCGCAGCACTTCCAGGGGCGACGGCAGAAGTCGAGGATTTGCCCAGCCACTGACCGACAGCAGGTGCCACCCAAGCAGGAAACTTCCCCAGGCGAGAAGACCGAGACCGAGTTTCCCTTTCCAGCCAATGGGCTCGAAAAAGCGCCAACCAGGAATCAGGCGATGACGGGAAGGCGGAGTCATCGGTGTCAAAAAATCGCTCACTCGGGCTTCGACCAAGCCAACTGCCTCACCGCCGGATCGAGCGGCGTGTGGGCGATTCCGTTCGCGTAGTTGCTGATCAACTTCGTCGCGAGGCCGAGTACAATTTCCAAACCCTGCTCCGGTCCGTATCCCGCAGCGAGGAAGGCTTTCCATGACGCCTCGGGCGGGTGCCCGCGATGGGCGATCAGCTCACGAGTGTACACCCGGAGTGCTTCAAGTTTTTCGTCGGGAATTTCCGTTCCCTCTCGCAGCGCCGCGATCGCCTCGGCGGTCATGCCGGCCTTTTGCGCCAACAGGGTGTGCCAGGGCACGCAATAGGTGCAGTTGTTTTCAAAGTTGGCGGTCAAATAGACGACTTGGCGCTCGATCGGTGTCAGCGAGGTCTGATCAAACAGGGTCCAAAGCCGGACGTAACCCTCTAGGGTCGGCGGCGACGAGGCCAGAACCCTTTCCAGGTTCGGAATCATCCCGAAGTCCGCCGCCACTTCCTCCAACAGAGGCTGCGACGCCTCCGGAGCGGAAGCGAGATCGTGAAGCGGAAATTGTTCGGGATCGAAGCCAGCCATGAATCACAGGAAGGTCAGCATGCGATCCAGTTGGTCGTCATGAATGGTATAGAAGTCGCGCTCCCAGTCGGTGGTCTTCTGCTTCAGATAGATCTCCTTCATTTCACCGAAAACCTCTCCAGCGAGTTCGTCTTCGTCAAAAGCCTCGATAGCGTGGCACAGGGTGGCGGGCAGAAAATCGATGCCGGACTGGCGGATCTGGCGCTTGCTCAGGTTATAGAGATTGTCATTTAGCGGCTCGCCCGGATCGAGCTCCTGCTCGATGCCTTCGAGACCGGCGGCGAGATGGAAGGCGGCGGCGAGATAGGGATTCACGCTCATGTCCGGCGCGCGATTCTCGAGACAGTACCGGTTCAGCGGCATCCGCATCATCGCCGAGCGATTGTTTCGACCATAAGCAATCAGCACCGGCGCCCAACTGACGTCGAGCATTTCCCCCTGCGCGATAAACCCCTGGTAACTGTTGTAGGTCGGCGATGTGACCGCGGTAAGGGCGGAGGCATGTTTCAACACCCCGGCCGCAAAGTGGTAAGCCATCTTCGACATCGGAATTCCATACTTCTCGATGAAGGGATTACCGCCCTCCTCCGGGGCGAAAGCGTTGCTGCCATCGGCGTCATTCTTCAGCGACATGTTGAAGTGGCAGCCCGAACGAAAATCATCGGCAAAAGGCTTCGGTAGGAAGGTTGCCATGCAGCCGACGGACTCGGCGATCTTCTTGGCCATCAACCTGAGAAACACGAGCCGGTCGGACATGGTGAGCGCGTCAGCGTAGTCGCAGTCGAACTCGAATTGGCTGTGTCCGCCTTCCTGGTCAAAAGAATAAAGCCCCCAGCCCAGTTCCTGGAGTGCTTGGGAGAATGGCTCGAGGAAGTCCATTGCTCCCATCGCCTGGTAGACATCGTACGCCGGGCAGATGCCGCGATACTTCTGCGGTGAAAGCCCACTTCGCTCGCCGGTTTCGGGATCGATTCGAAACACATAAAACTCGGGTTCGACTCCCAGGTTGAAGGTAAACCCGAGCGATTTCGCCTTGTCCATCTGCCGCTTCAGGATCTGGCGGCTGTCGTTGGGATAGGGTTCACCATGGTAATAGAGATCGCCGAAAAAGTAGGCGAACCGCTTGTCCCACGGACAGACGATCATCGTGTCCAGATCCGGCACAGCCGCACATTCATCCTCCTGCGGACCGACCAGGCCCATGCCTTCCATCGCGCCGACGGTGAACAGTTCCGAGCCGTTCGCCATTTTTTTCAGCGCGGACACAGGATTCACCTTCGCTTTCGGTGATCCGTGAACGTCGACATAGGTGGAAAGGAGATACTGAATATTGGCCGATTCGAGCTTGGCGGCGACCTGGTCCAGTTTTCCGGCATCGACTTCGAAGCCCTCGGGAACGGCAAAGGTGGGGTGAGAAGAACTCATGGTTTCGGGTAGGTAGAGTGAAAGTTCAGAGAACCGGCATCCGCGACGACTCCAGCCATTCGGAGGGCGGCAGCGGAGGTTCTTCGGTCAAAGCGACCCGGATTTTCTCCGAGAGTGCGACGACCATCTTGGAAAAGAGCCAGGCCCCCTGCTCGGCGGTCCCCTCGCTCGGTTTGCCGGTGATCCCATTGAGACTGGTCTGCGATACGGGATGCGAGAAAACGGTACCGTCAGTGCGATCCGGATCGTCTTCGACGCGACTCATGTCGACGGTATCGGGCGCCAGATGAAGCATCAAATCGGTCTCGGCGCGGTTGGCGTGCAGATCTTCGGCATCCTCGAAGAAGTAATCCCGAATCGCCGGAGACAGGAGGAAGCTGTTGATCATGCCGATCTGGAATTTACCCAAATGGCGAAGCCTCAGCTGATCGATGGCGACGCGAAGCACGGCGTCATTTCCGAAGTGGGAGTTCACGATGAGAAGCCGCTCCCACCCGGTCGCGACCATCCAATCGACGAGATCGAGGATGGATTGAATGAAGGTGTCGTGACGCAATGAAAACGTCCCCGGCCATTTGCCCGTGTGGCCGGCGGAGACGGTGTAGGTCATCGTCGGCAGCAACGGCACGCCCGTCGCGGCGGAAGTAGCTTCCACGAGATGAGTAGCGATCACCGAGTCGGTATTTACCGGCAGGTGCGGCCCGTGTTGTTCGGTGGCGCCTGTCGGTAGCAGCAGCATTCTCATGCCGCTTTCCTGCAACTCGGCGATTTCCTTCCACGAAAGCCGATCGAGAGGCAGCGGCGAATTCCCATCGTTGGGCATGTCCGGTAACGGGATAAAGCTCACTCGACTTCGTCACCCGCCATCGTCATTCGCGGAATCTCCACGCCCCCGCCTCCGCGTTGCTCTCTCGGATGGATGAGTTCGTTGATCCGGTGCTTGGTGGCCAGGTATTCGGGATCGATGGCCTGATCGAGACTTCGAGGACGCGGCACCGGCACCTCGATGATTTCGTCAATCCGACCCGGCTTGGCTTTCAGCACGAGAATCCGGTCGGCGAGGAAGACCGCTTCATCGAGATCGTGAGTGATGAAGAGGATGGTGATGTCGATGTTCTTCCAGATCTGTAGCAAATACTCCTGCATCTGCGCGCGCGTCTGAGCATCGAGAGCACCAAAGGGCTCGTCCATGAGCAGGATGCGCGGTTGGTTGGCGAGGGCGCGGGCAATGGCAACGCGCTGTTTCATGCCGCCCGAGAGTTGGAAAGGATACGAATTCTCGAAATCGGAGAGTCCAACCATTTCGATCCACTGCCTCGCTTCCTGCTCGACCGCCGTCCCGGTGCGACCGGCCATCTTCGGACCGAACATCACATTCTGCTTCACCGTGAGCCACGGAAAGAGCGTGTAGGATTGGAAGACCATGCCGCGATCCGGCCCGGGCCCGTGAACGACTTTCCCATCGAGCAGCAACTCGCCCGACGTCGGTTGTTCGAGTCCGGAAAGAATCCTGATGAGCGTGGATTTCCCGCAGCCCGACTGACCGATGACACACATGAACTCCCGGCGATAAACGTCGAAGTCGAGCCCCTGAAGCGCTGTTACGGTGCCCTCGGTCGAACCGAAAGTCTTTCCCAAGCCCCGCACCGAAAGGACCACGGGACGTTGCTTGAGTTTTCGGAATCGCTCGGCGACAGCCGGAGATTGCTCGCGGTAGTCCGGCAGAGTGGCAACGGCAGTCATGAGGGAATCTTGTCGAGGCTGATGTTGTCCGCCGGTTCGGGCGCGTGGTTTCTCGGGCGGCTCAGATCCGGCGGCAGCCGATCGTTCGCGGCCGCAACCAGCCAGCGGGGAAACCACGTGATCGCCCGGCCCACGATGCTCGGCTTGCGATTCTGGTTCCCTTCCGCGTAGGGAAAGAGAATCCGGTGCAGCCAGGCCAAAACCTGGTCCGTGAAAAAGCCCATCATTCCAATGAGGATGATCACGGGAAACACCCGGTCGAAATTCCGCCACCGACCCTGGGTTTCGATCAGTTCGGTGAGTCCGCTCTTCACTCCGATCAGTTCGGCGATCACCAGCCATGTCCACGCCCAGCCGAGGAGGATGCGGAGATCGTTGTAGAGGTTGGGCATGATGCCGGGGATCACCACCTTGGTCACCAGTTGGCGTTGCTTGGCGCCAAGCGTTTGCGCGGCTTCGAGGAGCGACACGTCGAGCAGGCGCGTCGTCTTGGCGATGACGAGCACCATCTGGAAAAGGGTGCCTACCACTACCAGGGCCACCTTGGGCGCGTCATTCGCCGCGAACAGAGCCACCAGCAGCGTGCTGAAAGCCGGCGCCGGCATGTAGCGGAAGAAATCGACGAAGGGTTCGAAAAGCTTCGAGAAAAACTGGTAGGTCCCACAGAGGACCCCCAGCGGGAGACCGATCAGACAGGAAATGAGAAAGCCGCCGAACACGATCTTGACCGAGTGCGCGAGGCGATCGGTCATCGATGGCTGGTTCTCATCGACCTCGCGCTGAAACTCCTTGATTCCCATCACGACCACCTCGTGCGGAGGCGGCAGGTAATCCGGGTTCGAGGGCGCCCCCTGGGGAATCATCTGGGCAAAGGGCTGCGTCGGGTATTGGTCGGAATCGTAGGTGGGCGACGCCGCCGACATGATCTCCCAGTTCTCCCTGGCAATGGCAAGATTCTCGTCAGTCAGTTCCGGCCTGGTGGAAACCTTCTCGCCCGTGGCGAGGTCGCGCCAGATTCCGTAGATGGCCTCGTCATCGGTGGCCTGATCTTCCGTCAGCCAGCCGTTGGCAATCGCGATCGGAACGACCTGCCGGAGCAGTTTCTTGTTGGCGCGCGAGGAAAAGGTTTCTCCTCCGGCTCGGCGTTCCCGGATCGAGACGTTCTGCGTGCGAACGGCCTCCTGAAACTCCGGGAAATAGTCGCGGCTCACCCGGTCGCCGGCGGTGAAGGTCGTGTTCACGTCCTCCCGGTTCGCGGCGATCTGAAGCTGAACATCGGGATGCCAGATGAAAGGGCAATAGCTGACCAGGCACCAGATGGCGACAGGGAGGAGAAAGGAGAACGTGGTCAGGAGCGAGCTTCTTTGCGCCCCAAGATCGCGGCGCACCGCAAACCACGGTGTCCGCGCCGAAGTTGGTTTCTTGGATGATTTTCCAGTCCGCGAAAGCATGAACGTATCCCGGATATCGTTGCCCAACTCACCTCCCCTTGGAGATCATCCGATTGCCGTGGTCGGACGAATGCCCGACCACGGCAGATTTCGGTTGAATCCCCAAATTCAACGTCTTGAAATGGTTGCGGACGAACTACTTCCCGGCGGCAATCTCCTCGGTGATGGAGGGATCGAAGTACTTGTCGATCGCTTCCGGCTTCTCGTAGACGCCGTACTTCAAATTGAAATCGTCCACGATCTTGGAAGACCCGTAGACCGATCCGAGGCCGTCGCCCTTCTTCCACTTTTCCAACGCCTCGTCGAGCGTGAGAATGTAGGTGCCCTTCAGGAGCGGCTCATACTCGTCAGCCGTCAGGTTCACCCGGGCGGCCATGATCTCGAGCGCTTCGTCGAGGTTGTCCTCGTTCTTGAGGAAATCGACGACCTTGTACCAGACCTCCACGACTTTCTTCCAATCGTCGCGGCGCTTTTCGAGGCTCTCCGGATCCACGTAGAGAATGTCGTAGATGATCCCGGGAGCATCGTGAGAGGTGAAGATGGTCTTGGAACCGTCCACCAGTTTCAGCGCCTGACCGGAACTCGGCTGCCAGGCGGCGATGCCGCTCACGGCGCCGGATTTCAGCACCTGCGGCGTCTCGCCGTTGGGAGTGTTGACGATTTCGACGTCGTCCTCCGTCATGCCGTTGGCTTCCAAAGCGGTAAGCACCAACAGGTGGCTGACGAATCCTTCCTCGACTCCCACCTTCTTGCCTTTCATGTCCTTCACCGAATCGATGCCCGGCGCGGCGATGAACATGTCGTTTCCGTTGGAGTAGTCGTTGATCAGGATCGCGACCGCCGGCTTGCCGGTCGCGCCGGTGACGAGCGCGTCGCCGTTGGTCATGTGACAGCCATCGAGACCTCCCGCGGCGTAGGTTTCCATCGACTTCACGTAGTCGATCCACTGGAAGTCCACTTCGACACCGGCTTCCTTGAACCAGCCCTTCTTGATCGCGATCTCCCACGGAACCCAACCGGGCCAGTCGTTGTAAGCGATCTTGAGCGGCTCGGCCTTGGCGAGCATCGTGGTAAGCGCAAGCGACGCGGCGAGCGCCATTGCGAGACGGCCCGACAGCTTGGCCGGGAAAGGTTTCTTTTTCATGAGTCTGATGGATGCAGGTTTAGCGAATGCCCGAATGAGACGGCGACCACTGACTGAGCATCCGCCGTGCCACCACAGAGGCCCCGCGTACCGCCACCACCCGAACCGCGAACCAAACCCGACCAAAGATCCCTTTAACTCATTCGTATTGAATGAGTCGAAATATTCCTACCAATCACCTTTCAAGGTAATATTTCTCAAACCTCTGAGGAAAAAACGCAGCCCGAGGGAAACCAGATCCTTCCGCCGGGCCGGCCGAGTGTCCTATTCCCGATCGAGCCGCGGACGGCGCGGCGGAGGCAGGGTGGACTCGGGCTGAGTTTCCGCGAGGCGCGCTCCCGATCCCGGGAACTCCTCGGAATCTTCGTCGGTATCACCCGCTTCGGACACCTCATCGAGATCGATCATTTCGACGGATTCGATCTCGGGCTCGTCCGTTTCCCGGGATTTGACGGTATCCTCCTCCATCTCCGCGTCGTTGCTTTCCTCACCTTCGAACGCGGCCTCCCCCGATTGCTCGCTTTCCCGTTTCCGGATGAGATCCATCGGCGAGTCGGGCACCTCGTCGGCATCGGCCATGAGTGACTCAGGAGGGTTGTTTCCGGAAACCAACCCTGTTAAGCGTGTGTTCCCGGACGCAATCTGTTCGGCGA
>JAGRPB010000058.1 GCA_020439945.1 Verrucomicrobiia bacterium
AGACTTGCCCTTTGTGAGGATGTTTCCATTTGGGTCAATCTGATCCCTCCTGAAGTCCTCGAACAATTTCGAAAAATGGCAACCAGAGGGACCAATAGACGACCGTGGACATGAAAATGAGAAATAGGATGGTCAGAAATACGGTAATCCAGGACGCCAGCACCCTCGGTTTCAGGATTAAATAGATCGCCGTCCCAAGCGGCACCAGAAACGCAACTCCTCCGATCAGGCCACTGCGTCCCGCAGAAATACACCATCGCGTAATCATTGGGAGAGGCTGACTGCCCAGCATTTCTGCGAAGATATTTTCGAACCGCGGGATCAGACCCGTGGAAATCAGCGCGAGTATGGAAAAGAATCCCAATACTGACAATGCCATTCCGATGACGACCCACTCCAACCTTGCGACTTGTGTCCGAAGTTCGGCGATCTTTTCTTCTGGCCCGTCACTCATCTTTTTTCGATTCTTCACACTTCGTTTTGAACGTCAATGACGAACGTGTTGTGAACAACCAGAGTCCATCGCATTCCCGTCCATGAACTTCCTCGCCCATCTGCATTTGGCGCGGCCGGAGCCGGTTTCGCGGCTGGGGAATCTGTTGGGGGATTTCGTTCGGGGGCGACGGGATGAGCGATTCTCGCCGGAAATCTGGCGCGGGATCATGCATCATCGGCGTCTGGATGCGTTCACGGATTCGCATCCGGCGTGGAAACGGAGCCGGCAGCGGCTGGCGCCGGAGCGGGTGCGGTTCGCGGGGATCGTGGTGGATGTGTTCTATGATCATTTTCTGAGCCGACTCTGGGATCGGTTCGAGCCGGACGGTGAGTCGCTGGCGGATTTCATCGATCACTGTCACTGTGATCTGAAAATGGCGGCGCCGTTGGGGCCGGCGGACGCAAATGTCGTGATCGCCCGGATGGAAGCGCAAGGTTGGTTGGGATCGTATGGGGAAATCTCGGGCATCGATGACGCGCTGCGCCGCATTTCCCGTCGCGGGCCGAGGCTGGGGCCGATCGCGGGCGCGATCGCCGACCTGGAGCGGGACTACGCGGGGTTCGAGGAGGATTTTCTGGCGTTTTATCCGGAGGCTCGGGAGGAATCGGAGGCGCTGCACCTGGCAGCCGAGGCACTGGAGGAAACGGAATCGGTGCTGTAACAAAGCGGACGTTTCCCGTTATACTGGTGTGGAAACGAACGCACGAAACTCTCCCTTCCTTCCCCTGAATGAGCGATGATCGCGAAGATGAACTCGTTCGCGCGGTGCAGGCCGGTCGCCTCGAGGACTTCGAGGAACTGATCCATCAGCACGCGTCGCGGCTGAAGGCGTTTGTCGCGATGCGCCTCCCGATTCCCCATCTCATCGACGAGATAGCCCACGAAACTTTCGTGTTTGCCTACCACCACATCAACGACTTCGAAGTCGGCACGGATCTCGGTAAATGGTTGCGCGCCATCGCGTTCAACCTGATCCGCAAGGAGACGTTGCGTCATCAGCGCGTGGCGAAGCACCAGGAGCGCTACTTGGAGCATTGCCTGGTCCAATCGGCGGCGAAGGACGAGTTCAGGCCGGAGGATCCGGTGGTGATCTACCTGGAGGAATGCGTGGACGCGTTGCCGGATCACCAGAGGACGCTGTTGCGGATGAAGTACCGGCTTTCGCAGTCGTCGAAGGAGATGGCACGGGCGCTGGACCAGAGCGAGGCCTGGGTGCGGACGACGCTGTGCCGGGTCCGAGCGGGGCTACGCGACTGCATTGAAGCCAAGGCTGAAGCGGCTTCCCGAAGCTGAACCAATTTTCCCACCTTTTTCCCTGAATTCCGATGAAATCCGAACTCCTGGACGCCTATCTCTGCGGGGATCTCCGCGGCGAGTCGGCGGCGTTCATCGAGGCGGCGTTGAAGTCCGACGCGGCCCTGCGGGAGGTCTATTTCCAACAGGTGCGGATGGATGCGGCGCTGCGGGTGCTGCTGGAGGACGAGGAACTGGCCGAGGTGCCGCCCTCGCAATTCGCGGCGGGCATCATGGCGCGACTGGCGTCGGAGGAGCCGGTGGAAACCGAAGCCGATCGCAAGCTGGCGAAGTCGGTGCTGATGGAAATCCTCGAGGAACGCGGCTCGAAACCCCGCCCGATGGGCTGGTGGGACTGGGCGGCGGCGGCCGGGGTGGCGGCGGCGCTGGTGATCGGCGCCGTGATGCTGATGCAGAGTGTCCGGGTGAGCAATTCCGGGGACGAGGGAATCCTCGCCAGCCAGGAATCTTCGGCCCGTTTCGTGGCCCGGATCACGGCGGAAAACGCGGACGTGACCTGGAGCAAGCCGGTGCCGCTGAATCCGGTGACCGCCGATGCCGACGCAACCGAGGAGAGCCCCGCCATCGTCGCCGATGACGGCTGGGTGAGGCCCGGGCGGTTGACGCTGAAATCGGGCGTGGCGGAAGTGACGTTCAATTCCGGGGCGCGCGTGTTTCTCCAGGGGCCCGCCGTTTTCGAGGTGGAACGGCCGAATCGCGCTTTCCTGGAAAGCGGCAGGCTGACCGCCGAGGTGCCGAAGCCGGCGACGGGATTTGTCATCAACACGCCACGGGTCAACGTGGTCGACCTGGGCACGCGCTTCGGGCTCTCGGTGGAAAAAAGTGGCGACACGGAGGTGCACGTGATGCAGGGCGTGGTCGAGGTGAGCCGCCTGACCGGCAACGCGGTGCCGATGGTGGTGGAGGAAGGGCTCGCGGTGCGGGCGGACAGCCGGACGCGGAGCGAGTTGCAGGTGATCGACTATGCCGGCGACGAATTTGAACTGACGGTCCGCAAGCCGCTGGAGAGCACCGGTCCGCCGAGGTTTTTGCGCTACGATTTCGACGAATCGGGCGGGTCGGAGATCGAGGAAAGCGGTCGCGGTATCGAGGGCGGTCCGTTTTTCGCCTCGCTCTTTCCCGACGCCGACCAGCCGGTTCGGCCGAAGCGATCGGTGGGCCGCAGTGGTGGCGGGCTCGTATTCACGCCGGGTGAGCGATTCGATTCGCCCCTGCTGGCCGGATTCAACGGTGACGACCCGCTCAGTGTCGCCCTGTGGGTGCGGGTGCCGCCGCGCCCGGAGCGCGCCGACGCGAATTCGATGATGTCGTTGATTTCTCATCCGGAAACGACCGGAACGGGAACCGATCCCGAGCTGGTCCGTTGGCGGATGTCGTGGAATGCCGATCCCTCGGAGGGAACCGCGGGTGCCCTGAAAGTCGCGAACAACGGCAACGCCGCCTACGTCACCGGATCGACGGACCTCCGCGACGGACGCTGGCACCACGTGGCCTTCCGCTTCATCGGCGGGCCGTCGGCCGATATCGGGACCCACCTGCAGCTCTACGTGGACGGTCAGCTGGAAGACGTCTCCGGCTACCGGGGCGGCGCGGTGTCGGGCGGGCCGATCCACCAACTCCAGCTCGGTGGCGCGACCGGGGCCCCCAGTTTTGACGGCGCCATCGATGAAGTGCACGCGTTTCCCGAGGCGGTGCCACCGGGGGTGTTGCAGCAGCTCGCCGACGGACAGACCAAACTTTGAAATCCCAAATGCCTCCCGATTTTTGTCACAAGCCAAGCCTTTCCTGATATCCCTTTGAACCCGACCGACCGATCCCGTATACTTATCGGCTGGATTGATTGATTTATTCACTCCTTTCCCAACTCCCAAACTCCCCGAGCCCTGAACCGCTCGATTGTTCCAAACCAATGAAAGCCATCCACAAACACCCGATCACGACTCTGATTCTTGGCGGTATCATGGTGTTGGCGACTTCGGCCATGGCGGCCGAGTCCCGAACCTGGACCGACACGCAGGGACGCACCGTCGAAGCCGAATACCTCGGAACCGAAGGCGCTGGCGCCAACACCTCGGTGAAACTCCGGCTTCCCGACGGACGCGAGATCAATTACCCGATTTCGAACCTCAGCGAAGCGGACCGCGTCTTCGTCCAAGCCAATCTTCCCAAGGACCCGATCGCCCTCGCCGCCGAGATCGACAAGCTCGTTCTCAACAAGATGAAGGAGAGCTACTACGGTCTGCAGAAGGATCTCGCCGATCTGCCCGCCCGCACCGATCTCGACGCGGGCCTGAAGCAGAAGGAGAAAGAGAAGATCGAGCGGGAAATGGAGATGTGCATCCCGAACGACCCCACTTCGGACGAGCAGTTCCTGCGCCGCATCTATCTCGACGTCGCGGGCCGCATCCCAACCTTCGACGAGGCGACCGAATTCCTCAGCAGCAGTGACCGTGACAAGCGGGCCAAGCTCATCGACAAGCTGCTCGATTCCGAGGGCTTCGTCATGAACACCTTCAACTACTACAGCGACCTGCTCCGCATCCGGGACGGCGTGGTGATGATGGGCAACGGCACGCTGAAGGCCGACCCCTACATCGAGTGGGTGAAGAAGTGCATCCGGGAGAAGAAGCCCTTCGACGACATGGTGAAGGAAATGCTCACCGCCGACGGCCAGATCTGGGACAACCCGGCCTCCGGATACCTGATGACCGACACCGGCATGCGTCTCTGCAACCTGTCGAACACCTTCACGGTTTTTCTGGGAACGGAGATCACCTGCGCCCAGTGCCACGACCACCCGTTCGAGGAAATCTACCAGATGGACTTCTACCGACTGGCCTCGTTTATGGGCTACACCGACACCCGCGGCGGCAGTCGCGATATGATGGGGGGCATGAACTACCGCTCCGAAGTGGATCGGATGAGCAAGATCCTCAAGGACGCGGGCAAGCTCCGTCCGAACCAGAACAACGACCAGCAGCTCGGCCAGATTTTCGGCACCTACAGCTACAACGTCCACGACGGCCAGAACAACGAAGTGAAGCTGCCGCACGACTACAAGTATGACGACGGCGAACCCAACGCTTCGGTGGAGCCCGGTGCCTACTTCGGTGACGTGGTCGACGTGGAGAAATTCGATTCTCCCCGCGCGGCGTTCGCCAACTGGATGGTATCGCCGAGCAACCCGCGCTTCACCATCAACCTGGTCAACCGCCTCTGGAAACGCTGCTTCGGCCTCGCCCAGATCGAGCCGGTGGACAACATCCCCGGCCACCTCGACGGTCAGGCGGAAAACTACGAGCTGCTCACTTTCCTCGAGCAGATGATGAAGGATTTCGACTACAACGTGAACGATTTCCTTCGCGTGGTCTACAACACCCAGGCCTATCAGCGCGAGGCGGAGATCTTTTCGCCCAGTCTCGACCAGGTCGACAAAGGCACCTACCACTTCCCTGGTCCGGTGCTGCGCCGCATGACTGCCGAACAGATCTGGGACTCGCTGGTGACGCTCACCTCGCCCAATCCCGACGGCGTCCTGCGCCGTGGCTGGGATGATTACAAGGAACTGATGCACACCGATCCGAAGACGCTCACCAGCGCCGATCAGATCATGAAGTTCAAGGAGGACTTCAGCAAAGTCGGTGGCCTCACCGATGAGAGCCAGGAAATGATGATGGACAAGAATGCCACCCGGGTCGGCGGTGTGGAAATGGTCCGCGCCTCGGAAATGCGCCTGCCGCAGCCTCCCGGTCACTTCCTCCGCATGTTCGGTCAATCCGACAAGCAACTGATCGAAAACCAGTTCACCGGCGGCTCCTCGCCCCAGGTCATGGCTCTGCTCAACGGCAACATCACCAACGAAGTGCTCGCCAGCCCGGAAGCCTACCTGATCAAGGACGTGGCCAACGGCACCCGCGGCAAGGGCGACAAGGTGGAGAAGCTGTTCCTCAGCATCCTCACCCGTTATCCCACTTCGGAAGAAAAATCGGCCGCCTCCAGCGGGATGCGCGTCAAGGGCGGTGACCGGGATGATCCGAAGGCGGAAGCCCTCGCGCTCGGCAACGTCGTCTGGGCGCTCGTGAACACCCGCGAATTCCTCTTCATCCAATAAGCCAACCTTCCGATCGGCGAGCCGAAATCAGCCAAACCATTCTTCGGCTCGCCGGTCCTTCTCTCTATCTCTCTCAACCTTTCAAGAAAGTAACAGCCAAACCCGGACGGACCCGATTCGTCCCCGCTCTCCTGTCTCAAACCCACCACATCATCAGCCATGAAAGATCAACTCATGAAACTCGACCCGCTGAGCCGGCGGCAGTTCGTGGAGCGCACCGCGAAAACCGCTCTCGGCGTCAGCATTCTCCCCTACCTCGGCGGCCAGGCGCTTCGCGCGGCGGGCAGCGGCGGCACGGCCGAATACTGCATCTTCTTCTACATGTCCGGTGGGATGACCCACATGGACACCTTTGACCCGAAACCGGGCACCGAAACCGGCGGGAACACCAAGGGCGCACCGACCGGCGTGGCCGGCGTCGAACTGGCGGAATTCCTGCCCAAGCTCGCCAAGGGCTTCAAGGACATCGCCGTGGTTCGCTCCATGACCCAGAAGACCGGCGATCACCGCGGCGGTTCCTACTGGATGCACACCAGCTACCAGCCCCGCGCCACCATCATCCACCCCACCATGGGCCCCTGGGCGCAGCGCATTCTCGGCAAGAAGCACGACACCCTGCCCGACAGCGTCGCCATCGGCGTGGGCGGCAACTTCCCCGGTGCCGGTTTCTTCGGCCCGACTCTGGCGCCCCTGCCCATCGGCGATCCGATGAAGGGCGTTCAGGATTCGAAGATCTACGGAAGCATCGACGAAGGCGGCTTCAACAAGCGCCTGGACATGGCGAACACCTTCGACCAGACCTTCCGCCGCAAGTTCCAGACCGAGGACGTCAAGGCCTACACCCAGTTCTACGAGGAAACGCTCAACCTCATGAAGAGCGAGGATCTCGACACCTTCGATCTCACCAAGGAAGACGGTTATCAGGAGAAGCTCCAGCGTTACGGCAACAACCGTCTCGGTCAGGGTGCCCTGCTCGCCAAACGCCTCGTCAAATCCGGTGTCCGCTTTGTCGAAGTCGACTCCGGTGGCTGGGACATGCACAACGACCTCTGGAACGCCATCCAGGGACGCGGCGGAGATCTCGACAACGCCCTCTCTTCGTTGATCGAAGATCTCAAGGCGGAAGGTCTCTTCGAGAAAACGCTCATCGTGCTCGGCACGGAATTCGGCCGCACGCCGAAAATCAACGCCAACGGTGGTCGTGACCACCACCCGCGGGTGTTTTCCACCATGTTTGCCGGCGGCGGCATCCAGGGCGGCCAGGTCTACGGCAAATCCGACAAACTCGGAATGGCCGTCGAAGAGGATCCGGTCGAACCCAAGGACTTCAACGCCACCATCGCTCACGCGCTCGGCATCCCGCTGGACAAGATCGTTTACTCCCCCTCCGGCCGTCCGTTCATGGTCGCCGGCCACAAGGCGGACGAAAAGACCGGCGAGATCCTGCCCGAGGGCAAGCCGATCATGCAGTTCTTCTCCTGATCGCAAGGAAAGGCGTCGAGTTTTTCGATTCGTTCGCCGATCACTTCTTAACCCCCATAATGCAAAGGCCCGGGAGTTCGCTCCCGGGCCTTTCGCGTTTTCGCCCAGGGACATCTCTCCGATTGGAAACGGGATTTACGGCGATTTTTCTCGGAATCCGCGGGAATTTGCTTCAATAATACCGGCCAAACGCGTCTCGACCGGGTTGGCCCGCGACTCCCTAGCCTATAGGACTTTCCCGGCCGGAACTTATTCAAGCGCCTTTCATGTCCGGCTCCGACGGTTCCAAAACCCAGCGACTGCCCCGGCGATCGACGAAAACCGCGACCGGCCGATCACCCAGCCTGCTTCCGGAAAACGAAGCCTTCCTCGAAGGCGTCATCGACAATCTCCCGGTGGCCATCTTCGCCAAGGACGCTTCGGACGAATTCCGCTTCGTTCTCTGGAACAAGAAACAGGAACAGATCACCACGATTCCGAAGGAGAAGGCACTGGGCCGAACGGATCTCCAGATCTTTTCCAAGGAGTCGGCCGAGTATTTCCGGGAGGTCGATGAATCGGTCATCCGTCGGGGCAAACTGATCGACGTGCCTGAAGAGATCGTCGATACCGGCGCCGGAGAAGTCTGGCTGCACACGGTCAAGGTGCCGATCGACGACAAGGTCATGGAACGGAAGCTCGTCGTCGGCATCAGCGAGGACATCACCGAACGCGTCCGCGCCCGGGAGCAACTGGAGCGACTGAATCGAAATCTCACGGAAAAAAACAAGGAACTGGAGGTCACCCAGCTCCAACTGATTCAGGCCGAAAAGATGGAATCGGTGGGCCGACTCGCCGCGGGGGTGGCCCACGAGGTGAAGAACCCGCTCGCCCTGTTGCTGATGGGTGTGGAGTACCTTTCCACCGGCATCGATCCGAATGATCCCAACATCGAAGAAATCCTCTCGGAGATGCGGGAAGCGATCAACCGCGCCGACAAGATCATCCGGGGCCTGGTCGATTTTTCTTCGGAACGACAACTGGCCCTGGAACCCACCGAACTCCCCCCCCTGATCGAGCAGTCCCTGCTGTTGGTCCGTCACGAACTGACCAAGAACGGGGTGAACGTGGACATCGAGTTCGAGAAAGAACTGCCGAAAGTGATGGTCGACGGTGCCAAGTTCGAGCAGGTACTGGTGAATCTTTTCATCAACGCGATCCACGCGATGGCGAAATCAGATCGCCCCAAGCTGGAGGTGCTCGTCTATTCCGAGAAACTCGATCAGGTTCCGAGGGACGAGGGCGCCCGCACCGCCCACCATCTTCGCAGTGGCGACGAGGTGGTGATCCTCGAAGTCAAAGACAACGGTTGCGGCATTTCCGAGGCGAATTTGCGGAAAATCTTCGATCCCTTTTTCACCACCAAGGCCACCGGACTCGGCACCGGACTCGGGCTTTCCGTCGTGAGCAAAATCGTGGAACTTCACGGTGGCGCCATTCGAATCCGGAATCGGCTCCTCGGCGGGGTGACCGTGCGGATCATGCTCAAAGTCACGAAAACCAAGGAAGCCGATTGACATTCCGGCCCGGTTTTCATCATACTGAGATCAGCAATCGCAGAGCCCGGAACCCCGGCTCGAAGGTCTCCGAAACTCCTCACCCCCGGCAACGCCATGGCCCACAAAGTACTCGTGATCGACGACGAAGCGGGATTCACCAAGCTTCTCAAAATGAATCTCGAGAAAACGGGTGAATTCGAAGTTCGTATCGAGAACAATTCGATGAAGGCCCTGAGCGCGGCGCGGGAATTCCGGCCCGACGTCATCCTCCTCGATGTCGTCATGCCCGGTCTCGACGGCGGCGACGTCGCCGCGCAGTTTCAGGATGATCCGATGTTGCGAAAAGTCCCGGTCATCATGCTGACGGCGCTGGTTTCACCAGGTGAGACGAGCCAGGATGCCGTGGCCCAGAGCGGTTCGCTCACCGTGCTGCCAAAGCCCGTCAATCTGGACAAGCTGACTCAGTGCCTCCTCGGCGCGATCGAGACAGCGGCTTGAGTTTTTCTTAGCTCTTAGCTCTTAGCTCTTAGCTCTTAGCTCCTGGCTCCTGGCTCCTGGCTCCTGGCTCCTGGCTCCTGGCTCCTGGCTCCTGGCTCCTGGCTCCTGGCACGAAAAAGCGGGAGAGGTTGCCCTCTCCCGCTCGACTCAGATTGAAAATCTGTGATTCTTGGCGAAAGCCGATCAGCTGATGTGATAGGCCGGCGCGCCGTGTTCGGCAACGTCGAGGCCTTCGGCTTCTTCCTCTTCGCTGACACGCACTCCCATGACGAGCTTCAGGATGAAGAAGACCGCGAAGGAGAACACGAAGGCGAAGATACTGATCGCCACCGTGCCCAGGATCTGGGTGCCGAGGCTGTGGTCGGGGCTGAAGGAGAAGATCCCCACCGCGATGGTGCCCCACATCCCGCACACACCGTGCACGGAGATGGCACCAACCGGATCGTCAATCTTCAGCTTGTCGAAGAAGAGGATGGAACCCACCACGATCGCACCGGCGATGACACCGATCAGGATCGCGTTGAACTCGCTGACCGTGTCAGCACCGGCCGTGATACCGACCAGACCGGCCAAGATACCGTTGAGGGCCATGGACAGATCAGGCTTCTTCAGAAGAATCCAGGAAGTGAAGATCGAACCCACTGCGCCAGCCGCGGCGGCAAGACAGGTGGTCACGAGAGCGAAGGAAACCGCTTTCGGATCGGCACTCAGGGCGGAACCGCCGTTGAACCCGAACCAGCCGAGCCACAGGATCAGCACCCCGATCGTGGCGAGAGGCATGCTGTGACCGACGATGGGCTTGATGCCTTCCGCAGTGTATTTGCCCTTGCGGGGTCCGAGAATGAGCACGGCGGCCAAGGCGGCGAAACCACCGAAGGCGTGCACCACCGAAGAACCGGCGAAATCATACAAACCTCTTTCGTTGAGCCAACCACCGCCCCACTTCCAATAACCGGAAATCGGGTAGGCGATGCCGACGAGAAGCACGGCATAGATCATGAAAGAAGTGAGCTTGACGCGCTCGGCAACCGCACCGGAAACGATCGTGGCGGCGGTCGCGGCAAACATGGCCTGGAAGAGGAAGTCACCCCACCAGGTGTAGCCCGCATTATACTCGGCAGTGGTCAGCGCAGGATCATTCAGATCGCCGCCAAACCAGCTACCCATCGCGAAGAAGCCATTTCCTTCGCCGGGATACATCGAATTGAACCCCCAGAACGCGTAGAGAAGAATCCCGGTCGTGACGATCCAGACGTTCTTGAACAGGATGTTGACCGTGTTCTTCGATTGGCTGAGACCGCTCTCCACCGTGGCGAAGCCGAGGTGCATGATGAACACGAGCGCCGCCGCGATGCAGATCCAGAGGTTGTTCACCGCAAAGGTCGCGTAGCCCTCTGAAGCAATATAGGCTTCGTCGGAATAAGCGGAGGGAGGTCCAGCTTCCTCTGCCGCAGGAGCAGCTTCAGCGGCGGGAGCAGCTTCCTGCCCGATCGCCAGATCATTGGTCAGCAGCGGGAGAGCCATCAGGGCCACCAGCAGCCAGGTTCGAAGGTTGAATCGATATTTCATGTTGGATGTGGATTGACGTTGAGGCTGTTACCCGGATCACCGGATCCGGAAACAGCGTTTTGGTGTTTCGCACCTCCCACATCAGCAACCCCCGTGCCAAGTTCTAAAAATTTCCTTTCGACCTTCATAACTGGGTGAAAACGAAAAAGCCCCGAGCGGCCATATCCCGCCCGGGGCTGAAAAAATCCCCTCGTTTTTGATGGGAAAACCGCCGGATCAATCGTTGTAGGCCGACTCTCCGTGCGCGCTCTGGTCGAGACCGACGATTTCCTCCTGCTCAGTCACGCGCAATCCGACCAAGGCCTTCACCACCAGCAGGATTACCACGGAAGCTAACGCTGTGTAGACGGCGGTGACCGCCGCCGCCATCAATTGGAGCCCGAATTGTTTCCCCATGGCGAAGTCTCCGAATCCACCGAGAGCCTTCACGCCGACGACCGCGGCGAGCAGCGTGCCCACCAGACCTCCGACTCCATGCACTCCGACCACGTCGAGTGAATCGTCGTAGCCAAAGTGATTCTTTAATTTCACCGAGGCCACCCAGCAGATGCCCCCCGAAGCGATGCCGATGATGACGGCTCCCACGGGACCCGCGACTCCGGACGCGGGCGTGATCGCCGCCAGCCCGGCGATCGATCCCGTGACGATGCCGAGGACGCTGGGTTTCCCGATCGTGAACCACTCGATCGCCGCCCAGGTGCAGGCCGCAGTCGCGGCGGAAAGATGGGTCACGAACAGCGTCATCGCCGCCGCCTCGGTCGCACCACCCTGACTGCCAGCGTTGAAACCAAACCACCCCACCCAGAGCATGGCCGTGCCCGTCACGGTCATGGGCAGATTGTGCGGTGGCTCGGGATGCTTCCGTTTGCCGACCATGATGCAGGCCACGAGGGCGGCCACGCCGGCCGTGATGTGAACCACGATACCACCGGCGAGATCAATGACGCCGAGTTTCGCAAACCAGCCGCCAAACCAGGTGATGTGACAGATGGGTGCGTAGACGACCAGCGCCCACAGGATCGAGAAGATCAGCATGGCGCTGAATTTGATCCGCTCCACGAACGTTCCGATGATGAGGGCCGGAGTGATGATGAAAAACGTCATCTGAAACGCCGATCCGAGGATGTCGCCGGACCCGACCCCGCGATGGAAGAGTGCGCCGATGCCGCCGATCCAACCGCCATCCTCACCCACCGCCAGCGTGTAACCCGCCACCAGCCAGACCACGCTCAGCGCGCAGGCCAGCGAGAAGCAGTGCATCAACACGCTGAGCACATTCCGCCGATGCACCAGACCACCGTAAAAAAGCGCCAATCCCGGGATGGTCATGAAAAGAACCAGCGCGGTGGCGGTCATCATCCACGCGCTGTCGCCGGTATTCGTGGCCGCACCCGCGCCGCTTTCCTGCGCGAAGCCGTTCTGCGCGGCCAGCAAGGCGACGCCCGTTAGAGTTCCGAAGAACTTCAATGTCTTGTTTTTCATCATTAAGGTTGTGTGTCGATTGAAGGCACACAACCCTCCGGACGCGGACCGAAGACACGGCGGCGCCCCGGTTTTGCCGTTGTCCTCTCGGAAAGGGGGAAGACAGGAAACCAACGGGCACAAAAAACCGGCCGCCGCGAGTCGTCAGACTGCGGACCAAAGGGTTGAACACTTTGACAATCAGCAAGTTTCGAGCTTCAAAAGCGAGGAAAATCTGCGACTTTTTCCGGGAGAATCGGCCGGATGTTTCACCCGATCAGAGCTTTTCGGAGCCGACCGCGAGGCGGATTGCGCTGACACGATTCATGATCCAACCCTGTTGACTCCCGGACTCAACCCTGTTGATTCGTTGCCACCATGTCCGACGCCTCCGATCCAGCCCATTCTCCCCCCGAAGGTTTCGAAACCCGCGCCATCCACGCGGGTCGGGATTTCGTGGGTGAAACCGGAGCGATCACGCCTCCGGTGTGGCTGACATCGACCTTTGAATACGGAAATCCCGGCGGCTTCGACTACACCCGATCGGGCAACCCGAATTTCCGCCTCCTCGAGCGCGCGCTCGCCAGCCTGGAATCGGCCGCCCACGCGACCGTCTTCGCGAGCGGCGTATCGGCGATCACGGCCATCGTCTCGACGCTCAAATCAGGCGATGTCGTCGTGGCCGAGGAAAACATCTACGGCTGCACCTACCGGCTTTTCGCCCAGGTCTTCGCCAAGTTCGGAGTTTCCATCGTCTACCTCGATTTTACCGATCCGGCTTCCCTCGAAAAGATTGCGGAACATCGACCCGCGCTGGTCTGGATCGAATCGCCGACCAATCCCAATCTCAAGGTGATCGACATCGCGGCGGTTTCCCGCGCGGCGCACGAGGCGGGCGCGGAAGTGATCGTCGACAACACTTTCGCCAGCAGTTTTCTCCAGCGCCCGCTCGAACTCGGAGCCGATCTTTCCCTGCTCAGCACCACCAAATACACCAACGGGCATTCCGACGCCCTGGGTGGCGCGGTTTGCAGCAACGATCCGGCGTGGCGGGAAAAAATGATCTTCGCGCAGAAGGCGCTCGGTCTGCAACCCTCTCCCATGGATTGCTGGCTCACCTTGCGCGGTCTGAAAACGGAGGCGATTCGCATGGAGCGACACTGCGCCAACGCGCTTCGTTTCGCCGAATTCCTGGAGCGGGAAACCGAGGCGGCCGAAGTCCGTTATCCGTTTTTGCCTTCTCATCCGCAGCACGAAATCGCGACACGACAGATGAACGGCGGCTCGGGAATCGTGACGGCGGATTTCGGTCTCGATCTCGAGCAAACCCTGCGCTTCGTGGAAAGCCTGCGGTATTTCCCGAAGGCAGAAAGCCTCGGCGGGATCGAATCGCTCTGTTGTCATCCCGCCTCCATGACGCATGCCAGCGTGCCGAGGGAACAGCGGGAAAAAGTTGGCATCAGCGATTCCCTGGTCCGCTTTTCCGTCGGGATCGAAAGCGTCGACGACCTCATTCGCGACGTCCGCGACGCCCTCGCCAGACTCGCCCGATCATGACGGAGGAACGGCGCAATCTTTTCCTGGAGCCACTCTGCCGGCCGGAGGATCTCGGAGCCGCCCTCCCGGATCTGCCGCACGCCGTTTCCATGTGCCTGCCGACTTGGGAGAGCGTGATCGGCTACGAGGAACGCGATCCGGAGGTGATGAAAAAGCTGGCCTGCGGCTATCCGCGATTCGTGTCACATCCGGAGGTCGGGGAACTCTGTGCCGCGGCGGAGGCCGAATTCGCCCGTAAGGGGGAGAAGGCGCTGGTCTTTCCCTCGCTCGCCGCAGCATGGCGGGCCGCCGATTTCGTGAAGCAGAAAAGCGGCGCCGGTTGTCGACTGGAAAGCTACGGATGGGAAAACCTCACCGTGGTCCTTGTCGAACCGGCCGGTTTCGAGGCGGCCTGGAAGGTCTGGCAGCACGGCGGCGAGATCGTGAGCAGCCGGAATGCGGAAGCCGCCCTCACCGACGAGCCGCTGCCCGACGATCTCGCCGAAGCGGGGCAGGCCGCCCGCGAGCGGATTCGCACCCGCATCGGATTGCTCACCGGCGAATCGACCGAGGACATTTTCCTGTTTTCCTCCGGGATGGCCGCCATCGCCGCGGTGCATCGCGCCGCTCTCAGGCGGAGGCCCGGCCTGCCCACGGTCCAGGTGGAATTTCCCTATGTCGACGCGCTCAAGGCGCAACAGCATTTCAATCCCGGTGGCGTGATCGACTTGTCGGTGGCCGAACACGGGGGCGCCGCGGAAGTGAAAGCCCTGCTGGGGCGCGGCGAATCGCTCGCCGCCGTTTTCACCGAGGCGCCCAGTAATCCCCTGCTCCGCACCGCGGATCTCGCCGGCCTGCGACGGTTGCTGGAACCGGTGGGCACGCCGCTTTTCGTCGATGACACCGTGGCCACGCCCGCGAATGTCGACGCGCTCCGCTTTGCCGACGCCGTCACCGGAAGCCTGACCAAGCTGTTTTCCGGGGCCGGCGACGTCATGGCCGGATCCGTGACCTTGAAGGGCGATTCGCCTTTTCACGACGAACTGCGCGAGGCCCTGGTCGCCGCCGAGTCTGACAGCCCGTTGTTCGCACTCGACGCCATCATGCTGGAGCAGAACTCGCGCGACTTTCTCGAGCGTTTGCCGGTCGTGAATGCGAATGGAGAAATCGTCTTCGATTTCCTCGACAAGCATCCCGCCATCGAACGCCTCTGGTATCCGAAGCGGGAGACGGCGGAATTCTACGAAGCCGTCCTCAAACCCGGCGGCGGCTATGGCGGCCTGATGTCGCTCCTCCTCAAGGACGCCCCGCGCGCCGCGCCGAAATTCTACGATGCCCTGGAGATTTCCAAGGGCCCCAGTCTCGGCACTAATTTTTCCCTCGCCTGTCCCTACACCCTGCTGGCCCACTACGGGGAGCTTCCCTGGGCCGCGCAATGCGGGGTCGACGCGAATCTCGTTCGTCTCTGGATCGGACTCGAACCGGTCGACGAGTTGATCGAGCGTCTCGATCGGGCGCTCGCGACCTGAACGATTTCAGTTCAACGAGATATCTTCCGGTTCGTCGGCGACCAGCGCGTGCCAGGGGCTTAGCTCTCGGAGCAGCCGATTCCAGAGGGTTTCCAGTTCCTCGGTTTCGAGCACGCGTTTTTCGGGCTGACGAATGATCCAGGTGTTCTGTTCGAGTTCCGATTCGAGCTGGCCCTCGCCCCAACCCGAGTAGCCGACGAAGGCGCGCACGGAGAATCCCTCGCTGCGATAGGCGACCGCCTGCGGCGCGGAGAGGTGGGTGGAAAACTGGAGCGAGTTGTCGGATTCCGACCAACCCAGCGAACCGAAGGTCAGATGCTCGGTGCTCACCGGACCACCAATGTAGACAGGAATGTCGGCGAGGTTTTCAAAATCGCTGTCGCAGAGCAGATCGCCCACGCTCTTTCCCAGCGGCCGGTTGAGGATGTAGCCGAGGGCACCGTCGGTGCTGTGCTCGGTCAGGAGGAGGACGCTGTGGCGAAAGGTGGGCTCGATCAGGCTCGGATCGGCGAGGATGAGGCGGCCTTTCAGCGACGATTGGGAAATTTCTTCGGGAAACATGGAGCAGGAAGCCGGGATTCGGGTAGACTCACCGGACATTTTTTCGGACACGAATCTCGGTCCGTTTCTCAAACATTGGCAAATCCCTCACAGATGGCAAGCCTCCCGGGCTCAGAATCTGTCACCCCGCACCATGACTCCTCTCATCAGCGCTCTGCGCGAAGGAAAAGAACTCGATGCCGCCGCCATCGAAGAGGCCGCGAACGCCCTGCTTGACGATTCCGTGGCGGACGACGTGAAGGCGGATCTGCTACGCGCCCTGGCCGACAAGGGAGAGACACCGGCAGAGATCGCGGGATTCGTGAAAGAATTTCTCAAGCGCGCCGTCGATCCGGCGATCGACCGGGCCTCGCTGGGACGGCCGATGATCGACGTCTGTGGCACGGGAGGCGACAAGCTCGACCTTTTCAACGTCTCGACCACGAGCGTGTTCGTCCTGGCCGCCTGCGGCGTGGCGGTGGTGAAGCACGGCAATCGTGGCATCACCTCCAAGAGCGGAGGCGCCGACGTGTTGGAAGCGCTCGGCATCCGCATCGATCTGCCGCCAGAAACCTTCGGCGATTGTCTCGCCGAGGTCGGCGCGGGGTTTCTCTTTGCGCCGATGTATCACCCTGCCTTCAAGGCCATCGTTCCGGTCCGAAAGCAACTGGCCGAGGAAGGGCGACGCAGCATCTTCAATCTGCTGGGCCCCTTGTTGAATCCGGCGAGGCCCGACTTTCAACTGATCGGCGTTTTCGACGAAAATCTCACCCCGGCTTTCGCGGAAATTCTCGGTCGGCTTGGACGCACGCGAGCCTGGGCGGTACACGGTCACACCGAGACCGGCGAGGGCATGGATGAACTGTCGTCGGTCGGGCCCACCTCCGTCCACGAAACCATCGGCATCGAACACCCGGTCGCGGCTTTCACCATCCAGCCAGCCGAACTGGGCCTGGCCCCGGCCGAGGTCAGCGACCTCCGTGGTGGAGACGCGAACGAAAACGCGGCCCTGCTCCGGGCAATTCTCGATGGATCGGAAGCCGGACCAAAGCGCGACATCGTCCTCCTCAACGCCGCCGCCGGCCTCACGATCTGCGGTCTCGCGAGCGATCTCGGCGAAGGCCTGGAACGCGCCCGGGAGGCGATCGATTCCGGCGCCGCCACCAAGGTGTTGGAGCGTTGGCGGCAGTTCAGCGAACGTGCGTGAGGACGAACTTCCTTGAATTCGATCATCATCCGTAGTTTGGTAACCACATGAGCGACGAAAACCTGCCCCAGCCCATTTCGCGGGAAGACGCCCGCCGGATATGGGACTTGATGAAGCAGAACAAGCCGCTCTCGGAACAGGACCAGGCGCTCCTGCGCCAGTCGTGGGAATGGCAAATGTGGGCCCACCACGGGATCCTGTCGAAGCCTGGGAAAGAGCCTTCCGAGACCAGTTCCGAAACCTCGTCGCGTTCGCCCGAGAAAACGGTTGTCTCCTGAGTCGGAAGGACCTGCCTGGGCGAGATTTCGGCCGAGGCGGAATGGAACACCAGGTGTTCCATGAAAGCCGGGGACACAGGTTCTGGAAAGCTACGTTCCCCAATCAAGCCGGCTTCGGTCCGGCGGGCTACAGCACTCCGGTTGGCTACCTCCATCGCCTCCGCCTCTCGAACCGCATCTTCGGCGATGATGTGCGATTCGAAGGCATCTGGAACCAGCGAGACGGTCCCAGCATCGTGACCTCGCAACGCTACATCCTTCCCGAACCGGGAGGCGGTATGCCGGAGGAAGATGAAGTGGCGAAATACCTCCAGGAACTGGGTTTCACCTGGAACGAGAAACTCGGCGGATGGGTTCGCGACAAAGACGAAGCCTTGGTTCAGGACGCCCATCCACGAAACTTCATCAAGTCGATCGATGGATTGATCTACGCGATCGACGTCCAGCCCCGACTTCCGAAAGGGCGCGAAATCAAGGAGGCGCTGCCTCATCCCCGTCGAGATTGATGGCGAAAACTCGCCAAGACCATTTGATCCGATCGCACCAAAACCAGCGCCCGGAATCCAAGACATCACGGCGCGTTCGTGTCATGGTGATCAAGTAAAACTTGAGGGATCTTCTCTCGCGCTAACGCGTTTTTCCAAACCTGCCCCCATGATCGCCGGAGACCGAAACCTCCTGTCCCGCGGCGGCGTCCTACTCGGCGTCGCCTGGCTGCTCTATTCCTTCCCGGCCTATGCCGGGGATCTTCCGGTACCCGCGGCGAAATTTCATTTCGATCGCGACATCAGGCCGGTATTGGAAACGACCTGTGTTTCCTGCCACGGTCCGAGAAAACAGAAGGGCGGGCTCCGCCTCGACACCGCCGATTTCCTGCGCGAAGGCGGGGACAGTGGACCGGCCTATCTCGCGGGCAACAGCGCGAAGAGCGATCTCATTCTCCGCATCGCCCGGCTCGATGACGACGATGCCATGCCGCCGAAAGAGGATCACGCGCTCACCTCGGAGCAGGTCGCGACCTTTCGCACCTGGATCGATGCCGGAGCGCCCTGGCCGGAGGGTTTCGTGATTCGCGACACGGCTCCGGTCGAGATTTCCGCCGCCGACCTCGAAAAACTCCCGCCAGCCGCAAAGGGCACGATCGATTTCGTCCGCGACGTGCAGCCGATTTTCGCCGGTGCCTGCTACAATTGCCATGGCCCCAAACACCAGGAGGCCAATTTCCGCCTCGACCACAAGCCGACGCTATTCGCCGGGGGTGAGCTGGGCCCCGCCGTGGAAAAGGGCGACAGCGCCCGCTCGCCGCTGGTTCACTTTGTCGCCGGGCTGCGGCCGGAAGGACGCATGCCGAAGAAAGGTGACCCGCTCAGTAATGAACAGATCGGCATCCTCCGCGCCTGGATCGACCAGGGTGCCGAGTTTCCCGACGAAGCCAGTGTCGAGATCGGCGACAACCGCGATCACTGGTCCTTCGTCCCGCCGGTGAAGGCCCCACTGCCGCAGGTCGGCGAGGCGCATCCCATCGACGCTTTCATCAAGTCCCGCCTCGACGAGGAAGGGCTTGCCTTTTCCCCCGAGGCCGATCGCCGCACCCTGCTACGCCGACTCCATCTTGACCTGACCGGACTGCCCCCGACTCTCGAGGAGCAGGACGCTTTCCTCAACGACCCCTCTCCCGACGCCTGGAAAAAACTCGTCGATCGCCTCCTTGCCTCGCCCCACTACGGCGAACGCTGGGGTCGTCACTGGCTCGACGCGGCGCGCTATGCCGACAGCGACGGGTACGAAAAAGACAAGCCGCGCATCGCTCATTTCTACCGCGACTGGGTGATCGACGCGCACAACCGCGACCTGCCGTGGGACCAGTTCATCATCGAGCAGATCGCCGGCGATCTTTTGCCGAACGCCACCCAGGACCAGGTCGTGGCCACCGGCTACCTCCGCAATTCCATGCTCAACGAGGAAGGTGGCGTCGATCCCGAGCAGTTCCGCATGGAGGCGATGTTCGACCGCATGGACGCGATCGGCAAAGGCATCCTCGCCCTCGGGCTCAACTGCGTGCAGTGCCACAACCACAAGTACGATCCCATCACCCAGGAGGAGTACTACCGGATCTTCGCTTTCCTCAACAATGACCATGAAGCTCAGCCGCGGGTCTACACGCCGGACGAGCATATGAGAAAGGGAGAAATCCTCCGAGGTATCGCCGAAATCGAGGCCCGCCTCCGCGAAACGACTCCGGACTGGGAAACGAAGCTGGCGGCCTGGGAAGACGAGTGGCGGGCGACGCCGAAACCGGAGTGGACCGTGGTCAGGCCCGAGGTCGACAAGAACGCCACCGGCGGACAGCGCATTCTCCCGCAGCCGGACGGCTCCTTCATCGCCGCCGGATTCCAGCCCACCAAGAGCAACACCGTGCTCCAGCTCAAGTCGGGAGGGAAAGGGGTGACCGGTTTCCGTCTCGAGATGCTCAACGATCCGAATCTGCCCGCCGAAGGACCGGGACGCTCTTTCATGGGCACCTTCGGGCTCTCCGAGTTCCAGGTGGAGACGAAAGGCGCCGACGGAAAATCGACCAAGGTGAAATTCGCGAAAGCGACCGCCGACCTGGCTCCGCCGGAGAAAACGCCAGCACACACCAAGTTCAACGAGAAGGAACCGAAGGAGCGATACCTCGGTCCGGCGAGTTACGCCATCGATGGCAACCACGACACTGGATGGAGTTCCGATCTCGGTCCCGGTCGCCGCAACCTCGAAAGCGTCGCCGTATTCGCCACCGCGAAACCGCTCGACACCGACGCGCTAACCTTCCAACTCGTCCAGCGTATCGGTGGATGGAATGCGGACGACCTCCAGGCCGCCCAGATGGGACACTTCCGCCTCAGCGTGACTACCTCGCCGGATCCCGAGGCCGATCCCGTTCCCGTCCGGGTCAGGGAAGCCCTCGCCGTGCCACGGGAAAAACGATCGCCATACCAGGTGGCCACGATCTTCTCCCACTGGCGGACCATCGCCGGACTGCGTCACCCGGAACTCGCCGAGCGCTACGCGAATGCCAACGCGGAGATCGAGGCGCTCTGGGCGCAGCATCCCGAGGGCGTCACCCAGTTCACCCTCCAGGCACGCGACGAGCCCCGCCTGACCAGCGTATTGAAACGCGGTGATTGGCTCACCCCGACCGACAACGTCACTCCCGGCGTGCCGGAGATTCTCAACGACCTGCCCGCGGATGCCGGAGACGACCGGCTGACTTTCGCGAAATGGCTGGTCGCTCCCGATTCCCCCACCACCGCCCGCGCCGTCGTCAACCGCGTCTGGCAGGCCTACTTCGGCACGGGCATCGTGGCCACGGCCGAAGATTTCGGCACTCAGGGTGAGGATCCGAGTCATCCGGAACTGCTCGATTGGCTCGCGGTCGATTTCATGGAGAAAGGCTGGAGCCTGAAGCATCTGCACCAGCTCATCGTCACCTCGAAGACCTACCGGCAGAGCAGCCTCGTCACGCCCGAACTGCGCGAGCGCGATCCGCAGAACCGGCTCCTCGCCCGGGGTCCGCGTTTCCGGGTCGAGGGCGAGATCATCCGCGACATTCAGCTGTCCGTCAGTGGCCTGCTCAATCCCGAGGTCGGCGGTCCCGCGGTGATGCCGCCGGCGCCGGCCTTTCTCTTCGAGCCTCCCGCCAGTTACGCGCCTTTTCCCTGGGAAGAGGCGACGGGCAAAGATCGCTATCGCCGCGCCGTCTACACCTGGCGACGCCGGACTACGCCCTACCCATTCCTCCAGACCTTCGACACCCCCGAGGGGAATGTCGCCTGCATCCGCCGCACCCGCGCCAACACCCCCATCCAGGCACTCGTGGCGCTCAACGAGACCGTCTCCATGGAAGCCGCCCGCGCCTTTGCGGGACGCGTTCTCACCGAAGGCGGAAAGACCGATGCCGAGCGACTCGACTACGCCTGGCGCCTGACCTTGGCGCGATCGCCCGAGGAGAGCGAAGCGGCCACCCTGACCGAGCTGATGGATCGCCAACGCGAACGAGTCGCCAAGGGAAAACTGAACGCTCAAGACGTCGCCGCGACCAAAAGCGGCAACGCCGACCTCGCCGCCTGGATTCTGGCCGCGCGGGTGCTGCTGAACCTCGACGAAACATTTACGAAGGAATGAAATGTGGGGCAGATTTGCCATCTGCCTCCCAACCTCGATCGGCGGGTTATTAACCTGCCCCCACTCTCATGAAACACCTTCCCCAACTCCTCGAAGAACACCGGCGTTACCACACCCGCCGCTGGTTTTTCCGCGACTGTGGCGTCGGACTCGGCAGCATCGCGCTTGGTTCGTTGCTCGGAAGCGACCGCGCCTCGGCGGCGTCGGGTTCCACCAATCCGCTCGCCGTGAAGGAACCGCAGTTCACCGCGAAAGCGAAACGCGTCATCTTCTTGTTCCAGGGCGGCGCGCCGAGCCATCTCGAACTCTTCGACAACAAGCCCGAGCTAACCAAGTGGGACGGCAAGCTCCCTCCGGCCGAATTACTCGAAGGCTACCGCGCCGCTTTCATCTCGCCCAACAGCACCTTGCTCGGACCGAAATACCAGTTTTCCCGTCATGGCGAAAGCGGTGCCGAGATCTCCGAGCTGCTCCCGCACACCGCCGCCATCGCCGACGATCTCTGCATTGTTAAATCGATGGTCACCGACGCCTTCAACCACGCGCCGGCCCAGATCTTCATGAGCACGGGCTCGCAACAGTTCGGCCGTCCCAGCATGGGATCGTGGACCACCTACGGGCTCGGCTCGGAAAACCAGGACCTGCCCGGTTTTGTCGTCTTTTCCACCGGCAAGAAAGGCGCCAGCGGCGGAGCCAACAATCACGGCTGCGGCTTCCTGCCCACCGCCTACGCCGGCGTTCCTTTTCGCAGTGTTGGCGATCCCGTCCTCTACCTTTCCAATCCGGAAGGCATCGACGACACCTTCCAGCGCGACACCATCGACGGCATTCGCGCCCTCAACGAGCAGCGGCTCGGACACGTCGGCGATCCGGAAATTTCCACCCGGATCAGTTCCTACGAACTCGCCTATCGCATGCAGAGAGTCGCGCCCGAGGCCGTCGACATCGCGCGGGAATCTCCCGAGACCCTTGAACTCTACGGAGCCAAACCGGGCGAGAGTTCCTACGCCAACGCCTGCCTCACCGCGCGTCGACTGGTGGAGCGCGGCGTGCGTTTCGTCCAGATCCATCACGAAGCCTGGGATCACCACGGCGGCCTCACCAAGGGCCTGAAGGAGCAGTGCGGTCAGACCGATCGCGCCAGCGCCGCCCTCATCACGGATCTCAAGCAGCGGGGCTTGCTCGATGACACGCTCGTCATCTGGGGTGGCGAATTCGGCCGCACTCCCATGGTGCAGGGCGGCAACGACGGGCGCGATCATCATCCCAACGCCTTCGCCATGTGGCTCGCCGGCGGCGGCATTAAGACGGGTCAGACCCTCGGCGCCACCGACGAATTCGGTTTCAACGTGACCGAGGACAAGGTTCACGTCCACGATCTCCACGCGACCATTCTCCACCTTCTCGGCTTCGATCACACCCAGCTCAGTGTCCGCTCCCAAGGCCTCGATTTCCGCCTCACCGGCGTGGCCGGCAATGTGGTGGAGAAACTGCTGGCCTGAATCGCAGCAGATGCCACAGGGTCAGGTGCCGGATCATACCCTGTCGATCCTGCATTCCGCGCCGGAGCGGAGACGTGCGCATTGGATTTGACCCGATGAGCCATTTCCCCTTCATTGGTGGGCTGGTTTTTCCCCACCCCACTAATGATCAATCGCCGCGAAACGATTCAACGTCTCTCCCTCCTGCTGGGCGGAGCCCTCTCCACCCAAGTCACCGCCGGGCTCATGGGCCAGGTGCTCAACAAGGGCGCCAGCCTGAATGTCGACGACCATCAGCGCGCGCTGCTCGCCGATTTGACCGATGTCATCATTCCCGACACCGGCACGCCGGGCGCGAAAGCCGCGGGCGTTGAGGAGTTCATCATTCGGGTGATGCGAGACTGCTACGAGTTGAAGGATCAGCAGTTCTTCTACGCCGGCCTCGCCGAGCTCGACGCCGGCAGCCAGGCGGCGCATCAGAAAAGCTTCGTCGATCTGGAGTCGCCCGCGAAGCAGACGATGGTGAAGGACCTCATCAAGTCGAACCGGCCTTTCTTCAATCAAATGCGTCAACTCACAGTGACCGGCTATTTCACTTCGGAGATCGGAGCGACCCAGGCGCTCGACTACCTGCCGGTTCCGGGCCGATTCGAGGGTGACATCCCGCTGACGCCGGAACAGAAAACCTGGGCTCTTCGCTGATTTTTCCATTCCACCCATTTCCCCATCATGGCCAATCTGAATATCACAGCAGACAAGGAAAACACCTACGATGCCATCGTCGTGGGTTCCGGCGTTTCCGGCGGCTGGGCTGCCAAGGAATTGACCGAGAAAGGCATGCGCGTTCTCATGCTGGAGCGCGGCAAGGACCTGAAGCACATCTCGGGCTATGAGACCGCGATGCAGGATCCGTGGAAATCGAAATACGACGGTAAGATCACGATCGAACAGGCCGAGTCGCACCCGAAGCTCGCCCGGGACTATCCCTACAATGAGTGGACTGAGAAATACTGGTTCAAGGACGAGGATTCGCTCTACAAGGAAGAGAAACGTTTCGACTGGTACCGTCCGGACATCGTCGGCGGGAAATCCATCATGTGGGGCCGGCAATGTTATCGGCTCAGCGACATCGATTTCGAGGCCAACCTGAAGGATGGTATCGCGGTCGACTGGCCAATTCGCTACGCCGACATCGCGCCCTGGTATTCCTACGTGGAAAAATTTGCCGGCATTTCCGGGGAAGCGCTCGGGCTGCCGCAACTGCCGGACAGCGAGTTTCTCCCGCCGATGGAGATGTATTACCTCGAGAAGGAAGTCCGGAAACGCATCGAGAAAGAGTTTCCGGGTCGCAACATGACCATCGGGCGCGTCGCCAACCTGTCACAGATTTCGCAGGAACAAGCGGCTGTTGGCCGCGCTCCCTGCCAGTATCGGAATCGCTGCATCCGCGGTTGTCCGTTTGGCGCCTATTTCAGCACTCAATCGGCCACGTTGCCGGCCGCGGTGAAAACCGGTCTCCTGACCCTGCGACCCGATTCGGTGGTCCGGGAAATCGTTTACGATGACGAAACCCAACGCGCCACCGGGGTGCGAATTCGCGACTCGAAGACCATGGAGGATCGCGAGTTTTTCGCCAAGGTTGTCTTCGTCTGTGCCAGCGCGATGGCCTCGACCGCGCTGCTGATGAATTCCAAGTCGGACCGGTTTCCCAACGGGCTCGGCAACGACTCCGGCGAACTGGGGCACAACCTCATGGATCACCATTTCCGCGCCGGTGCCAGCGGTCGCTGGGAAGGGGGCGAGGATCGCTACTACTACGGTCGCCGCGCCAACGGGATCTACGTCCCGCGTTACCGCAACATCGGCGACGACAAGCGCGACTACTTGCGCGGCTTCGGTTACCAGGGCGGCGCCAGTCGCCAGGGCTGGGAACGCAATGTGGCCGAGTTCCAGTTCGGCGCGGAATTCAAGGAGGCTCTCACCCGTCCCGGTCCGTGGACCATGGGGCTGGGCGGATTCGGAGAGACTTTGCCCTATCACGAGAACCGGATGTATCTCGATCCCGAGGCGACGGACAAGTGGGGCCTGCCCATCGTGGTTTTCGATGCCGAGTTCCGCGACAACGAGAAGAAGATGCGCCAGGACATGATGAACGATGCCGCCGAGATGTTGGAGAAGGCCGGTCTCGTCGACGTGAAAACTTTCGACAACGAGTCCTATCCCGGCACCGCCATCCACGAGATGGGCACGGCACGGATGGGCCGCGATCCGAAGACTTCCATTCTCAACGGACACAACCAGGTTCACACGGTGAAGAACGTCTTTGTCACCGATGGCGCCTGCATGACCTCGGCCAGTTGTGTGAATCCTTCGCTCACCTACATGGCGCTCACCGCTCGTGCTGCGGATTTCGTGGTCGAGGAAATGAAGAAGAAAAATCTCTGATCTCCCATTCCATGAAACGCTTGGTATTTCTGTTTTTCGCCTTTTCGGCCATCGCGACCCTCGGTCATTCGGATGAACCAAAGGCGCCTGCCACGAAAATTGTCGAACCCGCAGACCTGGTCACCGCCGAGGCATTCGATCGGCCCGAATCGTTCGATCCCAAGGGAAAACCCAGCGTCACCGGCTGGCGCGGCGGAATTGGGGAATGGAGCATCGTCGATGGCGCGGCTTACGCGATCCAGGAAGGCCCCAGTGAGAAGCGTCCCAATGGGCACGAGGCGGTCTGCGAATATGTGACCGATCTCGGCGATCTCGTTCTCACCGGCGAATTCAAGCTGGGCGATTCACCGCAGATCGGTTTCGTCTGCCGCGATATCAACCAGCCGAATCTCCACCTCGGTCGGGTCGTCATCACGCCCACTGCGATCTGGATTCAGAAGATGAGCGGCATCGCCAAGGAGACTCGCAAGGAGGAGCTGACCCGCATCGAGGTCGCCACCGATCCCGAGACTTGGCACAAGATCACCGTCGAGATTTCCGGGGATCACTATCTCGCCCGCATCGACGACCACGTCCTCGAAGCGCACCACGAACGCTTTAAAGATCGCAAAGGCCGCGTCGGCATGGTGGCGCGAGGAGAAGGCGCCCAGTTCCGGAACATGGCGATCTGGAAGGCCAAGCCGAAGGGGTAAGTTTATTTTGCCTTCGGCTGGGCGATGAGCAGGTCGCCCAACACCTTCTCCAGCTTCCGGGGATGCCCCTTGATGCGGACGTAGACGTGATTCTTGTTCCAGTCCTGCTTCCACTCGCAGTTTCCGTCAGAATCGAAAACGGCACGGCCCCGTTCCTCGACCGACCAGAGGTCTTTGTCCGGTCCGCGCACCGCGAGAAGCACGGTGGCGAGATCGTGGTTCGGCTTCCCATAATCGATCGCCCGGTATTCGTGAAAAGGCCGCAATTCGTAGGCCCGACGAACCGGATTCTCCTTGGGAGCCTCCTGCAACTCGGCCCCATTGTTCATCGTGGCTCCGATCTCGTATCCCTGCCAAAGGATCGGCGTGGGCCACTCGTTGGCCACGGTGACAGAGGCGGCGGGATCGAGCTTGATATTGGTCTCGGGCCGCTTGGTTCGGGGAAATCCGCCGCCCATGACGAGGAGTTGTTTCACCTTCGCCTTCACCAGTTCCGGCTCGGCACGGACGAGGTCCTCGAGATTGCTCAGGGCACCCACGCTGCAGATCACGACGCTGCCGTCGTCTTGTGACTTCAGTGCGTCACGATAGACATCGAGCGCATCCGGCATCGCATCATCGGGCTTCGCATCATTCGGAAACTCATCGCGCAGGTTCGGGCAGTAGCTGCTGGGACCGCCCTTGATCTTGGCGCCATCCTTGTCGGTGCCGATGGGGATATCACCGCGGCCGTACCAAGTGTTGATGGCATCGACGGCGGCGGCCGAGGCGTTGGAAGGATCCTTGCGATTCGTAACCACGGCGAGGATCTCCGCCTCTCCCAGATCGGCGAGTTCGTTGAGGACAGCGAGGGCACCGGCATCGTCGCAGTCGTTCGCCATGTCGGTGTCGAAGATGATCTTCACCGGATCGCCCGCCGACGCGGATAAAACCGTTGCGCTTAGGAACAGCGACAGGATTTTTGAGAAGGCTTTCATCGCAAGAAATCGGAGGGGCGATTTGAAATCGCCCCAGTCATTCAATTCGGCGACTTCAAATCGCCGCTCCCCGCCGGAGGTTCGGAACAGAGTTGCACAAAAGCTTCGCGGACCCGAGCCGCCTGGACTTCGCTCATGATCAAGTAACGATCATTGCCTCCCTCTTTTCGAACACCCTTCTGACGGGAATCGTTGGCGATGAAATCAGTCCGCCCCCGTTCGTTCACGGTGACGCTACCCATCGGCGAGAGATCGAAATACCCCCGATCGGGATATACCGCGTAAAGCACGGCCGTGAGATCCCAGGTCGGACGATCGTGCGGTGGATCCTGCACCCAGGCGAGGTAGCCTTCCTTGATGATGTGGTGATCCACGTAGCCATAGTCCTCCATGATGCTCTGCCACGGATAGGCGGCGGCGATTCCGATCTCGTAGCCGCTCCAAATCACGGTCGTCGGCCATTTCTCGGCAAAGAGCTGCGCCGAAGGAACATCCTCGCGAACGTTGTATTCCGCGTAGTCGGTATCGAAACGGATGGTCTGGAAGGAACCGGCCATGATGACCAGTTCCTTGACCTTCTTTTTGATCAGGTCGGCTCCGGACAGCGGCGAGTGCTCGTCGGGCTTCGATTCCAGCAATTGTGCGAGGTTGGTAAAAAAGCCGACTTGCGCAATTTTCACCGAGCCATCCGGCTGAGCCGCGAGCGTTTTTCTCAGGAGAGAAACCGCCTCGGGTGCCTCTTCACCACTCTTGAGATCGTGCGGGTAAATTGGTTTCCCGGCCTCGTCTTTCAGGTCCGCAAGCCCGTTGTAGCGCCCCTCTTCCTGAGCGACTCCGTCACGCACCACTCCGATCGGAACATCGGGATACCCGTAGAAGGTGTTGATCGCATCAATAAAGGCGGCCGACTTGGGGTTGTCCTTGGTGGAGGTGACGGCAAGCAATTCAACCACACCTCGCCGCTCCAATTGGTGAATGATCGCCAGAGCCATGGCATCGTCGATGTCGTTGCCCATATCGGTATCGAAAATGAGCTTAACCGGTTCGCCAGCGAAGGCGGGCGCAATCGCAATGGCGGCGACAGCCAGGAAAGTTGGCAGGAATCGTATTTTCATGGGAGCTTTTTTGGGGGTTGGACAACGAGTTGGACGAGGGCTTCCCGGACCCGGGCAGCCTGCTCATCAGACAGGGTCAGGAACCGGTCCCTACCCTGTTTGGCGGGCTGGAATCGGGTGAAGCCATCGTCTTCGACGGTCACGCGACCGGAACCGGAAAGGCCGAAAAATTCGCGCTCCGGAAACACCGCGTAGAGCACGCTGGTCAGGTCCCAGGTGGGGCGGTCGTGATTCGGTCCACTGTGGAGCAGGTAGGCTTCTTTGACCGGGTGGTGCTCCACGTAACCGAAATCGTTCGCGATGCTTTCGCGCGGATAAGGCACCGCGATCCCGATCTCGAATCCGCTCCAGATGATCGGTACCTCGTTCGGCCACTCCGCGGCGAGCTGTTGCATCGAGGGCACATGATTTTTCACGTTGGCCTCGAGGTAGTGATTGTTGTCGCCGATGGTCTCGAGCGAACCGGCCATGATCGAAGCGCGCTTCACCTTTTTACGGATCAGCGCGGGACCATCAAGCGGAGACAGATCGTCCGCCTTCGAGGAAAGCAGATCGGCAAGGTTGGTGGCGAGACCAACCTGAATGATCGTGACCGATCCGTCAGGCTGCGCCACGAGCGTTTTCCGCAACAACGAGACCGCTTCCTCGGGCTCCGCCGACACCCCGATGTCGCGGGGATAGCGAAGAGCGTCGCCGTCTTTTTCTTCCGCAAGCTTCAGGTATTTCGAATCGCGATGCGGCGCGGTCTTCGAAATGCCGATGGGCAGGTCGGGCTGGCCGTAAAAGGTATTCACCGCATCGACAAAAGGAGCGGCCAACGCATTTTCCTTCGAGATCGTAACCGCCAGCAGTTGGCATTTTCCGCGATCTTCCAGCGTGTGCAGCATGGCGAGCGCGAGCACATCGTCGACATCGCCGGTGATGTCGGTGTCGAAGATGACGCGCTCGGGTTCGGCGGCGTGCAGGGAGCCAATCAACCCGAGCGGTAGCATCAGGCTGACGATTCGAGGGATGAGTTTCATGCGGGGTTTTTCTTGAGCTTTTTCGCGCGCCAGGCATCGACGATGACGGCGAGGACGATGACGGTTCCGGAAACGAGATACTTCACCGGTTCGGTGGCTCCGATCTGGGCGAGGCCGGCGGTCAGAGTGGCCATGATGAGCACTCCGAGGAAACTGCCCACCACGGAACCGCGCCCACCCATCAGGCTGGTGCCACCGATGACGACCGCAGCGATGGCGGAGAGTTCCAGGCCCACGCCGGCGTTTGGATCGACCGCACCGAGCCGCGAACTGTCAAAGGCAGCGCCTAGCCCGGCAAGGGCACCCGCGATCGCGAAGACAGCGATCTTTACCGGACGCGTGGAAATGCCCGAAAGCGTGGCCGCTTCCTCGTTGGCGCCAATGACCAGCACGTAACGGCCGAAGACGGTTCGTTTCAGGACAAACTGTCCGACGATCACCACCAGCACCGCGAGCACGAAAGCGGTCGAAATGCCGACTCCCCGCAAGGGCGCACCGAGCCATTCGACCGGCTTGCCGATGTATTTGGTCTGCGAGTCGGTGCCCAGATAGGCGAGCCCGCGAGCGACCTGCATCATGCCCAGCGTGACGATAAAACTCGGCACCGAAAAACGCACCGACACCCAGCCGTTGGCCAGACCGCATACGAGCCCGGCGATCATTGCCAGCGGCAGAGCAAGCAGCAGCGCCCATCCCCAATCGACCATCGCCACACCGAGGATGGCCCCGGCAAACGCCAGTACCGAGCCGACCGAAAGATCGATCCCCGCCGTGATGATGACGAAGGTCATTCCCACCGACACCACCGCGAGTGCCGGGACTTGGTTGGCGATTGAATTCAGCGTGGCCGCCGAGAGAAAACGATCGCTCAACAGACTGAACACCCCGATCACCAGCACCAAAACCACCATGAGCCCAAGCGATTCGCCGAAGCGACTCAGGAGCGAAGGTTTTGTCTCGGTGTGGGTCATTTAGGGGCGAAAATGGAGCGCGAGCATCCCTGCTCGCTTCACAGGTTGGCGATTCGTATTGGCTCCGGAGCAAGCAGGGATGCTCACGGTCCGATCTACAAACTCTCCT